>JBEEFV010000073.1:0-14705 GCA_041166405.1 Actinomycetota bacterium | reverse complement strand
TGACACGTTCCAGAACTGGGGAGTTCGGAAGTGCAGCTCACAATTTTCGACTCTGAAGTGAGGACGCTTCCGCGCCATGGCACCTCGTAAACCGGCTTCCCGTTCGGTCGCGACCGCTCGTAGTTCGAGCGGTTCGATGAATGCTCAATCGTTCAAGAAGAACTTCGACAAGATCGTCGAGAACATCGAGACGGTGCTCAAGGGCAAGACCGATGTCGTCCGCTTGGCGCTTGTGGCGATCCTCTGTGAAGGCCACATCCTGTTCGAAGACGTGCCGGGCACCGGCAAGACCGTCCTCGCCCGCGCCATCGCCCAGTCCATCGACGCCTCCACGCAGCGCGTGCAGTGCACGCCCGACATGCTGCCCGGCGACATCACCGGTTCGTCGATCCTCGACCAGAAGACCGGCAAGTTCGAGTTCCACCCGGGCCCGGTGTTCGCCAACGTGCTGCTGGCGGACGAGATCAACCGTGCGACGCCGAAGACGCAGTCGTCGCTGCTCGAGGCGATGGCCGAGCGCCGCGTCTCCGCCGACGGTGTCACCTACGACCTGCCGCGGCCGTTCCTCGTGCTCGCCACGCAGAACCCGATCGAGCAGGCCGGTACCTTCCCGCTGCCCGAAGCGCAGCTCGACCGGTTCCTGTTCAAGATGTCGCTTGGCTACATGGATCGCGGCGCCGAGTTCGACGTCATGTTCGCCAACTCGAAGCAGCTTTCGATCGAAGATCTCGGTCCGGTGACCGGCACCACCGAGATCGACAAGATGATGGCGTACGCCCAGGACATCGAAGTCGCCGACGACGTGGCGTACTACATCGTCGACCTCGTGCAAGCGAGCCGCAACGACGCCAACATCGCCATGGGTGGTTCGCCCCGCGCAACCATCAACCTGCTCAAGGCCTCCCGCGTCTTGGCGGCGAGCGACGGTCGCCAGCACGTCTATCCCGACGACGTGCGCACCGTGCTCCCGCACATCATGGCGCACCGCGTCGTGCTCAACCCCGACGCCATCTTGCGGGGTGAAGACGTCAGCAACGTGCTGGACCGCGTGACCAACCAGGTCAAGCCGCCGGTCTCGGCCAAGAAGTAGCACCAAGGGGCACCGAACCACCTCTATGCCTACCGGCACCCAGAAGCTGTCTTTCGGCCGACGCTTGCGCGTCCGGTTCGACGCGCTGGCTGACGCGCTCGCGCCCGGCGCGCTGCGCAAGCGCACCGACGACCTCAAGCGCAAGACCGGCCTGCGCGTCTACGGCGTCGTCGCGCTCGTCGGCGCCGTGCTCGTGTGGCTGATGGCGCGCATCGTCGCCGGCACGGCCATGTACCTGTTCGCCTACGGCCTCGTGATGCTCTTCGGCATCTGCTTCTTCCTCGCACCACGCAACCTCAAGCTCACCGGCGAGCGCGCCGGCCTGTTCCCGCGTGCGCACGAAGGCGATCGTCTCGAAGTCGAGGTGTCGCTCGAAGCGCGCCGCGGCGTGTCGACGTTCGTGCTCGAAGAGCGCGTGCCGGAGCGCCTCGGCCAACCGGTGCGCGTGCCGATCACGAAGCTGTCGTCGGGCGAGAAGATGACGCACCGCTACTCGGTGCGTTGCACGCGCCGTGGCGTGTACGACGTCGGCCCGCTCGTGGCGGTCAAAGGCGACCCGCTCGGGCTCACCCAGCGCGAGACGCTGATCGCCGAGCCGTTCCAGTTGCTCGTCCACCCGCGCATCGAGCTCGTGTCGGACCGTCCGCTCACGCGTGCCTTCGAGGATCCGCCCATCCGCCCGCCGGTGTCGCGGCCGTGGCCGTCGGGCCTCGAGTTCTACGGCATGCGCGAGTACAAGCCGGGCGACGACCTGCGCCGCATCGTGTGGCGCGCCTCGGCGCGCACCGGAAAGATCATGGTGCGGGAGGCTGAGCAGGGCATCACCGACAAGATCACGATCATCCTCGACACCGACCGCGGCACGCACTCGCGTGACGGCGAAGGTTTGTCGGAGAGCTTCGAGATGGGCGTGCGCGCCGCGGCGTCACTCGCCGTGCGGCACCTGCGCGAGGGCTACGAGATCAAGGTCGAGACCAACGCCGGTCCGCTGACGCGTGCGCTGCGCGGTGCACAGCAGCAACTCCCGCTGCTCGACGCGTTCGCCAAAGTGGAGTTGAGCCGCGAACCGCTCAGCGCCGTGATCCGTCGCCTGCTCGGCAACGCGCAGCGCGACGCGCACAACATCCTCATCACACCGCACCTCGGCGCGGGCGAGGCCGCGCAGCTGAAGCTGCTGCTCAACAAGGGCGTGTCGATCCTGGTCGTCGCGCTGCTGTGGGACGACGAGGAGAGCGAGACCGCCGGCATGGCCGCCGCCCTCGGCTGCCAGGTCGCAAGCGTGCGCCCCGGCGGCGACCTCGCGTCCGCCCTGTTCAACAACATCGGCGCCGGGAACAGGATCTAGGCGTAATGGCGACGACTGAGACTGACCTGAAAGCACTCGAGGAAGACGTCCTCGAGCGGCTGAGCGGTGAAGAAGGCGGCGTCGAAGCCGACATCGACCAGGCCGCGGCCCAGGCCGAGGAAGTCGAGCCCGAGCAACCGGTCGTCCGTCTGGCGATCGCCATCGCGTTCCCGGTCATCGCCACCGCGATCATGACGGGCGGCGTCTTCACCGGCGTGTCGCCGCGCATTTACGGCGCCGTCGCCGGCGTGCTCGGCATCGGGCTCGCCATCGTCGCCAGCCGTCAGCGACGGCTGTCGACGACGCTCGCCATCGTTGCCGGCGGCATCTTCGTCATCGGTGCGCTGATGATGCTGCCGGACGTCGGCAACATCGGGTCGATTACGACGCTCGTCAAAGAGGCCAATCAGCAGGGCGACGTGCTGCGCCCGCCGGTGCCGTTCGTGCCCGGTTGGCACGCGGTGCTCGGTTGGCTCATGGCCGTGGTCGGGTTCTCGGCGGCCTGGGTGGCGATCGCGTTCCGCCGTCCCGCGCTCGCGCTCGTCATCCCCGTGCCGTTCGCCGCCCTTGGCGGCATCAGCGTCCCGAAGGACCAGCAGGTCGCGTCGGGCATCGTCGTGCTCGTCCTGTTCGTGTTCGGCCTCGTGCTGCTGTCGTCGAACTCGGGTCTCGAGGGCGAGGAGAAGCCGTCTGCCGCCTACGAGCTGCGCAACGCCATCCGTTCGCTGATCGTGATCGCGCCCGTCACCGTGCTGCTGATCTTCGCCAGCCAACTCGACTTCCTGTTCCCGAAGCCGGCTGTCAACCCCGCCGAGGAACCCCAGAAGCCGAAGACGGTGCCGTTGTCGAAGGTCGTCGACCGGCCGCTGTTCCGGGTGCGTTCCGATCTCTCCGGCCCGTGGCGCATGGGCAGCCTCGACGTGTACGACGGGAAGGACTGGCGCCTCGCGCCCGTCGCCGACGCCAACGTGAAGAACGTGCCGAAGAGCGGCGTCATCGATCCCGAACTGACGCCGCGCATCGACGCCCACTTCCAGATCCTCGGCCTCACCGGCGCCGTGCTGCCCGGCCTGTCGAACATCGTCGGTCTGCAGGCGAAGGGCGTCGTGCCCTCATTCGACTATCGCTCCGGCAACATTCGCCTCGCTGCCGGCACGCTCAAGCGCGGCCAGGAGTACACGGTGCTCGCCGCCGGTCTGCCGTCGATCAAGGACCTCGAGGCCGTCACCGAAGCGCCTCCGCAGAGCGTGTTGCAGTTCACCGAAGGCGTCGGCGACCCGCCGCCCGCCGTCGGCAAGTTGATCGACCAGGCGAACAAGCTGCCGACGCAGTGGGACCGCTTCGACTTCCTGCGCAACTACGTCCTCGACAACGTCGTGGCCACGGGCCAGGGCGTGCCGGTGTCGATCGACAGCGCGCGCGTCGAGCAGATCCTGACGAATCTCGAAGCGACGCCGTATGAGATCGTCGCCACGCAAGCGATGCTCGCCCGCTGGATCGGGCTGCCGTCGCGCATCGCGTTCGGTTTCGACGGCGGAGAAGACGTCGGCACGCACACGCTCGAGATTCGCCCGAAGAACGGCGCGACCTTCGTCGAGGTGTACTTCCCCGGGTTCAAGTGGGTGCCGGTCGTCGGCACGCCGAAGAAGGCGAAGCCGTCGGTGTCGAGTGACCCGGGCACGCAGCAGACCAACCCGAACATCCTGCCGAGCGACGAAGTCAACGTCTCGGTGTTCCTGCCGACGATCACCGCGCCCAAGTCGGTATTCGGCAAGCAACTCCTGCGCGGCCTGCTGATCGGTGTGCCGATCATCCTGTTCATTCTCTTGATCTATTCGACGTATCCGGCGCTGCGGAAAGCGCGCATCCGCTCGCGCCGGCGCAACGCCGCCGCGGCGATGGGGCCGCGGGCGCGCATCGCGTTGGCGTACGCGGAGTTCCGCGACGTCGCCACCGACTTCGGCTTCGCTCACCCCAGCGACACGCCGCTCATGTACCTGGAACGGTTCATCGAAGACGACGAGCACACCGAGCTCGCATGGCTGGTCACGCGCGTGCTGTGGGGCGACCTGCAGGGCGACGCCAGCCTCGAACTCGCCGTCGCCGCCGAGGAGTTGTCGCGCTCGCTCAAGCGCCGCGTCGGCTCGGCACAACCCGCGACCGTGCGATTCGTCGCCGCAGTGTCACGCTTGTCGTTGCGAAATCCCTTCGCCCCCGATCTCAATGCAGCTCTAACGAGCGGGAAGGAAGCAGATGATGAAGAAACTGCTGCCTAAAAAGTTCGCCATCGCGTTGGTCGCTCTTAGCGCGCTGGGCGCCACGGCATGCGTGCACCAAGACGCGCCCGGAGTTGGCGTAGTGAAGTTCGACTCGTCGGCGGTCTTCGGCATCGAACCCGAGGACAAGGCGCCGGTGCCTGACTTCGAGGTGCCGCTCGGCACCGACTTCCAGCTGCCTGACGTGCCGCTCGTCCGCAAGGACCTCAACGCCGTGCCCGACGGCCCGTGCCCCGCGGCGAAGCTCACCGCGTTCCCGAAGACGTCTGCCACCCCGCGCGTCGAAGGTCAGCCGCCCGAAGGCGTGTTCAAGTGGAAGCGCGACCTCGTCGAGGCGAAGGACGCGACCATCACGCCTCCGAAGCTCCAAGCGCTGCCGTTCGCGCTCGAAGGCCGCGCCATCCGCCGCGTCACCAAGATCAGCGACCACCACTTCAGCTTCGAGATGCTGGCGCCCGACGCCTTCGTCCCCGGCAACACGATCGTCACCGGGTTCGAGGTGAACACGAACCCGCAACTCCTCGCCGAAAAGAACGTGGCGGCGCGGACCATCGGCGTCGTCAACATCCCGGGGACCGACGTGCGCGTCGCCAACCCGTCTGACGCCCCCGGCATCTTCATCAACTCCATCGAGGTGCAGAACGACAAGGGCATTCGCGTGTCGTCGTTCCACCCCGTGCAGCCGATGCTCATCGCACCGCTCGAGGGCGGTCTCTTGCGCAGCGGCCAGCAGTTCCGCAGCGTCGGTATCGACGAGCTGAGCGGCGCCGCCATCACGAACGACGGTGTCGTCGGTCGTACCAGCCGCGTCGACGCCTGTGGTGAGATCGTCGAGGGCTACGCCATCTCGCTGCACCAGTCGCTCTCCGATGACATCCAGGCCCAGCTGAGTGGCGACCCGGAAGGCACCGTGTTGCGCGAGGCGACGCGTCAGCAGACGCGTGAAGTCAGCTACACGTTCGCCACGCAGTACGGCGCGCTGCCGATCGCCGAGACGCTCGCGCTCGGTGACTTCGAGAACGACGCCGTCGCCGCCCTCGGCAAGTGGGAGCTCGGCGCGCTCACTCCGACTCCGCTCCCGGACTCCGTGAAGTAACGAGGCAACCGAAACCCGAATGCTGAACAACGTCCTGCCGGCAGGAAGCCGGGCCCGATCGATCGCCATCAGCGCGGCCTGCTTGCTGGCCGCGCTCATATACGTGCAAGTCATCCTTCCCGGTACGCCGGGCGGTGGCCGCGGCACGCCGATGGCGATCTTGTTCAACGGCATGGTCAACGGTTGTGCGTACGCGCTGACGGCGATCGGGCTCGTCCTCGTGTACCGCTCGCTGCGCATCATCAACTTCGCCCAGGTCGCGCTCGGCGCCGTCGGCGGTCGTTTGTTCTTCGAGTTCATGCAGTACACCCCGGTGCCGTTCCCAATCGCGATCGTCGTGTCGGTCGCGGCCGGCGCGGCCGTGGGGTGGCTCGTCGACATCACTTTCGGACGCAGGTTCTTCACTGCGTCGCGCGTCGTGATGACGACGGTCACGATCGCGCTGCTGCCGTTCCTCGGCATCGCCATGTCGTCGCTCGTGCCCTCGTTGCCGATCTTTCCCCGCAAGAGCTCGCTGTCGGTGTTGGACCAGGCAGGTGCCGTGCCGTCGCGGCCGTTCCTGCCGTTCGCCGCGTGGCACTTTCACGTCGGCAAGTACAACTCGACGTACGGCTTCCCCGAGATCCTGAACATCGAACTGCTCGTCTTCGGGCTTCTCGCCGTGATCTGCTTCCTGCGGTACACGCGCGCCGGCGTCGCGGTGCGCGCGCTGTCGGAGAACTCGGAGCGCGCCAGCCTGCTCGGCATCCCCGTCGGCAGCCTGTCGTCGATCGTGTGGATGGTGTCGGCTGCGCTGGGCACGCTGACCGTTATCGGCCTCGGCGCGTTGACCTCGCCGGCGGCGGGCGCAGGCTCGGGCGTGTCCGTTCCGCTCATGCTGCTCCCGCTCACCGCCGCCGTGCTCGCAGGCTTCACGAGCATCCCGATCGCGGTGTTCTCTTCGCTGGTGATGGCCACGGTCGCCAACTCGGTGACCTACAGCTATCCGGCCGACACGGGGCTGCTGTCCGTGGGTTACTTCGTGCTTGTTGCCGTCGTGCTCGTGGTGCAACGCCGCCGCCGTGGCCGCAGCGAAGAAGGCTCGGGTGTCGCGTGGGAAGCAGTGAAGGAGCCGCGCCCGATTCCGAAGGAGATGGCCAAGATCGGCACGGTGCGCACGACGCGCTGGGTGTTGATTGCCGTCGCGGCGTTGTTCGTCCTGCTCTACCCGCTCGTCACGCCGGCTCGGTACCAGTTCCTCGGTGGCACGATCCTGTTGCAGTCCATCATCGGCGTGTCGCTGGTCGTGCTCACTGGCTGGGCAGGCCAGATCAGCCTCGCGCAGTTCGCGATCGCCGCCATCGGTGCGGCGGTCGCCGGTTCCCTGACGGCGCGCCACGGGATCCCTTTCTGGTTCGCAGTGCCGATCGCATCGGCGGTTTCGGCGGCGTTCGCCGCGCTCATCGGCATCCCTGCGCTGCGGCTCAAAGGCCTCTTCCTCGGTGTCACCACACTGGCGCTGGCGATCGCAACGTCCGCGGTGTTGTTCGACGAGAAATACTTCGGCTGGTTGCTACCGAAGGGCGCCGTCGATCGCCCGTCCCTGTTCTTCCTGAACTTCAACCAGGACCGCCCGATGTACTACCTGTCGATGGCGGCTCTGGTGCTGGCCATCGTCGTCACGCTCAACTTGCGCCGCAGCCGGTTCGGCCGCCTCCTCATCGCCATGCGCGAGAACGAGGCCAATGTCCAGAGTTTCGGCGTATCCGCGACGAGGCTGAAGATCACGTCCTTCGCCGTGTCAGGTGCGCTGGCCGGGTTCGCCGGAGCGATGCTCGTCCATCAGCAGCGCGGCCTTGATCCGCAGTTCTTCCTGCCGCAGCGCAGCCTCGACGTGTTCCTCTTCACCGTGATCGGCGGCGTCGGCTCAGTTGGCGGCGCGCTCCTCGGTTCGTTGCTCGACAACTTCTTCCGCTTCTTCGCATCGGCGAACGACTTCCTGGCGACGGCGACCGCCGTGCTTCAAGGCGGCGGGATCGCCCTCTTCGTGCTGTTCCTGTATCCGGGCGGCTTGATCTCGGTGGCCATCAAAATCCGCGACGCGTGGCTGCGGATCATCGCCCAGCGGCGCCAAATCGTCGTGCCCAGCCTGTTCGCGGACTACGACCCCGCCGCCCTCGAACGCCGACTCATTCCGCTCGCCGACGCCGACAGCAACAGCGGCCTGGCGGCGCTCGGTCCGGGCGCGCACTTCCGTCTCGGGTCGGAGTTGCACGGCGGTGCTGGTTCGACCGATCAGCGCGCGTTGCGCGGCCGCGAAGAAGAGCGGTTGGCGATCGGTGCCGCGGCGGCGTCCGTCGGCGACGTCGACGCCGACATGCCGCATGACGTGGTTGGTTCGGCGCTGGTCGCCGCGAGAGAGGAGTCGTAGTGGCCACGAAGGGCTCCGGGCTCGGCAAGGTATTCCGGGATACCGGCAAGCAGATCAAGTTCCTCGCGGGTGAGGTTCGCCACTACGGCGATCTACGCCAGACCCCGTACGGTCTCCAGCCGCTGGCGATCATCACGATCGTTTCGTTCGCCCTGACCTTCGAAGGTCAGGCGATCTCGATCGCCTTGCCCGACATCGGCCAGGACCTCCACGTCAGCGTGCTCGGGCTCATCGGGCTGAGTTCGTTTGTCGCCGTTATCGGCATCTTCGTCTCGATCTTCTTCGCCTTCTACTTCGACCGCCACAAGCGCGCGCCGTGGATCGGTGTGTCGACGATCATCTCGGGTTTCGCCGGGCTTTGGACCAGCCAGGCGACGAGCTTTGCGACCGTCGGCTCGCTGCAGACGGTCGACCAGGGCGCCACGCTGGCATTGGACACGCCGTTCTTCTCGCTGCTCTCCGACTACTACCCGCCGGAAGCCCGCGGGCGGGTGTACGCGTTGCGCGGCCTTGCCCGCACCATCATCGGCGCTGTCTCGATCGCCGTCATCGGCCCGTCGATCGATCACTTCGGCTGGCGTGCGACCGTGTTCGTCACCGCGGGCGGTGTCGTGGCCGCCGGGTTCGTCGCGCTCTTCCGGATGCGCGAGCCCGTGCGCGGCTACATGGAGCGCCGAGCGATGGGCGCAACCGACGAGCTGGCGCTGGAGGAGGACGAGCCGCTGTCGATGGGCGAGAGCTTCCGCACGCTCAACCGTGTGCGCACGCTGCGGCGCAACTTCCTCGCCGTCGCCGTCGGCGGACCGTTCGACCTGACGCTGTCGCTGTTCTTCCCGGTGATCATGCTCACGCAGTTCTACGGACTGAACGCCACGCAACGTTCGTGGTTGTTCCTGCCCGCCATCGGGACGGGGTTCCTGGGCAGCCTCGTCGGCGGCTCCTTGATCGACTACTTCTCGCGGCGGCGCCCGAGCCAAGTGCTCGTCATCGTCGGCACGTTCAGCTTGATCGCCACCGGCGCCTTCTCGCTGCTGGCGTTCGGGGTTCCGGTGTTCTGGGTCGGCGTCATCTACGCCTTCGCTCGGTTCTTCCTCGCCCTGACCGGACCAGCGCGCGGCGCCATCTACTCGCAGGTCACTCCTCCGAATGTTCGCTCGATGTCGAGCGCGCTGGAGAACCTGTACACGCTGCCCAGCTACCTCTTCTTCACGCCGATGATGTTCGCCCTCTACACGGCGTTCGGCATCAAGACGGTGATGTTCGCCGCTGTTCCCTTCGGGCTCGTGAGCGCACTCATCGACCTCTCGGCGGCGCCGCTGTTCGACATCGACCGCCGTAACGCCTTCTCGGCAGCGATGGCCCACGAAGAGCTGCGCCAGTCGCGACAGCGAGACGACGCCAAACTGCTCGTCTGCCGCGACGTGTGCGTGTCCTACAGCGGCGTGCAGGTGCTCTTCAACGTCGACTTCGATCTCAACGAAGGCGAGATCGTCGCCCTCCTCGGCACCAACGGCGCCGGCAAGTCGACGCTGCTGCGCGCCATCTGCGGCACGAGCCCGGCCAGTGACGGCGCCATCATCTTCGAAGGTCGCGACATCACCAACAGCCTTCCGAACGAGGTCGCAGCGCGCGGCATCATCTGCATGCCCGGTGGTCGCGGCGTGTTCCCGGGCCTCAGCGTGCGCGACAACTTGCTGCTGGCGAACTGGTTGACACAGGACCCCGCCGAAGTGCGCGACCGCCTCGCCGAAGTGTTCGAGATCTTCCCGATCCTGCGCGAACGCGCCGACGCCAACGCCTCGACAATGTCGGGCGGTGAGCAGCAGATGCTCAGCCTGGCGCTGGCCTTCCTGGCGCGCCCGAAGCTCCTGCTGATCGACGAGTTGTCGCTCGGCCTTTCGCCGGCTGTCGTCGGCGAGCTGATCGACATCGTGAAGGAAATGCACAAGCGCGGCCTGACGATCGTCGTCGTCGAGCAGAGCGTGAACGTCGCGCTCACGCTCGCCGAGAAGGCGATCTTCATGGAGAAGGGCGAAGTGCGCTTCGAAGGCCCGACCGCCGAACTGATGCGGCGCCCGGACATCTTGCGCGCCGTGTACGTCAAGGGCACCGGTTCGCTCACCGAAGGCGCCGTGACTCGCGCCGACAACCGCCGCGCCGACGAGTTGCAACTGGCGCGCCCGATCCTCGAAGTCAACGACCTCGTGAAGTCGTTCGGCGGTATTCGCGCCGTCGACGACCTGAGCTTCAGCCTGCGTGAAGGCGAAGTGCTCGGCGTGATCGGTCCGAACGGATCGGGCAAGACGACGCTGTTCGACATCATCTCCGGCTACCAACCCGCCGACGCCGGCACGATCGTCTTCGACGGCGTCGACATCAGTTTGCTGCCGCCCGAACAGCGGGCGCGGCGCAAGCTCGTTCGCCGCTTCCAGGACGCGCGCATGTTCGGCTCGCTGACCGTGTTCGAGACGATCCTGGTGTCGTTGGAGCAGCGCGTCGAAATGCGCTCGACGTTCCTCGCGGCGTTCGGGGCTCCGCAGTACCGCCGCGCCGAGCGTCGTCTGCGGTTGCGTGCCGAGCGACTGATCGAGTTGCTCGAACTCGGCGCCTTCCGCGACAAGTTCGTGAGCGAACTGTCGACCGGTCTGCGCCGCATCGTCGACTTGGCGTGTGTGCTCGCGGCCGAGCCGCGCGTGCTGCTGCTCGACGAGCCGTCGAGCGGCATCGCGCAGGCCGAAGCCGAAGGTCTCGGGCCGCTGCTTTCACGCGTGCGGTTCGAAACCGGTTGCTCGATGCTCATCGTCGAGCACGACATGCCACTGATCTCCGCGGTATCCGATGAACTGCTCGCGCTCGAACTCGGCGCGCTCATCACCCGCGGCACACCGGAAGAAGTGTTGAACGACGAGCGCGTCATCAACGCCTATCTCGGTACCTCCGAAGCAGCCCTCCGACGTTCTGGGAGTCTCGTCTAATGCACCACCGATTTATTCGTCGCGCGATCCCCGTGATCGCACTCGCGCTTGTGGCTGGGGCCTGCGGAGGCGGAGGAGGCGTCGGCTCGGGTCTCAAAGCGAAGGACAAGCAAGGCGGCGAAGGCGCGCTCGGTCAGAGGACCACGACCACAGCCGGCGTCGTCATCACCACCGCGCCGCCGACCACCGCTGCAGCGAAGCCGACGCCCACCACGGTGCCGGTGCCGTCCGCGGTGTACACGATCAACTCCGACACCAAGGGTCAGTACATCGAGCCGCTCAGCCACACCGTGCGGGCCACGCAGCTCGTGCGCTTCCACAACGCCGACACGATCGCACACGTGATCGACGGCAAGATCGGCAGCACCGTAGTCATGGGCCCGTCGCCCTCGATCGCCGCGGGTGCCGACTGGGACGTGCGCCCGACGGTGCGCGGCACCTACGACATCGTCGACGAGCAGCGTCCCTACGCCGCCGGCGTGACGCTCACGGTTTCCGGTTGATGCGTCGCAAGTCGTTCCACCGCGCCGTCGGCGTCGTCGCGCTCGCGACGCTCGTGTTCGGCGCGGCCTGTAGCTCGAGCAATCCGAAGGGCACGTCAGCGTCCGACATCAAGCAGCTGCCCGAGAACGAGCTGACCGGGACGTACCTCGGCCTCGAAGCGCGGCGCGAGGACGTCGGCGGGTCGTTGGCCAACCAGGAGGCGAACGCCTACATCGACGCCGTGGGGCTGTACTCGCTCCGCAACAAGGAGCGGCTCGAGGCGACGTTGCAGATCAGCAAGCTCTCGAAGCACGCGCGCCCGAAGGAGCAGAAGTTCCAGCAGCTCGTCGCCAACCAGATCGGCGGCACGAAGGCGCAGGCGTTCGTGATGGGCGGCAAGCACGTGTACCGCTCGTCGCAGCGCAAGCAGAGCCTCACGTCGTGGTTCCAGGGCGACTACTTCATGATCCTGTCGGTGCGCGACACCTACAAGTCGCCGCGCACGTTGTTGCGCGTCCTGCTCGAAGAGGTGAAGCCCTCCTCATGAAACGAGTCATCTCGCTGATCGTGCTCGTCGGCGTGCTTGCCACCGGCCCGGCCTGCGCCAAGAAGAACCAAGACAAGCTCAGCCTGCAGCGCATGCTCCAGACCTCAGCGCACAACTCGGGCGTGTTCCGTTACTCCGACCAGACGGCGAAGTCGCCGTTCAACCCCGGGAGCCTGGTTCAGGTGCGCGGCCTCGTGGAAGACGATTTCCGTTACAAGGCGCGCCTCACCGTCGACGGGCTCGACGCTCTCGACGAAGTCGTGAACGACGACGCGCTGGCGGTGCGCTTCCTCGACCCGTCCTTCGTGCCGAAGTTCACGAGCCGCAGCGGTGGCGACGCCGCCACGCGCGCCTTCCTCGCGGCGCGTTACTGGGTGCTCGACGAATCCGGCGCGCCGTCGATCGGTGACGCCGCGGTGGCGGACAAAGTCATCGGTGTCGACCCGATCGTCGACTCGCTGTCTGTCGTCGACTACACGCTCGATGCCATCTCGGCGGCGCTGACCGTCCAGAAGTTCAGCCCCGAGAACATCGACTACCGCCCGCTCGAAGACCCGTTCCCGCAGCCGCAGCAAGGCTCCGGTGTCACGCGCTGGGATCTCGTGCCGCCGCCGCTGCCGCGGGCCGACACGCAGAACACCGGCCAGGCGAACAGCGCGGCGCTGGCCCGCGCGCAGAACTTCCGCAAGATGGCGATCTACGTGAAGGACCACAAGGTCATCCAGATCCGTGAGCAGATCGGCGCGAAGTTCGACCTGCTGAACAAGTTCTACGACTACATCCTTCGCCTCACCGAAAAGGTCGACAAGAAGTTGTTGCCGACGGTGAAGAAGCAACTCGAGCAGGCGAAGGCCGTGAGCCCGGAACTCGAGGAGGCGGTGCTCAACCTCGCGCTCAACCAAGTGCTGGCCGCCGGCGGTGAAGACCCGGTGCGCTTCCGCACCATGAAGTACGAGTTCACGGGCCAAGGCACGAAGGTGCACGCCGACCTCCCGGCGGGTCCCGACGTCAAGGAAGGCTCGCTCGAGTTCTTCGGCGTCAACTCGAAGGTGAACGCCGACAAGCAGAACACGAATAGCGGTAGCGGCGTCTCGACGGAGACAACCGTCGCCGCCAACGAACCGACGACGACGGTTCCCTAACCGTGTGCGCTGCACGCCGCGTCGCGGCGTTGGCCACGTCGGCCGTCATGACGCTCGGTGCCTGCGGTGGTTCGTCGGCCGCAGCCGTCAAGCTCGACGGCTCGCCGCGCGTTCCGGATGCCGAAGGCATCGTGAAAACGGCGTCGATCAACGGCATCACGCTCGACGGCGGCCGCCGCTACGACGTCAGCAAAAAGCTCATGAGCTTCTCGACGTACAACCGCAAGCTCGTCCCGCTCGTTCGCATGATCGGTGCGTACGCGCACGTCGGTTTGAAGGGCAAGACCGTCGTGTGGATCGCCAAGATCGGTGTCGTGACGCGCGACGGCGCCGGTCACGCGACCGTGCAATACCAGGGCGACTTGGTGAAGGTGAACGGCGAGCGGCTGACCTTCCGCGACGGCACCGTCCTCACGCTGAAGAAGGGGCTCAAGCCGCCGGCGGATCCGACCGGCGCCACCTACGCCGTCATCGACGCCGACCATCACTACGTCCAAGGGGCGACGTTCGCCCCGAAGGCGAACGTACAAACGACTCAGGATGCGAGAAACTAAGACAATGCGACATTTCCGGGGCGCTGTCGTCGTGTGCGGCGCAGCGATTTTTGTTCTTCTCGGCATGCAGAACGCAGGCGCGACCTCCGATCCGTTCTGGGCCAAGCAGTACGGGCCCGTCCAGATCGGCGCGCCGACGGCGTGGCAGAAGTCGACGGGCAAGAACGTGAAGGCGGCGGTGGTCGACACCGGCGTCGACGTCGATCATCCCGATCTCAAGCCGAACCTCGACCTCGCCGACAGCCATGACTTCGCCTGCAACGACGACAACCCCGACGACGAGCCTGCCGACGGCGGCGGCCACGGCACGCACGTCAGCGGCACGATCGCCGCGGTCGCCAACAACGGCATCGGCGTCGCCGGCATCGCGTACGACGCCAAGCTCATGGTCGAGCGCGTCTCGCTCAGCGGCGGCGGGTGCGGCGGCGTGACGGGCACGGGCCTCGAAGAGATCACCGAAGCCGTCAACTACGCCGTGAGCCACGGCGCCAAGGCCATCAACCTGTCGCTCGGCGAAGGCCTGCACATCCCCGGTCTCGAGAACACGGTGTCGCAGGCGTGCGAGCAAGCGTTCCGCAACGGGTCGCTGTGCGTGGTCGCCGCCGGCAACAGCGGCGAGACCAAGAGCTCGGGATACGCCTACGACTTCAACGCCATGGTCGTGACCGCGAACGACAACACGGGCGCGCACGCGTCGTTCGGCCAGAAGGCCGACACGAAGTGGGGAGTATCGGCTCCGGGCGTCGACGTGCTCAGCACGTGGCCGATCGAAGACCCGAACCACAAC
>JBEEFV010000072.1:0-22305 GCA_041166405.1 Actinomycetota bacterium | reverse complement strand
ACGCCCAGTCGTGACCGAGCATGAGGAACGTGCCGAAGCCGCCCGACTGCTCGATCAGGCCCTCGATGTATTCGATGGCGTCGTCCGGCGTACCGATGACCGACGACGGCGAGTTGGCGTACGCCTCGACGAAGTCGCGCGCGCTGGTGTCGCCGTCGACCTTCTCTGCGAGCGGCACGAACCCGGCACCACCACCGAAGTAGTTCGAGAACTCACGCAAGCCGTAGAGGCAGTCGTCGATCGCCTGGTCGCGCGTCTCGGCGATGTGCATCGTGCCGAGGATGCGCCACGACTTCCGGTCGGGCGTGTGGCCGACCTTCTCCGCCTGTTCGTTGACGACACCCCAGGCCTTGCCGACCGCGGCGAAGCCGTCGGCGACCTGCATCGACAGCGACAGCAGCGACGCGTTGTGCTGACCGGCAAGGCGCGGGCCCGACGGCGTCACCATCGCCGCCACCGCGATCTCGGGATGCGGGTACGTGTAGGGCCGCACCTGGAGGCGGCAGTCCTTCATAACGAACCAGTCGGTCTCGCGCGACACGGGCTCTTCGTCCTTGAAGAGCGCGTAGATCGCTTCGAGCGACTCTTCCATCATGCGGCGCTGGTCTACGGGGTCGATTCCCATCATGTAGGCATCGGTCGGCAGCGCCCCGGGACCAGTGCCGAAGATGCAACGACCGCGCGTCATGTGGTCGAGCTGCACCCAGCGGTCGGCGACAAGCCACGGATGGTGGTACGGCAGCGACGTCACGCCGGTGCCGAGCTTGATGTTCTTCGTGCGCTGCGCCGCAGCTGCGATGAAGATCTCGGGCGAGCCGATCAGCTCGTAACCACCGGAGTGATGCTCGCCGAACCACACCTCGTCGTAGCCGAACTTGTCGAGCCACTCGGCGCGGTCGAGGTCGTACTCGTACGCGAGCGTCGGGCTCTGGCCGACGGGATGAAACGGCGCGAAGAACGCACCGAACTTGAGAGGCCAATCCTGAGGCATGAGTAGTTGTCCTTACTTGTGGAAGACGTCGTTGAGGAACGAGATGAGGGCGGTGTTGACTTCGGCGGGCTTTTCTTGCTGCACCCAGTGGCCTGCGTCGTCGATGACGGTTTCGCCGCGCCAGTCGAGCAGCGTCGGGCTGTCGAAGCCCGAGTCGCGCCCGCCGATGACCGGGTCCTGCTTGCCGGCGATGAAGTACGCCGGCACCTCGACCTTGGCGTCGGCGAGCTGCGGCGTGAGTTCCCAGTTGCGGTGGAAGTTGCGGTACCAGTTGATGCCGCCGGTGAAGCCGGTACGCGTGAACTCTTCGACGTAGTGGTCGAGTTCCGCCTGGGTGATCCAGTCGGGCAGCGTGTCCGGGGCCAGCGGCATCGAGTCGACGAAGCCCTTCACATCCGCTTTCTTGGGCGCGTTCGCCATCATCGAGCCGACGTCGGCGTTCGGATCGAGCTTCACGCCGCACAGCAGACGCGTCATGGTGTCGCGCGGGTCGCGCGCCATCTCCTCGTCGGCCGGCCCGACCTCTTGGAAGTAGAGGATGTAGAAGAACGTGTCTTCCGGGATCGCCATCTTCAGCATGTCGGTGACCGACATCGGACCGCGCGGCGTGAACGGCACGCTCATGTTGACCACGCCGCTCGTGCGCTCGGGCCGCATCATCGCCATGTGCGACACGACGAAGGAACCCCAGTCGTGTCCTACCATCACGGCGCGGTCTTCGCCGAGCGCGTCGAGGATCCCGGCGAGGTCATCGGTGAGATGCACGATGTCGTAGTCCTCGATCGCTTCGGGACGAGACGAGCCGCCGTAACCGCGCTGGTCGGGGACAATGACGCGATAACCCGCGTCGACGAGTGGCTTGACCTGATGGCGCCACGAGTAACCGAGTTCCGGGAACCCGTGGCTCAACAACACCGCGGGGCCTTCACCTTCGACGACGACGCGCAGCGTGACGCCGTTCGTGTCGATCATTTGCTCAGGCATTCGCGGGCTCCTCTTTGTGATCGAGCGCCGCGAGCAGTTCGCGACGCGTCGGTCCCTCCATCGCCGGCGGCGCCGGGTACTTGTCGGGGTTGCTCATCACGTCGGCGACGCGGCCCATGATCACGGGGTCCGCCATGAACTCCTGCGGGAGCGCCAACAGGTTGAAGAAGCGCGCGAAGGCGCGGCCGATGATCGGATCCGTCTGCGCGGCGAGGAACAGCGCGCGCATCGGAGTCATCTCGTCCGATGCGACACCCATCGGGTCGGCGCCCGCCTGGTCCATCGCGACCGAGATGTCGTACCAGGGCTCGACCTCGCGCGCGCACGCCGCTTCGTAGGCGGCGGCGACGGCGCGCGCATCGCCCTCGTGTTCCGTGAGCGCGTCGGTGAGCAACGTCGCTTGCACCATCGCCAGCGAACACCCGCGGCCGTACAACGGATTGGTGCACGTGTGCGCGTCGCCCACCGCGTGGAACCCGATGACTTTGGGAGCCCCGTCGGCGTTCGTGAAGACGCGCAGGCGGTTCAACAGCCCGCCCATGATCTTGACTTCGGTGCGCGGTTCGGGGCGACCGTCCTGGAAGAACAGGTTGGGTCCCGGCAACAGTTCGCAGGCGCGGTCGAAGTTCTCCTCCGACGACAGTGCGTGGCGCAGGTCGTGATCGTCGGTGCGCACGGCGAGCGTGACCGACAGCGTGCCGGCGTCGCCGGGGATGCCGAGGAACTTCACGAAGCCGAGGTCGCCGCCGAGTTTGGCCTCCTTGAGGTCGAGACCGCCCGGCCACGAGTACCAGCGCGACACGTACATCAGGCCGCTCTCGACGATCTTCTCGGGCACGTCGACACCCAGCGGCTTGAGCAGACCGGGGACGTCGGACCGACGACCGCCGGCGCACACGACGAGATCGCCCCGCACCTCTGTTCCGTCTTCGAGTCGCACGCCGACGACGGTGGGTGTGCCGTCGACCGCGTCACCGGCGATGAGCGAGTGGACCGGTGCGTCGGTGCGCAACTCCACGTTGGGCTCGTCGACGACGGCCATGCGCAGCACCCACTCGAACGTGGTGCGGCGCACGATCAGGACTTTGAGGTCTTCGTCGCCGGGCTGCGGTTCGTCGTCGAAGTTGGCGACCCCCGGCATGGCGAACGCGCCCGCCGCCATGAGCTTGTCGAGCACGTCTGGGTAACGGTCGCGCAGGATCACCATGATCCGCGCCAAGAAGCCGTGCGTCTGGTGCACCTGCGGCGCCCCGCGGCGAGGCGCGTCGAACGCGTCCTCGGCGTCGGCGGTGGCGGGCAGCGGGTCTCGCTCGAGCAGCGTGACGTGGTGGCCGGCGCGGTTGAGCGCGAGCGCGGCACCGAGTCCCGCGACGCCCCCACCGATTACGACCACATGTTTCGCCACGCCAGCCTCCAGAAAATTGGTAACGCTCGTTTCCAAAATCTACGTTATGGTAACAGGCGTTGCCAACACGAATTTCTAGCAAAACGACCCGCCGCGATGTTCGGTGGAGTGGTCTGGACACCGACGAGCGTCGGTCGCGCCGCCGCGCCCTGTTGGTGGAGGCCGCCTTCGACCTGCTCGGCACCGATGGCGCCAGCGCCACGACCGTGCGCGCCGTCTGCCACAAGGCCGAGCTCAACCCCCGCTACTTCTACGAGAGCTTCGCCGACCTCGACGCGCTGTTGATCGCCGTCTACGACCACGTCGTCGAAGGAATGAGTGCCGCGACGGCCGCGGTGTCCGCGTCGCCCGACATGGCGCCGCTCGTCGTGGCCCGCATCGGCATCGACGCCATCGTCCGCTTCATCGACGAGGACCGCCGCCGCGCCCGCATCCTCTACGTCGAGGCCGTCAGCAATCCCGCGCTCAACCGCCATCGACGCGAGACCGACATCATGGCGATCGCCACACTCGAGCAGGCCGCGGTCGAAGCGGCCGGTTCGTGGCCCGCCGGCGAACGCGTCAGTCGCGTCGGCGCAGCCATGCTGATCGGCGGGTTGAGCGAGGTGCTGCTCGACTGGATCGACGGTCGCATCGACGTCACGCGTGAACAACTCGTAGACGACCTCGCCGTGTTGGCTCTCGCACTCGGCGAGACGACCGAGAAGATCGCACGCGCCCGTCAGCGCCGTTAGAGCGTCGGAGCGGCGCGTCGGCGCAACCAGAACACTCCCGCCGCCGCGGCTGCGGCGATGAGGCCCGCGACAACCATCGGCGCCGAACCACGACGCGGCGACTCGCGGCCGAGTTCGATGGGAGCGGGCGCGGCGAGGTTGCTGTCGGTCAGCCACGGCGGCTCGGTGTCGGTGCTGGCGCTAGCGCTCGCTCTCCCGGTTCGGGGCGGCGGCGCCCCCACCGACTCCGTATGAATCGCCGCGGCGCTCTTGGGGACCGTCGTGGTTGTGGTGGCGCGCGCTGCGGCGCTCGTCACGGTGAGCTTCGGCGCAGAGTTCGCCGTCGTGTTGTCCGAATAGAACTGGTGCACGACGAACGCGTACTGCCCGGGCCGGTCGATGGTGTGCAGACGGAACGTGAAATCGTCGACGGCGAGGGGCACCGGCGCGCCCTGCGTGGTGCGCTTCCACGTCAGCGTGGTCGTCGATTTCGTGCAGCTGAAATCGTCCGAGTTCGGGCACGTCAGCACGCGGAAACCGGTGGGAACGTCGAGCACCACGCGGTCGTCGTACGCCCCGAGCTGGTCCACCGATACCTGCAGCGTGACGTTGACGTCGGTATTCGCGGCGACGGTGTTCTTGTCAAACGTGCCCGCCGCCAGCGCCGCCGGCGCCCCCAGCAAGAACAGGGCGGTCACGAGGACGGCCATCTTCTTACGCACGGTCTAGGCGTACCCACCACGAGCGATCTGGTCTCGGGTCATTTGGCCCTGTGCTTCCGCAGCCACCACCAGGTCACGAGCAGTCCGACGGCGATGGCCGTGATGTCGTCGATGCCGCTGCCGTGGGCGAGCAGCAGAACGTTACGCAGCGCTCGGAACGCCGAGGCGCTTGAGCGTCGGGCCCATCATCTCGAGGAAGTTGTCGCAGTAGAAGCGTTGCTTCAGGTCCTCGCTGCAGTTTTCGAGCGATTTGTCGAACCGCCCGATCGGATTGCGGCCGCCTTCGACGTGGGGGTAGTCCGAGGAGAACATCGTCATCTCGGGCCCGGATTGCTCGGCGATCCACCCGGCGTCCTCGTGCGGGTAGGGCGTGACCTTCAGTTGCCGGCGCAGGAACTCGCTGGGCTTCAGCGACAATTTCTGCAAACGCTCCTCGTTCTTGATGAACGCCGTGGCGCTCGAGTCGAGCGCGCGCATGAGACCCGGCAGCCACGAACCGCCCTGCTCGATGACGCCCCACTGCAGGCTGGGGAAGCGATCGAACACACCGTCGATGACGAGCGTCGACACGGTCTGCATCACCGGATACTGGATCGCCATGTAGCTCACGCTGCGGAAGTTGCCGTCGCCGCCGTGGAAGTCGGGCACGGGCGGTAGCCCGTTCTCGAAGTAGGCGGGATCGAGGAGGCGTCCGCCGCCGCCGACGTGGAACACGATCGGCACGCCAGCCTCTTGTGCCTGCGCCCACACCGCGTCGAGCGCGATGTGCGACGGGCTGTGTCCTACAGGGCACGACGACGCGATCATCAACGCCGCGGCACCCGCCTCGATCGCCTCGGCGGCGATCGCAGACGCACGCTCGAAGTCGGCGAGCGGCACGTAACACACGGGCAGTAGTCGCTTGTCGACGGAGCAGAAGTCGAGCATGCCGCGGTTGTGGGCGCGGGCGAGCCCGTACGCGTACTCGACGTCGTCGTCGCGCTCCGCCTTCTCCAGTTGGCCATTGGTGAACGTGTTGAACACCAGCTGCGACGCGACGCCGATCATGTCGAGCGCCGCCGGCCGGTCGTCGGCGATGAAGCTGCCCGTCGCCTTCCAGTTCTTGCGCAGCATGATCTCGTCTTCGTCGCGTGCGCGGAACTCCGGGTCCGCGTGGCGCTGCCGGAACTGCTCGATCATGTCGGGCTCGCCCGGCGCGACGTTCATCGCGAAGGCGTCGGGGATGCGCGCGCGGATGTCGGGATCGGCGTAGTTGCGGAAGAAGTCGGGCGTCTCGACGACGTGCGCGTCGGCGTCGTGAACCAGGCGATCCGAGGCGATGTACGGCATGGGCAACGTTACGGCGCGACGGCAGCCTCTGTCTCGGCGACATCGGGCGCGACCGATCGAGCGACGGTCACAGCGGCGGCGAGCACGCCGACGGCGCCGACCATCTGCAACGCGTCGAGCGACTCGTGCAGGATCACGAAGCTGAGGATGACGGTGAACACCGCCTCCATAGTCAACACCACGGACGCGCGCGCCGGGCCAATGAGGCCGAGTGCCGCGAACATCATCCCGAACGCGAGCGCGTTGGCCAGACCGTTGCCGAGCAGGATCGGCCAGTGTCCGGCCGTCGCCGAATACCCCGCGCCGACCACGGCGCGCACCGTGAACGACGCGCTGGCGCCGAGCGCGACCCACGCGCCGGTTGCCATCGGATCGCTCCGCTCGCTCAGCCGCGCGCCGACGGTCACGTACGACGCGAACGTTGTGGCGCTGCACAACGCGAACACGATGCCGAGCTTTTGGATGTCGACGTGTCCGCCGGCGCCGGCGACCAACGCCGAGCCGGTGATCGAGAACGCCAGCGCGATGAGCACAGCGCGCGACGGCGACCGCCGGCCGCGTACCGCTTCGATGACCGTCACCAACGCGGGGTAGACGTAGAACAGCAGCGTCACCGCGGCGGTCGACCCGCGCGCGATCGCCGCGAAGAAGAACGACGACTCGGTCATGTAGCCGATGGCACCGAGCAGGAAGATTCCGAGCCACTCTCCCCGTGCCGGTCGTGGCGCGATGCCGCGCACCAAACACACGACCACCAACACGGCACCACTGACCGCGAAGCGAATGCTCAAAACCGTTGCCACATTGAGGTGCGCCTTGGCGAGGTTGCGCCCGCAGATAACAGTGAAGGCGTAGCCGAGGCCGGCGAGTCCGCCGGCGAGCGCGCCGAGACGCGCCGCGGGAATTCCTGACCAAATTGGTCGGTTATCTTTGGGACCCCCCGACATGAGGAGAAACAATGGCACTACGACTCGGTGACGAAGCTCCCGACTTCACTGCCCAGACCACCGAAGGCGAAATCAAGTTCCACGAGTGGCTGGGCGATTCCTGGGGCGTCCTCTTCAGTCACCCCAAGGACTACACGCCGATCTGCACGACGGAGCTCGGCTACGTCGCGAAGATCAAGCCCGAGTTCGACAAGCGCGGCGTAAAGGTCATCGGCCTGTCGGTCGACAGCGCCGAGAGCCACGAGGGCTGGGCGAAGGACATCGAAGAGACCCAGGGCGCGGCCGTGAACTTCCCGATGATCGCCGACCCCGACCGCAAGGTCGCCGACCTCTACGACATGATCCACCCCAACGCCAACGACACGCTCACCGTGCGTTCGGTCTTCGTGATCGGCCCCGACAAGAAGGTCAAGCTCACGCTGACGTATCCCGCGTCGACCGGTCGCAACTTCAACGAGATCCTGCGCGTCATCGACAGTCTTCAGCTGACGGCCAAGCACAAGGTCGCGACGCCGGCGAACTGGGAACAGGGCCAGGACGTCGTCATCGGCTCAGCCGTCACCGACGACGAAGCGAAGGAACTCTTCCCCAACGGGTGGGACGCCGTGAAGCCCTACCTGCGCGTCGTGCCCCAGCCGGGCAGGTAGCCGCTACAGCGACCCACGGAACGTGTCGCACGACGCCGGATCACCGGCGCGGTAGCCGGTGCTGAACCAGCGCTGCCGCTCCGCCGATGATCCGTGCGTCCACGTTTCGGGATTGACGTCGCCCTGGAACTCGGACTGGATGCGGTCGTCGCCAACGGCGGCGGCCGCGTCGAGTCCGTCGGTGATGTCGGCGTCGGTCAACTCCGTGATGTAGCCCGTCTCGACGGCGTGGTTCGCCCACACGCCGGCGTAGCAGTCGGCTTGCAGTTCGAGACGCACTGAGTCGCTCTCGGCCCCGGTGACACCCTGGCGCACGCGCGACATGGTGCCCATCAGGTCTTGCACGTGGTGGCCGTACTCGTGGGCGACGACGTAGGCCTCCGCGAACGGTCCACCCTGCGCGCCGAACTTCGTGCGCAGGTCGTCGAAGAAACCAAGGTCGAGGTACACGTAGCCGTCGGACGGGCAATAGAACGGCCCCACTGCCGCGCTGGCCGCGCCGCAACCCGTCGACACCTGACCACTGAACAGGCGCGTGCGCGCCTGTTCGTAGGTCTGGTTGCTCGCCGCGAACTCGTCGGTCCAGAACTTCTGCACGCTGTTGACGATGCCGACGACGCGGCAGTCGGTGCGCGTGTTCGCGTCGGCACCGGTCGTGCACTGGGTGGCGAGGTCGTCGGTGTACGACGATCGGGAGTCCAGACCAGACGACGCCCCTCCGGTGAAGTTCAGCAGCAGCGCGATGACGAGCCCGATGAGACCGGCGCCGCCTCCGAGCGCCATGCCCCCGCCGGGGAGGCCACCGAAGCCGCCGCTTCGCTCGTCGCTGATCTGCGAAGTGTCGAGCGCGACGTCCCTACGAAATTTCATGCGGTTCTGTTACCCATGTGCCGGGGTTTCCGTCCTCCGAGACGGAATTCGCCACACACCACGATTACCGGCGCGGGGAAATCACAGCGGTTTCTGGTGTGGGCCGTTGGCCAACGACGAAGTCCAAGGGCACGCCGTCGTACGACGCGGGCGCGTCGGGACATGAGCGGCTCGAGTGGAGGTAGACGCGGAGGAACGCGTCGGCAGCGGGCACGACAACGACCTCACCCGCGCGTCTGGTCCAAACGTCGCCGCCGCGCGGGTCGACGCTGACCGCAGACGCGTCGTATTTCGACATGATTTCGGCACCGCTGCGATCGGCGACGCGCTGCACTGTGGCAAAGGTCGTCGCGCCGGCATGAGGCAGCCCGTCTGCAGCGCCGTGCAGCGGCGGGTTCGCGGACGCGCACGCCCGCGTGAGTCCGGCAGGCAGCGCGTTGGCAATGTCACTGTGCTCCTCGCCGTGCCGATCGACCCAGATCCGCGCCGATGCCGAGCGTCCTAGCTCCGCGAACGTCGGATAGACGGTCGCGAACATCCTCAGCGACGTGGCGTGCAAACGAACGAGCTTCGGCGACCACGATCGGCCGCTGTCCGTCAGATAACGAAACGACTGCACCTGATCTGTCACAGCAACGACTTCGACAAAGCGGCCCGGAGACGGACCTGCTCCTGTCATCTCTTCGTACGGAGCCATCACGTCGCGCTTGCGGCAGCCGACGCCCGTCTGGTCGCCGAAGTAACCGCGCATCTGCCAACACAACCGCCCGGCAGGGCTTAGGTACCCGACGACGATCCAGCGTTTTGCGCCGACGGTGCCCGCGCCGACCACAACGGGATGACGCGCCAGCGGCGTCGAGAGCGCATAGGCGTCGTAGATGTTCGCCGTGAGCGGTCCGACCCGAGCGATAGGCGGTGGCTTCGTCGAAGGCCCGTCGTCGGAAGCCGAGAGCATGACCCGCCCGCCGACAAGGACGACTACGACCGCCGCGAGAACCGCGTACCGCTTCCCCATCGGTGCGACCGTACTGTCGTAGCGATGTTGTTTCCCGCGCGATTCTGGCCTGGGCTTGCGGACGGGTCGATCACGCTCGCGTTCAGGCGGCAGAAGCGACCGACGGTGAAGGCGGGCGGCACACTGCGGTCGCCCGGCGGCGTGTTGTTCATCGACGCGGTCGACCCGATCGAGGAGTCCGACATCACCGACGCCGACGCACGCGCCGCGGGCCACCCCGACCGCGCCGACGTCGTCAACGCGCTGCGACCCGAAAGCACGCTGTACCGGATCCGTTTTCACCTGCACGGCGACGACCCGCGGGTGGCGTTGCGCGACCAGACCGAGCTCAGCGACGCCGAGCGCGCCAAGCTGGCGCGTCTCGACTGGGCGGTGCCGGTGTTGCGGCTGATCGGCGACAACCCCGGCGTGGTGAGCACCGAGCTGGCGCCGCAGGTTGGCATGGAACGACTCCCGTTCAAGCAGAAGGTGCGCCGCCTCAAAGAACTGGGGCTCACCGAGAGCCTCGAGACGGGATACCGCTTGTCGCCGCGCGGCCAGGCCTTCCTCGCCGAACATCCCAGATGACCGTGCGGTTGCCGAGCAGTTCGATGTCGTAGCGGGCAGCGAGTTCCGCGTCGAGACGACCGAGCGCCTGACGGAACGGTGTCGTGGCCGCCGCCAATAAGACGGCCTGCGGCGCCACGCGCAACGCCTCGTTGAGCACGCGGCGGTACCACGCCACCGGCGAACCCTGCACGACGTGTTGACGGCCGAACGGCAGGTTCGTGACGACGGCAGCGGCGCAGTTCGTGCGCAGCGGCACGCGCTGCGCGTCGGCGCGCACCAACAGCGAGGTGCCATTGGAGCGCGCCGCGTCGACGTGCAGGTCGCCGGCGACCGCTTGCTCCGCCGCGAGCGGGATCGTGCCCGTGCCGCAACACGGATCCACGACGAGCCCGGGCACGGCGACGAGTTCGAGCATCGCCGCGGCGACCGCGGGCCGCAGTGCGCCGGGCAGTTCCACGGCGCGGCGCGGTCGCGATGCCCGCACGCGCAGTCCGTGCCAGATGTGACCCGAGCGCGTCTGCAGCACCCACAGCTCTGGCGCCGTTTCGCGATCGGTCGCCAGCCGTCCAAGACGCCGCTCGTAACGACGACGCAAGTCGCGCCGCGTGAAACGTGATTCGTCTTGGACGCGGACGACGAGCCGCACCGGCCGTGCGATGGTCCGCACGTCATGGACGGCGACGAACGCGGCTTCGGCGGTGCGTAGCCGCGGCGGCGCGACGTTGAACGACACGAGGTCGGCGCGCCCATCAGTGGTGATGTGTCGTGGTGATAACCCGAGTCGCCGCGCCTCGCGTGCGACGAGGGGGCCCAGACCGGGAACGGTCGAAACAAACGATTGCAATGTGGTCCTCCTGCTCAAGGCAGGAGGGCCGCGCGCGTCTACGTCGCGATCACGCGACGAGGGGCGATCCCAAGTCCTGCCGCTTCCTTGTGGGCTTGGTGAAGGAAGCGGCTAGATGCCTGTTTTGCCGAGCGACCACACGGGGTTGGCGGCGCGGGCGTACGCATGACGAGTCATGCGCGCGACCGTACGCGACCACCCTCAGTCGTCGTCGACGATTAACCAACGGGCGCCGGGGCCCTGGCTCGCCGCGACGTCCTGTGGGTTCGAGAGCGCACACGTCTTGAGCGAGAGACAACCGCAGCCGATGCAGCTGTCGAGCCGGTCGCGGAGGCGCTCCATTTCCTCGATCCGTCGATCGAGCAGCGGTCGCCAGCTCTTCGACAGCCGCGCCCAGTCCGACGCCGTCGGCACTTTGCGCTCCGGCAGCGTGCGCAGCGCCTCGCGAATGTCGTCGAGGGTGAGGCCCACACGTTGCGCGGCGCGAATGAACGCGATGAGACGGAGCACGTCGCGGTGGTAGCGGCGCTGGCCGCCGTCGCTGCGGTCGGAGTGGATGAGGCCTTCTTTCTCGTAGAAGCGCAACGCGCTCGGCGCGAGCCCCGCTCTCTCGGCGACCTCACCGATCGAAAGATTCATCACAAACTCCTTGACTTAAAGTGAACTTTAGCTCTTACGTTGGCCCCATGACAACAGCGATCATCACGGGCGGTAGCAAGGGGTTCGGACGCGCACTGGCGGCGGCACTGGCGGATGACGGTTGGACGGTCATCATCGACGGCCGCGACATCGACGCCGTGTTGAGTACGGCCGCGCAATTGCGCGGCACGGTGATACCCGTGCCGGGCGACATCACCGACGGCACGCATCGGAGCCAACTGCTCGCCGCGGCACAGCGCACCGGCGGGCTCGACCTGTTGGTCAACAACGCCAGCACGCTCGGGCCGACGCCCATGCCGGCGCTGGCG
Source organism: Actinomycetota bacterium (assembly GCA_041166405.1). Taxonomy (GTDB): domain Bacteria; phylum Actinomycetota; class Acidimicrobiia; order Acidimicrobiales; family JACCXE01; genus JACCXE01. Next base: position 10,321 of record JBEEFV010000072.1, on the reverse strand, counting down.
GAGTTGGCGATCGAGGACTTCGCCAACGTCGTGCGGACGAACGCCGGCGCGCCGCTGGCGTTGGTCCAGGAGGCGCTGCCGCTGCTGAAGCGGTCCCCTCACCCGTCGATCGTGAACGTCACCTCCGACGCCGCGCACGGCGCCTACGCCGGCTGGGGCGCGTACGGCGCGGCCAAGGCAGCGCTCGAGCAGATCAGCAACGTGCTCGCCGTCGAGGAGCCGGGGGTGCGGGTGTGGTGGTTCGACCCGGGCGACATGCGCACGCAGATGCATCAAGACGCGTTCCCCGGCGAGGACATCTCCGACCGGCCGCTGCCCGACGAAGTCGCGGTGCCGTCATTCCTCCGCATGCTCCAACTCCGGCCCGACAGCGGACCCGTTCGCGCCGAGGCGCTGGAGGAAGTCGCATGACAACCGCGCGCTTGCGCTTCGAGCTGCCCCCGGAACTCGAGGCGCATGAACCTCCTGAGGCGCGACGTTTGTCGCGCGACGGCGTGCGCATGTTGGTCGCGTACAAATCGAGCGGCGAGCTCGTGCACACGCGGTTCCGGAACCTGCCCGACTTCCTCGACCCCGGCGATCTCGTCGTCGTCAACACATCAGGCGTTCTCGCAGCGGAGATCGCCGGGCTCACACGCGACGGCACGAAGGTCGTCGCGCACTTGTCCACGAAACTCACGACGGACCGCTGGGTCGTCGAGTTCCGCAACGGCGCGCAGCGTTGGGACAAAGGCGCGCCGGTGCCGGACTGGCTGGCGCTCGGCGAGGGCGCGGCGCTCGACGTGCTCGGCTCGTACCACGACAGCGATCGACTCTTTGTGGCGCGGTTGACGCTTCCCCAGCCCGACGTGACGTGGCTGTCCGAACACGGCCGGCCGATTCGCTATCGCTACGTCGATCGCCCGTGGCCGATCGCCATGTACCAGAACGTCTACGCGACGGAGCCCGGCAGCGCCGAAATGCCCAGTGCCGGGCGACCGTTCACGCCGCAAGTCATCACGCGCCTCGTCGCCAATGGAGTCATGGTGGCGCCGGTCGTGCTGCACACCGGCGTCGCGTCACTCGAGCGCGACGAAACGCCCTACCCGGAGTACGTGCGCGTGCCGCAGGCGACGAGCGACGTCGTCAACGTCACCCGCGAGCGCGGCGGGCGCATCATCGCCGTCGGCACGACGGTCGTGCGCGCGCTGGAGACGGCGGGCGGTGCACCATTCGAAGGGTGGACGGACCTCGTCATCACGCCCGAGCGCGGTGTGCGCGTCGTCGACGGGTTGCTCACCGGATGGCACGAACCCGAGGCGTCACATTTGATGATGCTCGAAGCCATCGCCGGACGCGAGTTGCTCGAGCGCTCGTACGCCGCGTCACTCGCCGAGGGTTATCTGTGGCACGAGTTCGGTGACACACACCTCATCGTGCCGTAGCGCTCACAGATCCGTGCGCTTCCACGCCATCAGCAGCATCGTGGCGTCGTCGCTGTCGCGATCGCCGCGATGGCGTACAACGGCGTGCACCACCTGACGCAACACCTCCGATGGAGGTAGCCCAGCGTCGGTCAACTCGCGCAGCAAGTCCGTCAGCGCTTCGTCGGAGAAGACGTCTCCCGAGGGCGACCGGGCGTCGACGATGCCGTCGGTGCGGAACAGTACGGAATCACCGGGACGCAACTGCACCTTCGTCACTGTCGGGTCAGAGCCAAGCCCGGCGGGCTGCGCCGGCGGGCACTCGATCTCCTCGACGGGTTGGCCGACGCACAACAGCAGCGGGAGCGGGTGGCCGAAGTTGACGAGTTCCATGCCGCCGGTGTCGAGGTCGAGCGTCGCCACCTGACCGGTCACAAACCGGCTGTCACCGAACTGCGTTTCGATCGCCTCGTCGAGCGCAACAACGATCTCGGTCAACGACGCTCCGTTTCGACGCGCGTTGCGCGACGCACCGAGGGCGAGGTTGGCCATCCGGCTCGCCTCCAGGCCGTGGCCCATGGCGTCGACGATGAGCACGTAGGCGCGACGACCGGTGACCGAGTAATCGAACGCGTCACCGGCGATGCTGTGCGTCGGCTGGAGAAATCCCGCCAACGTCACATCCGGCGACGTGAACGTGAGCGGCGGCTGCATCCCCCATCGCATCTCGGCCGGCGTCGAGAACGGCGTCCTTCGCTTCCGCAGCGTGACGTGATCGCCGTAGTGCTCCTTCGACGCGATCAGTTCGCCGACGAGCGAGGCGACGGCGTGCCACACGTCGTTTTCGATGGTCCCGTCATCGTCGACGCCGAGGACGCCTTCGCGTTCGCTCGAGTCGCGGATCGGAACCCACAAACGGCGCCTTCCGCCGGCGCCGCGCTCGGCGATGACGGTGTCGGTGCGAAACGACACGCCGGGCGCGCTGCCGTCGATCGGAAACTCGCGATCGTCGTCGGCGTCGTAGGGCACGAGCACGCGCTGGTCGTAGTCGGCCAACAAGATCTCAACGTTGTCGCCGCCGAGGTGCTTGACCGCATCAGTGACCTCGCGTTGCACGTCTTCGGGGTGCAAACCGAACGAAGCGAGCAGGATCTGCTGCAGCGACCGGCCAAGCGCTGCCAGCTGATCGGGTGCCTCCACTCCCATTGCGTACCATCCGCAGCAGCATGACGATTCCCCGGATGGAGATCGCGGCGTCCGCCGCCGGCGACTCCGCCCTCCACATTCAGCGCACCGAGCCCAACCTGTGGTGGCTTGCGTTCGGTGCCGGCGCCGACGCCATCGACGCGCAGGCGGCGGCGAGCGCGTTGCCGTCGCGCGTGTTGCGGGCGCGTCCCGACGCGACGGCCGTGACCCTGGCGAAGCTCGAGCTTGACGCCTGCGGCGCGTGGATAACGCTCGCCAACGCGGACGCGGTTCGTCCCGTCGTCGTGCGACGCGCCGGCTGGGTCGACGTGCGCGGCCATCCGTTCGATGCGCGCCAGCCTCTCGGTGACGATCGCGTCGGCCTCGGCCCGGGCGATGCGCTGCTGTTCGCACGCCCCGGCGACTTCGACACGACGAGCGACGCTTTCCTCGACGACGTGCTCGTCGGCGGCGACGTGGCGGCGCTGTGCGACGCCGCGGTGCGCGCGTGTCATTCGCCCGATGCGGCCGTCGCCGTCGTCGGCGTCCCGACCGAGCTCGGCGACGATCCGCGTCAATCCGTCGCCGACGCCATCGGGGTCGACGTGCATGACCTCGATCTGCCCGGCTATCCGTTGGGAGACCAGCAACCGGAGTTGTGGGCGGAGCCGCCACGCCCGCCGCGCTTGGCGCGGTTGCGCCTGCGGCCAGACGCGAAGAGCGTGCGCGAGGTCCGCGAACTACTCGACCGGCTCATCGCCAGCTGGCGGCTCACCGACCGGCTCGACGACGAAGGGCTGAAGCTGGCGGCGTCGGAACTGGCCACCAACGCGCTCGTGCACGCCGGCGACCCCGAAACGGCGACCGTGCGTTTCTTCGGCCAGGGCGTCCGAATCGAAGTGGACGACGGATCGTTCGTTGTGCCGAAAATGGCGCCGTTTTCCGGGGACCAGCCGGGAGGGCGCGGCTTGCGCGTCGTCGACTCGATCGCCTCGTCGTGGGGCGTCGAGTCGCGTCCGTCGGGCAAACGCGTGTGGTGCGAAATCAACCTGCGCTAAATCGCGCCGCTCAGCCGCTTCGCCAGGTCGCCCTTGTTCTTCACGACGACGTCGGTCAGTCCCTGCCAGCGCGCGACCTCGTGCAATTCGTGCACGAGCGCGGGCACAACCTCGTCGAGGTCGACGCCGAACTCGGCGTAGCTCGCCTGCACCAACAGTGCCTTCGCCTTGCGGTCGGCTTTGAGGTCGACGCGCGCCACGAACTGCTCGCCGAGCAGGAACGGCAGCACGTAGTACCCGAACACTCGCTTGGCTTCGGGGACGAAGATTTCGAGCACGTAGTCGAATCCGAAGAGGTCCACGATGCGTCCTCGGCGCCACATCATGGAGTCGAACGGATTGACGAGCGCCGCGGCGCGCACGGCGCGCGGTTTGGCGGCCTCGGGATGCAAGAACCACGTTCCTTTGAGGCCTTCGACCTTCGCCTCAAGTAGTTCCCCGTCGGCAACGAGTTGCTTGATGACGGGACGGATCGCGGCGGCCTGCATCCAGACGTAGAACGACAGCTCGTTTTGGCGCGCCACGCCGAGCGCTTTCGCGGCCAGCAGGACCGTTGCGCGGCGCGCCGCTTCGGGGTCGATCGCGTCGCGCGCCGCGACGGTGGCGTCGGGGATGCTCTCGAACAGCGAGACGTAGGTGCGTTCGAAGTTCGGCTTGCGACCAGTCGTGATCGCACCGGTGGCGACGAGGTATTCGAGCCGCGATTTGGTGGCCGTCCAGTCCCACCACGGCTCTTTCGGTTTCGTCCGCACTTCGAGCTCGCCGGCGGTGACCTCACCGCGCAGATCAACCTCGCGCTGGAGGGCCGCGAGCGCCTTGCGCAGCTCCGAACCGTCGACGCCGTGGCGCTGGCGATCGGCCCGCATGCGCCACGCGAAGAGCGGCCACGTGTCGTACCGCATCAACGAGGTGCCGTGCATCCAGTACTCGACGAGACCTCCACCCGGCGCCCACAGCTTGTGCAGGATCTGTTCGTCGTACGGTCCGACGCGGCTGAAGAACGTCATCAAGTGGGCGCGCGCCATGACGTTGACGGTGTCGACTTGCACCGCACCGAGCGTGTCGACGACGTCCAATAAGTGCTTGGCCGTGACCTTGGACTTCGGCCGCGGTCGCGCGAAGCCCTGCGCGGCGAGCGCGATGCGCCGCGCCTCAGCGCGTGAGAGCTCGATCGCTGCCACTGAGGCGTCCTCTGGCGCCGATGTCGGCGCGGTCGGCTGCGGATGCGCCGGCGCTGTAGCCGCCGTAGTGACTTACCGACGAGCGGGTCGTCCGCGTGTTCGGGAACTCGTCGCGCATCATCTGTTCGACGGCGACGCGGCGTGCGTCCATGAGCGGCACCAGCGACGCGCCGTGCTCGCTCGCGGCCTGCTCGGTCGCAGCGGCCCGCGCCTGCGCCAAGCGTTGCCCGATGCGTTGCGCGAACGCGAACAGAAATGCGTGGCGAAACGCCTTGACGCGATCTCCGACTTCGTCGCGCGGGACACGGAACATCGCAGCCGTCGCCTGTACCAGCAACGACGCGAACAACAACTCGACCGTGTCGAGATCGGTGTCGAAGCCGACGAGGCTGGCGCGCCCCGAAGCGTTGTAGACGACCTCGACGTTGTTGGCGCGTCCGACCGCCGACAACAACGTCGCCTTGGGCGAGATGTACGGACCCTCGATGTGGAGCCGGCGCAGCGCCGGTTTCGCGCCGGCGGCGCGCCGCTGTTGCGCGACCGCTTGGTCGATCGAATAGCGCGTGATCAGTTCCTGCGCCTTGGCGGTCAGCGCCTCGGCCTCTTCGGGAAACGTCGTGGACTCTGCCTTGGCGAGCAGCGCTTGGACTCTGCTCACGATCTTCTCGTTGGAAGATTCCGTCATTCGCCCGACCCTATCCAGGGGGTGTTACGCGCTCAGCGGAACTGACTGAACGCGGCGCGGAGTTCGTCGACGAACACCGCCGGCTGCTCGAAGGCGGCGAAGTGGCCGCCCTTGTCGAGCTCGTTCCAGTACGCGATGTCGTAGTGCGGCTCGGCGAACCGGCGTGACGGGCGGAAGATCTCCTTCGGAAACGACGACACGCACGTCGGCACGACGACTTTGTCGAACTCGCGGTTGTTGAAGCTCTCCCAATACAGCCGACCCGACGATCCGCCGTTGCCCGGGAGCCAGTAGAGCATCACGTTGTCGAGCAACTCGTCGCGTGTGAAGACGTTCTCGGGGTGGCCGTCGCAGTCGGCCCACTGCCAGAACTTCTCGACGATCCACGCCATCTGTCCCGCCGGTGAGTCGACGAGGGAGTAGGCGAGCGTTTGCGGACGCGTGGACTGCTCGGTCGAGTACCCCATGCCCCAGCGCTGGTGGTACGAGTAGTCCTCCAGCGCCTTCTTCTCGGCGTCGGTGAGATCGGCGAGCATCTCCTTCGACGGCGGGGCGATGACCATGTTGAGATGGATCGCCGCGCAGTGATCGGGGTCGATCGCGCCGATGCCGCTCGTCACCGCCGCGCCCCAGTCGCCGCCCTGTGCGACGTAACGCCCGTAGCCGAGACCAGCCATCAACTGCGTCCACTGCTGCGCGATCTTCTTCGTGCCCCAGCCCGTCGTCGACGGCTTGTCGGACCAGCCGTAGCCCGGCAGCGACGGGCACACGACGTGGAACGCATCAGCCGGATCGTCCGGATTCGTCAGCGGCTCGATCACCTTCATGAACTCGACGACCGATCCCGGCCAGCCGTGCGTCATCACCAACGGCAGCGCGTTGTCGTGCGGTGAACGCGCGTGGATGAAGTGGATGTTGAGGTCGTCGAGTTGTGTCGTGAATTGCGGGAACTGGTTGAGGTGCGCTTGGCGCGCCGGCCAGTCGTACTCGTCGGCCCAGTAGGTGCACAGGTCCTGCACGTACTGGAGCGGCATTCCCTGTTCCCAGCCGTCGACCGTTTCGGGTTCGGGAAAGCGCGTGTTGCGTAACCGCTGCTGCAGGTCTTCGATCTGCTCGTCGGCGATGTCGATCGTGAACGGCGTGATGTCACCCATCAGCGCGATGCACCATGAACGTGCCGGTTGAACGGCAGATGAGTTCGTCCTTGTCGTTGCGGATCTCCGCCGACGAGAACGCGATCAGCTTTGTCATGCGGTCGAGCGTCCCGCGTACCGACAGCTTCTCCCCCAGCACCGCGCCTTTCATGCAGTCCGTCTTCATTTCGAGCGTGGCGCGCGTGCGGTCTTTGCCGTCGAGCGCCGAATTGATGGCGAAGTTCATTGCCGCGTCGAGCATCACCGCGTAGACGCCCGCCTGCACACCGTCGTGCGGATTGCACGCCATCTTCGTGGGCGTCCACGCGCCGGCGCACCACCCGTCGCCGTATTCGTCGATGCTGCCGCCGATCGCCTCGATGACGGGCATGCCGCCGTCGCCCAGCCACCGGTCCATGTCCTTTCCCATGCGCCGCAGCCTCGCGCACTGGCGAACGCCAACCGCGCGCATTCGAACGCTTAAACGGTTAATTCCGCGGCTGAAACGGGAATCACTACATCACACAGTCCAAAGGAGAAACCAAATGCTTCTGTGGCTTATCGCCGTGGCAATCGCAATCGCAGGTGTCGTGCAGGTACTGCAGGGACAGCTGCTGTTCGGACTGGTGCTCTTCGTCGTCGCGTGCCTCGTCGGCCCCGGCGGGTACAGCATCTTCCGAAGTCGGAACGCGTAAGTAGAGCGACGCCAAATGTGTGCGCCGGGCGCCTGTACGGGCCCGGCGCACCGTCGCGTTTGGACTTCAGCGAATGGCGTCGCGAACTTGGGCGTACACGGTTGCGTCCTCGTGGAGGTCGCCGTGTGACAGGCACGCGGTCTGCGTGTTCGTTGCGCCCGACAGCGCCACGCTCGAGTCGGGGTTGATCACTTCGTCGCAACCCGACCACCACGTGCGGTAGCTCACCGCGCCGGGCGTCTCGTCGCCGGCATTCAGGTTCTGCAGGAACGTCGAGCCGACGCGCATCTCGCCGCACGACGTGTCGAAGCAGAAGTTGGCGGTGTCGGTCCCGTGATTCGGCCCGCCAAGCGACACCCAGTCGTCGACCTTCGCATCACCGCCGAGAAACTTGAGGAAGTAGCGCGACGACAGCCCGCCCATCGAGTGGGAGATGATGTCGACCTTCGTTGCGCCCGTCGCCGCGAGGATCTGGTTCACCTTGGTCGCCAGTTGGCTCGCGGTCGTCGCGTTCGACTGCGTGTAGTCGTAAGACCAGTTGTTGAGTTCGGCGTCGGTCCAGCCGTCCGCCTTGAACCGGCCGATCATCGTCGTCCACGTGGTCCCGCTCGAGTTCCAGCCGTGCACGAACAAGATCGGATCGTGCGTACCCGACGTCGGCGCGGTCGTGGTCGTCGTGACGCGCGCCGTCGTCGTCGTGGTCGGCCTCGTGGGCTTGGCGGCGCTGGTAGGCGGCGCCGCTGCGACGCCTGCCGCGAGAAGGGCAACGGCCGCGGCCGCCCCCACGAACAAAGCAGATGGCTTTCGGATGCGCCACATTTGCGCTCCCCCCAAGTTGTAAAGCCCGCCCGCCCGGATCGTACGACTACTTCAGCCCGTTGAACAGCGCCCTCGTCGCGATCTCGACCGATCGTTCCGCGGCAACGGGGGCATCGATGCGACCGAAAAACACCGTCGCGAATGTGAGGCATTGGACGATGTTCGCCAGCGTCTCGTAGCTCACGCCCGCCGGCTTCTTCACGCCCGAAGCTTGCAGTTGCGTCTTCACGAATTCCACGGCTGGTTGCAGCTGCCGGCGGTGGAGTTGCGCCGTCGCGTCGGCGATTTCCGGATGACGAATGGCGTACAGCGTGAACTCGGCCAGGAAGATGTCGGGGCCGCCTTCGGCGACCGGGCGGAGGCGCTCGACCCGTTCCTTGTACGCGTTCCCCGGCTCTTCCGGAACGCGGCCGACCGGGAGCGCCGCCGCGTGCAGGTTCTCGAGGAACCGGCGTCCTGCCTCGATCACGAGCTCGTCCTTCGACGCGAAGTTCGAATAGAACGCGCCGCGCGTAAATCCCGCGTAGGCGGTGACTTCCTCTATCGACGTGGCGTCGATGCCGCGCTCGATGAACAGATGGATCGCCGCGTCGAGCAGCGCGGCGCGCGTCAGGTCTTGTCGTTCGGCGCGAGACAGCCGCTTGACAGGCGCACTCACATTCGTAACTATATCCGCATACGTTACTGTATCTGGATGCAGTTATGACTCTGGGGGTTGGAATGGAAAAGTTCGACGTCGTCATCGTCGGGGCGCGGTGTGCCGGCAGCGCCACGGCGCGCCTGCTGGCGGAAGGCGGGATGCGGGTGCTCCTCGTCGACCGAGCGACGTTTCCGAGTGACACGGTGTCCACGCACGCCATGGCGTTCCACGGGTCGCACCTGCTCCAGCGGTGGGGCCTGTTCGAACGACTCGTCGCCGCGGGCACGCCGAACAGCCACGAGGCCACGTTGCGGCTCGGCGACATCCGCCTCGACCGCTTCCCGGCACCGGCGGCGTCGGCCGGTTGGATCGCGCCGCGTCGCACCGTGCTCGACACCATGCTCGCCGAGGACGCGCAGAAGTGCGGCGCGACGCTGTGGGACAACACGACGGTCTCGGGGGTCAAAGGTGGCGAGCGCGTCGCCGGCGTGACCGTGCGCCGGGCCGACGGCACGTCTGTCGACGTCGCTGCCGACCTCGTCGTAGGCGCGGACGGCGCGTTCTCCCGCGTCGCCCGTGCCGTCAAGGCCGCAACGATCGACGAGCGCTCCTCGGCGATGACGGGCAGCTACGCCTACTTCTCGGGCACGGGCCTCGACCACAACCGGCTGGTGCTCGCCGATCAGCGCGCCGTGCTCGTGTTCCCGACGAACGACGATCTCGCGTGCATCGCCGTCGGATCCCACCACGACGACGATTTCGCGGGAGCGAACGACGAAACGTTCGCCGCCGCGGCACGCACGCTGACTCCCGAGGTCGCCGACGCCATCGAGAGCGGCCAGCGCGAAACCCGTTACACCGTGTTCAAGCCGCAACCGTCGCGCGTCGTCGCGTCGCACGGTCCGGGGTGGGCGCTGGTCGGCGACGCCGGGTTCTACATGGACCCCGTCACCGGGCAGGGCATCGCCAACGCGTTTCTCGGCGCACAGCTGCTCGCCGACACTGTGCTGGCCGGCAACGACCTCTCTGAGTATCAAGCTCGCCGCGACCAACTGCTGCGCGACATGTTCGACATCACCGCAACGGTGTCGCGCATGGAGTGGACGAACGACGAGGTCGTCGGCGAGTTCATGCGCTTCCGCGCCGCCGCCGAAGCGACCCTCGCTGAAGTCAGCCGACTCTGGACGAACGACCTTCCCAGTACGGCTCACGCAGCTCGCGTTTGAGGATCTTGCCCGACGCGCTGCGCGGGATCTCTTTCATCAGCGCGTGTGAGCGCGGGACCTTGTAACCGGCGAGGTGTTCGCGACAGAACGCTTCCAGCGCGGCTTGCTCGAGTGCCGAACCGTCATACGTCGTGATCACCGCGTGCACCGCCTCGCCCCACTCGTCGTCGGGAATGCCGAACACCGCGGCGTCGGCGATGTCGGGATGGGCCACCAATACGGCTTCGATCTCGGCGGGATAGATGTTGACGCCGCCCGAGATGATCATGTCGTTCTTGCGGTCGCAGATGTAATAG
>JBEEFV010000071.1:0-31133 GCA_041166405.1 Actinomycetota bacterium | reverse complement strand
GCCCGCGGGGATGCCGACGTAGCACGCGACCTCGAGCAACGGCCCGCCGATGCCGAGACGAAGCGCGCCGTGCGTCGCGATCATCACGGCCACGAACACCGCAACACGCAGCGCGACCGAGTTCTCGACGACAGGCGTGCGGTTCGCCTCGCGCAGGCGGTCGAGCAGGGTCGCCGTCACGAAACGTCGACCACCCTCGTGCGTTCGCCCGGCGTCGCCGGCGCGGGTTCGCCGGTCACCGCCGCGGCGAGGCGACGACCGACCTCGCGTCGCGACGTCACCGCGCCCGAACGCGGGCCGTCGTGCTCGCGTGTGAGCAGGTCGACGCGCAGCCCCGCGTCCAGAGCGACGATGGCGAGACCCGCGGCGCGACTCGCGGCGGCCTCGGCTGCTTCATGGTCGGCCGAGAGCGCCACCCGGAACTGGAGCCGCGTGCCCTGGAGCTGGTCCGCCGCTTCGAGCTCGCGGACCATCAGCTCGCCGCGGCGGGCCGTGCTGCGCCAGTGCACCAGGCGCGCCGGGTCACCGGCGACGTACGACCGCACCGAGCGCACGTCGGCGGCGACGTCGAAGCCGATGGCGTCGGTGAGCGTCACCGGAGTCGGACGCGGGCCAATCGCCAGCGGCGTCGGCAAGTCGACGACCACGCGCGCCGCCGGCCGCAGCACGCCGAGCGTGATCCCGCTGCGCACTTCGAGCGTGAGCGCGGCGACGACGCGTCGCCGGTCGGCGCGCACCGCAATAGTCGTACGGCCGCGATTCACCGGGTGCGTCGTTCCGTCGAGGTTCACGAATGTCACGGTGCGCAACTGCGGGACCGGCGACGAGACGATCACCTCGACGCTCATCAGTTCGCCGACGGTGGCGTCTGTCGGCGCGACGACCGAAACCCGCGCGCCGACGAGTCCAACCACCGCCGTGACGACGCCGACCGCGACGAGGCCGAGAAACGCCGCCGCCAACACGACGAGCCAGCCCGACCCCGCGCCGCGCGACAGCAGCATGGCGATCGCCGCCATGCCGAGCCCGGCGAGCGCGAAACCAGAGATACCGGTGCGGCGCCACGCCGCAGCGATCACTGCCGCGGCACCGCGACGCGTGCCACCAACTCCTCGACGACGCGCGCCGACTCGTCCACTCCGGCGCCGTCGCGCAGTGACAGGCGGTGCGCCAGCACGGGTACGGCGAGCGACTGGACGTCATCGGGCACGACGTGGGCCCGCCCGAGGATGGCGGCGAGCGCCTGCGCGGCGCGCAGCAGCGCCGACGCCGCGCGTGGGCTGGCGCCGAGTGCGACCGCCGGATGATTGCGCGACGCCGTGACGAGCGCGACGACGTACTCGGCCACGCTGCGCTCGACGTGCAGCGCGCGTACCGCGTCGATCGCATCGGCGAGGCGATCAGGCGTGACGACCTGCGCGACATCGTCGAGCGCGTCCACGCCGCCCTGGCCAAGCAGCACATCAGTCTCGTCGGCGGGCGCGGGATAACCCATCGACGTCGTCACGGCGAAGCGGTCGAGTTGGCCGTCGGGGAGCGGGAACGTGCCGGCGTGTTCACGCGGGTTCTGCGTGGCGATCAAAAAGAACGGCTCGGGCAGCGCGCGGCTCACACCGTCGACGGTGACCTGTCGCTCTTCCATCGCTTCGAGCACAGCGGCCTGCGTGCGCGGTGTGGCGCGGTTGACTTCGTCGACGATCACGACGTTGGCGAACACCGGCCCGGGATGAAACTCCCAGATCCCGTCGACCGGTTGGTACACCGAACTCCCGGTGATGTCCGATGGCAGCAGATCGGGCGTCGCCTGCACGCGGTTGAACTTGCCGCCGACCGCCGTCGCCAGCGACTTCGCCAGCAGCGTTTTGCCGACGCCCGGGACGTCCTCGATGAGGAGGTGCCCGCCGCTCAATACCGCGACCAGTGTGAGGCGTACGACGTCTTGGCGCCCCCGCACGACGGCGTTGATCGCGGCCTCGACGTCACGCGCCAGATCGTCAACTGCCGCCCCGGCAGCGCCACGAGCCATAGCCGCACGATACAAAGTGCGGATGGCCGAACAGCCCACCCTGTACGAAGGACTGATCACGACTCGGTCGATCCGGCGGTATCTGCCGGACGACATTCCGACCGAAGACCTCAACGCCATCATGTTCGCGGCGACGCGCGGGCCGTCAGGCCACAACAGCCAACCGTTCCGTTTCGTTGTCCTGCGGCGCACGCCCGAAGCGGCAGACGCGCGGGCGTTGCTGGCGAAGGGCTTCGCGCTGTCGTGGCAGGGCGAGCGTCAGGACCCTCCGGCGGAGGACCAGAGCCGCCGCGCGCGGATGGCGCGCAGCATGAACGAGTTCGTCGACACCATCGCCGACGCGCCCGCCATCGTGATCGCCTGCAACCGCGATCGTCACCGGCGCAACGACATCACGGCCGGTGCGTCGGTGTACCCGGCGTGCCAGAACCTGCTGCTGGCGGCGCGCGCCTTCGGTTACGGCGGCGTGATGACGCAGTGGCACCACCCAGTCCGTGAGGAACTCGAGCGCGTGCTCGACCTTCCCGAGGACGCCGTGATTGCCGGCGTGATCCCGCTGGGCAAGCCGGCGGGCGCGCACGGTCCCGTGCGGCGGCTACCCCTCGGCGACCTGATCTACGAGAACAGCTACGGCGCCCCGGCTCCGTGGGCGGTCGATCCCGAGGGTACGCGCTACACGGGCGGCTAGTGCGTAGCCTCGCCCGCGATGTTCGACTGTCCTCGCTGCGGTGCCCCCGACGTCGACACGCCGTTCTACGGCCCGTGCCCGGCGTGTCGCGACGCACTGAACGCCGCGATGTACCGCGCGCCTACCGAGCGCGGCGACGCTGCGGCGTACATGCCGAAGATGAACGTGACGCCGAACGCGGTCGCGCTCAAGGCCGACGACTAAATAGGGGGAGTGCCTCCGCTCCAACTGCGCTTCGTGTTGTCCGCGCCGCGGATGGCGGATCTCACGCCGGCAACCAGTGAGATCGCGGTCATCGGTCGCTCGAACGTCGGTAAGTCGTCGCTGATCAACGCCCTCGGCGGTAGCGAGAAGCTGGCGCTGGTGTCGAAGACGCCGGGCCGCACGCGCCTGCTGAACCAGTTCGCGCTCGAGGACGGGCGTGGCGGCGGCCGAATGCTGGTCGACTGTCCGGGCTACGGCTACGCCAAGGCGTCGGCGTCGTTGCGCCAGGCGTGGCAGAAGATGGCGGAGGAATATCTGCTCGAGCGCGACGAGCTGACGAACGTCCTGGCGTTGGTAGACGGAGAGATCGGTCCGACCAAGCTCGACGTGCAACTGCTCGAGTGGTTGCGCGCGCACGAGCGTCCGTTCACCGTCGTCGCCACGAAGCACGACAAGGTCAAGTCGTCGCAGCGCGACAAACGCAAGCGCGAGCTCGCAGCGGGCTGTGAACTCGCGCCGTCCGAGGTGGTATGGGTCAGCGCGGCGAAGGGTGTCGGCATCGACAAGTTGCGCGCGATGATCCTCGACTGGCTGGCGCAGTGAGCGTCGCCGTCGTCACCGGCGGGAGCCGCGGCATCGGCGCGTCGACCTGCGAACTCCTCGCGCAGGCGGGCCACGACGTCGTCGTCGGATACGAGCGCAACTCGGCGCGCGCCGACGACGTCGTGCGCGCGTGCCTGATGCACGGCGTGCGCGCCGTCGCCGCGCAAGGTGACGTCTCGAGCGAGGACGGCGTCGCCGCGCTCTTCACCGCGGCGGACGACCTCGGGCTGCTGGGCGTGCTCGTCAACAACGCCGGCATCGTCGACGTCGCCCAACGCCTGGACGAGATGTCGACGGAACGAATTCAGCGGATGCTGGCCGTCAACGCGCTCGGACCATTCCTGTGCGCGCGCGAAGCCGCACGGCGGATGGCGCGCAGCCTCGGTGGCGATGGCGGCTCGATCGTAAACGTGGGATCGGTCGGCGCCCGCGTCGGAAGCCCGAACCAGTACGTCGACTACGCAGCCAGCAAAGCTGCGGTCGACACCCTCACGCTCGGCCTCGCCAAGGAACTCGCCGCCGACGGCGTGCGCGTGAACTGTGTACGGCCGGGCATCACCGACACCGAAATCCACGCCAGCGGGGGGCTTCCGAACCGTGCGCGCGACCTTGCGGGTCAAATCCCGATGCAGCGCGCCGGCGAACCGATCGAGGTCGCGCGTGCCATCGCGTGGCTGTGTTCGGACGAAGCGTCCTACGTTACGGGCGCAATCCTGGACGTCAGCGGAGGTCGATGAGCGCTCGACAGAACAAGGCGGGGCAACGCCGGAATCGCATGAGCAACGCCGCGCCCGGCCGCGTGCGTGCGCGGCCGCCGACGAAAGTGTCGACGCTCACGCGGCTGCGGTATCGCTTCGACAACGCGATGGCACGGGGTCCTCTCGTGGTGATCGCCTACCTCGCCGGTCTCAGCCTGCTCGTGATGTTCCTCGCGGCGGCGATCGCGACCGTGGCGAACCTCGCATTCGCAGGCGGCGCCCACGACAGCTTCAGCGAAGAACTATGGCAGGCGATGCTGCGTACCCTCGACTCCGGGTCGTTCGCCGCCGATACCGCGTGGCCCACGCGTCTGGTCGCGCTCCTCGTGACGCTCGCCGGAATCTTCCTCGCCGGGTCGTTGATCGGGTTGATCGCCAACGCCGTCGACCAGAAGGTGGAGGAGTTGCGCAAGGGTCGGTCGACGGTGGTCGAGGCACGCCACACGCTCATCCTCGGGTGGTCCGATCAGGTGCCGCGCATCGTGAGCGAACTCGTCCTCGCCAACGCGAGCGAACGCGACGTGGCGATCGTCGTGTTGTCGAGCGCAGAGAAGGCGGAGATGGAAGACACACTGCGCGAACGCATTCGTGAGCCGCTTACGACGCGGCTTGTGTGCCGCAGCGGCAGCACGTCCTCGCCGGCGGATCTGGAGCGTTCCGCGGTGCATCATGCGCGCTCGATCATCGTGGTGCGCGGTGATGACGGCGACGCTGGTGTCGTCAAGGCCATCCTGGCGGTGCGAGCCATCGATCCTGACCTGCTCGACACCCACATCGTCGCCGAACTCACGCACGCCGACACGGCGCGCATCATCCGCGACGCCACCGGCGGACGCGTGCTGACCGTGTCGAGCGACGACATCGTCGCCGAGGTGACCGCGCAGGCGTGCTTGCAGGCCGGGCTGTCTGCCGTGTTCAGCGACCTGCTCGACTTCGAAGGCGACGAGATGTACTTCACGCAGGTGCCCGAACTCGCCGGCAGGCCGTACCGCGACGCGCTCGTGGCCTTCGAGACGTCGTCGGTGATCGGGCGCATGGGCAGCGACGGCGGAGTCGAATTGAATCCCGCACCCGACGCGGAGTTGCGCGCCGACGACCATCTGATCGTCATCGCCGACGACGACGCGAACATCAGCTTTAGCGGCGTCCAGCAGTACGACGCCCCGCCCTCGCCCCCGGCAGGCGCTTCCGTGCGCGACCCGCTCGACGTCGTGCTCGTCGGGTGGAGCAGCTTCGGTCACAAGGTGCTCCAGGAACTCGACGAGTTCCTGCCCGCCGACTCCAAGGTCACCGTCGTCGTCGACGGCGACCTCGTGAATCGCGCCGATCTCGATGCGATCACGCTCGCCAACGCCACGCTGTCGGTGAAGGTCGGTGAGGGCGGTCCCGACGACTTCCACGCCCTGGCCGACGGCGCGCCGAAACGCGTCATCGTGCTCGGGTATCGCGACGCGCTGTCGGTTGACGATGCGGACGCGCGCACACTCGTCACGCTGCTCGCCCTCCGGTCGCAGTGGCCCACTGACGGCAACCACGGCGTGCGCATAGTCGCCGAGCTGCTCGACCAGCAGAACCTCGCGCTCGCCGTGCCCGTCGGCGTCGACGATCTCATCGTCAGCAACGCTCTCGGGAGCCTCTTGATAGCGCAGCTGTCGGAGCGGCCGGCGCTGCAGGCAGTGTTCGACGATCTCTTCGACGCCGAAGGCGCCGTCGTCGAGATGCGGCCCGCGCCGCGATTCGTGGGCGCGCAGGCGTTGCCGTTCGGTGCGGTCGTCGCGGCCGGCGCAGAACAAGCGGTCTCGGTGTTCGGCTACCGCATCGCTGCGACGGGCGAGGTTGTCGTGAACCCGCCGAAGTCCCAGACGGTCACGCTCGGCGCACAAGACACGGTGGCGGTCGTCGCAATCGCGTAGACAAGGCCGATGACGGACGTCACCGTTCCGACGCCGTGCCTCGTGGTGCTCGTCGGCGTGTCGGGTTCAGGCAAGTCGACGTGGGCGGCTGACAACTGCGCGCCGGGAGAGGTGGTGTCGAGCGACGCGCTGCGGGAACAGGTCGGCCAGTCGGCGGTCGACCAGAAGGCAAGCGTCGACGCGTTCGCGGTCCTCGAAGACATCGTGCAGCGGCGGCTGGCGCGGCGCCTTTTCACGGTGATCGACGCCACGTCTCTCGAGGACGAGAGTCGCGCCAGGTACCGCGAGTACGCCCGCGCCGCGGGTGTGCCGTGCGTGGCCGTGGCGTTCCCCACTGACGCGGCCACGTGCAAGAGCCGGAACCGAACGCGCGCGTTTCCCGTCCCCGGGCCGGTACTGACGAAACAGCTCAAGGAGTTCGACCGAGTCCACCCGCTGCTCGCGACCGAGGGGTACGACGCAGTTTTTGCCGAACCCGGTCCGCTGCTTCGGCGCGCTGATACCAGGCTGCGCTTCGGACTCCAGCTGCCGCGCCACGGTTGGGAAGGCAGCACGGCGAGCGCGCTGCGCGACGTGGCTGTGGCGGCGGAAGAGGCCGGGTTCGACAGCCTGTGGTTGATGGACCACTTCATCCAGATCCCGCAGGCCGGTCGCGAGTGGGAAGACCTGCTCGAGTGCTACACGACGCTCGGGTACCTCGCCGGCGTCACGTCACGGGTCCGCCTCGGTGCGCTCGTCACCGGCGTGACGTATCGCAACGTGGCGCTACTCGGGAAGATGATCGCCACGCTCGACGTCGTTTCCGACGGGCGCGCCGTCGCCGGCCTCGGTGCTGCGTGGTACGAGCGAGAGCACACCGCCTACGGCTTCACGTTCCCGCCGCTGCGCGAGCGGTACGCGCTGTTGGAAGACGCGCTCGAATTGCTGCCACTCATGTGGGGCAAGGGGAGCCCGGCGTTCAAGGGCCGCGTCGTCGAGGTGCCCGAGGCGATGTGTTACCCGAGGCCGGTCCAGGAGCGGGTGCCGATCCTGATCGGTGGGTCGGGCGAGAAGAAGACTTTGCGACTCGTCGCCCAGTACGCCGATGCGTGCAACCTGTTCGGCGACGCCAAGACGGTGGCGCGCAAGCTCGCCGTGTTGCACGCGCACTGTGTCGATGTTGGGCGCGATCCGTCGCTTGTCGAAGTGACGCACCTCGGCACGGTGTCGTCGGACGCCGATCCGATTCCGGCGTACGCGCAGCTCGCGGAGGTCGGTGTGCAGACGGCGATCGTGAACTTCCGCCGTGAACCGGCGCCCGCCGACGTGACCTCGTTCGGCGCCGTCATCTCAGGCTTCGCCCACTAGGTTCCACGCCATGTTCGAGTGGTCCGATGAGCAAAAGATGATCAAAGACGCGGTGCGGCAATTCGTCGAGAAGGAGATCGCACCGCACGTCGAGGAACTCGAACACGGCGACACGCCGCCGTACGACGTGCTGCGCAAGCTGTTCGCGACCTTCGGCATGGACGCCATGGCGGCGGCGAGCTTCGACCGTCGCATCGCCAGGGAAGAAGCGGGTGAAGCGCCGAAGCCGCTGATGACCGACGACGAAGACGAGTCGGGCGGTGGTGGTGGCGGCGGAATGATGATGTTGCCCATCATCGAGATCTGCCGGTACTGCCCGGGGATGATCACGGCGATGGGCGTCAGCGTCGGGCTCACGGCCGCCGCGATCATGTCGAAAGGCACGACCGCGCAGAAGAAGCGCTGGGCGCGCGACTTGCTCACGCTCGAGAAGGTCGGCTCGTGGGCGATCACCGAACCGGGTTCGGGTTCGGACGCGTTCGGATCGATGCTTTCGACGGCGCGGCGCGACGGCGACGAGTACTTGCTCAACGGTTCCAAGACGTTCATCACCAACGGCCCCTACGCCGACACGATCGTGTTCATCTGCAAGCTCGACGAGGGCAATCCGCCTGCCGAGCGCAAGGTGCTCACCTTCGTGCTCGACAAGGGCATGCCGGGACTCACGCAGTCCAAGCCGCTGCGCAAGATGGGCATGCACTCGTCACCGACGGGGGAGTTGTTCCTCGACGACGTGCGCGTCGGCAAGGACCGTCTGCTCGGCGAAACCGAGGACATCCCCGGCGGTGGCCGTTCGGGCGCCAAGGACACCTTCTCGATGGAGCGCTCCGGTGTCGCGGCGATGTCGCTCGGCATCATCGAGCGCTGCCTCGAACTGTCGGTGCAGTACGCCAAGGACCGCGTGCAGTTCGGCCAGCCCATCGGTGAGTTCCAGCTGATCCAGGAGAAGTTGGCGAAGATGGAGGTGGCGCGTCTGAACGTGCAGAACCTCGTCTTCCGGTTCATGGAGATGGGCGCCGCCGGCCGCAACCTCACGCTCGCGGAGGCATCGGCGATGAAGCTGTACTCGGCGCGCGCCGCGATGGAAGTCGCGCTCGAAGCGGTGCAGCTCCACGGCGGCAACGGCTACATGGCCGAGTTCCACGTCGAGCAGCTCGCGCGCGACGCCAAGGTCCTCCAGATCTACGCCGGCACCGACGAGATCCAGATCACCCACATCGCCAAGGACCTACTGCGGCGTTAGATCACGGATCCGGAATGTCACGGCCGCTCTGATTTACTGTTTCTGACGTGAGTCGTAGGGGCGCGATGCATTTCGCGAAGGCGGCGGTGGCGGTTGGCGCGATCGCGTTGTTGTGGTTGCCGATTCCTGCTGCGCACGCGTCGGCGATGCGCGTCACGGTCAACGGCAAGCGCGTGCAGCTGTCGGTGGCGCGCGCAACGGTGAAGGACGCGCTCGACGCCGCCGGCGTGCAGCTGCGCGTCGGGTTCATGCGAACCGTCGGGACGGGCGACCCCGTGCCGCATCGCGTCCGCCAGCCGCGCGTCCTGATCGACAGCCGCAAGGTCGAGTTGACGCACCACCTCGGGCAAGGCGATCACATCATCTACGTCAACGGTGAGGACTACCTCGAGCCCATCGTCGAGGAAACGAAGGCCGTGCCGACGACCGGGCTGCCCGACGTGGAAATGCGCGTCTGGCAGCCGGGCACCGAGGGCCTCGTGAAGCGGTTCGTCGGCCGGTTCTCGGGCCAGGAAGCGCGACCTGAGCAGATCGTGAAGCCCCCCGTGCCTGCCGAGGTCACGAACGCGCCGGTCGTACTGCTCAGCTTCGACGACGGGCCCGACGGGCGATGGACGCCGCAAGTGCTCGACATCCTGAAGGCGAAAGACGTCAAGGCGGTGTTCTGCCTCGTGGGCCTCCAGATCGAGCGCTTTCCCGAACTCGTCAGGCGAATCCACGACGAGGGCCACACGCTGTGTGACCACTCGGCAAACCACGACATGCGTATGGGACTGCGCGGCGCTGCCTATCAGCTCAACGAAGTCGACATGCCCTACAACGCCATCAAGGCGTTGACCGGTGCACCGCCGCGCTTTTATCGCGGCCCTGGCGGGGTGCTGTCGACGGTCGTGATAGGTGAGGCGCACCGCCTCGGCATGCGCGTGCTGGCGTGGGACGTCGACCCCGGTGACTACCGCAAGCCTGGCGCGGAGATGATCCAGAACCGCATCGCGCTCAGCATCAAGGGTGGCGGCGTCGCGCTGATGCACGACGGCGGTGGCGACCGCAGCCAAACGGTCGCGCAACTGCCCGGCCTGATCGACCGCCTGCGCGCCGAGGGCTACTCGTTCACCATTCCGTAGAGCTGCATGGCGTCATCGAGCGACCCGACCTGTACGCCGGGTTCGTCGACGATCTCCTCGAGCCACTCCGGACGCGCGATCGCCGTCACCGTCAGCGGCGTGTCGAGCGGCGACAACGACAGCACCTGCCGCAAGAAGTTCGCGACGTAGTCGGGTGGACGCACGTCGCGCGCCAGCTCCGCGAGCGCGAACGGATCGGGTGCACCCTTCGGCACGTCGTCGATGCGCGGTTGCACGACGACAGGCGAAGCCGGCTGTGAGCCGCCGCCGTTGAGACCGGGGCCGTCGCACAACACCGCACCGCGCACGAGGTCGGGACGCGCGCCGGCGATGAGCACCGCGATGTACGCGCCGAGGCCGCGCCCGAACACCGTCGCGGGACCGATGTGGCGCAGCGCCGCGTCGGCGTCTGCCATCAACGTCTCGGCGGTGTAGCCGCCGCCGGGCGGACGGGTCGAGTCGCCGTGACCGAGGAAATCGAGCGCCCACACGGCGCCGCCCGGCCAGCCTTCGGTGACCACGCGGGTCAACACACAGTCGCGCGCGTTCTCGGCGAGGCCGTGCAACACGAGCGCCGGCGGACCGTCACCAGTACGGACGCAATGCAGCGCCAGCTCGCTCTTGCCGTGACGAACGATTACCGATTCACTCACGCCGCCAGGAACTCCAACACGAGACCGGCCGTGCGTTGCGGCTGTTCGATGTGAATGAAGTGGCCGCAGCCGTCGAACTCGTGCACCTCGGCACCCGGCGGCAGGTACGGCGCCACGTCGGCGAGGCGCGTGCCGAAACCCATGCGCTCAGGCTCCGTCGCCAAGATGCCGAGCAGCGGGACACCGACGTTGGCGAGCCGGTAGAGCGACCACTCCGGGCGCCACGGGCCGAAGCCGCCGAAACGCATGACCGGATCGATCTTCCAGCGCCACCCGTCGGCGTCTTTGCGCGCGCCGATGGTGACGAGGTACTCGAGCCAATCGATCGGCAGGCGCGGGTTCATGGTGGCGCGTCGTTCCGCGAGTTCTTCGATGGTGCCCGGCTTGCGCTGCGAGTCGACGCTGCGCTGGCGGTGATCGAGCCAGTTGGTCAACTCGTTCGACATCATGCGGGTGCGTTCGTGGTCCGAGACGTCGGGCGCTGTGCGCTTGCCGGGCATGCCGTCGATGTTCACGAGGCGAGTGACGCGGTGCGGGCAGGCGTCGGCCAGCTGCAGCATCAGGCCGCCGCCCTTCGAATGTCCGATGATCGGGATGGCGCGGTTGGTCACGCTGTCGATCACCGCGAGCGTGTCGCGCACGTCGGCGTCCCAGCTGTAACACACGGCGTGCTCGGAGTCGCCGTGGCCGCGCTGGTCGAAGGCGATGACGCGCCACCCGGCGTCGGCGATGATCGGCGCGAACAAGTCGTAGGTGCCGGCGAAGTCCATCCCGCCGTGCACGAGCAGCACCGGCGGCGCGTCCTCGTCGCCCCACTCGTACGCCGCGATCGACAAGCCGTTGCTGTCGACCCGCCGGTACCGGTCGGGCCGGCGCGCGCCGGGGAAGGTTCGGACGTCGTCAGGCATCGGAGGGACGATAACGTCCGGCTCAGATATGGGGGGAACTGCATACGAGGACTACGCCGCCGCGGCGGAAGACGGCATGAGCGTCGCGCACGCGGCGTCACGCGATCCCGAGCGCGTTGCCGTGTATTCGGAATACGGCGACCGCACCTTCGGCGAGCTCAACGCAAACGCCAATCGGTTGGCGCGCGTCATGCGCGAGGCGGGCATGGCCTACGGCGACCGCGTCGCGCTGCTGTGTCGCAACCGCGCCGAGTTCGTCGAAGTCGTGGCGGCTACCGCGCGCGCCGGAATCTGGTTGACCACGGTCAACTGGCATCTCACGCCCGACGAGGTGAACTACGTCGTCGAGGACTGCGGCGCGAAGGTGCTGTTCGTCGACTCGACGGTGCCGTGCGCACAGGGCGTCGCCGAGACGGCGAGCGCGCCGCTGCTCGTCAGCATCGCCGGCAAGTTGCCGCGATCCACGCAGTACGAGGACCTGCTCGCGGGTGTCGACGGATCCGACATCGACGACCCGCAGCGAGGCTCGACGATGCTGTACACGTCGGGCACGACCGGGCGGCCCAAGGGCGTGTACCGCGATCGCCCGGCGGCGGTGGGCCCGAACACGTCTGCGTACGACGAGACATGCATTCATCTCTGCACTGGTCCGCTGTACCACGCTGCGCCGCTGGGAGTGTCGCTGGTCGCTCCGCTCACGTGGGGCGCGTCCGTCGTGCTGATGGACGGCTGGTCACCGAGCGAAACGCTGCGCCTCATCCGCGAGCACCGCGTCACGCACACGCATCTGGTGCCGACGATGTTCAACCGCATGCTCAACCTTCCCGACGAGGAACGCGCGAACGCCGACGTGTCGTCGTTGCGCGTCGTGGTGCACGGTGCCGCGCCGTGTCCCGTCATCGTGAAGCAGCGCATGATCGAGTGGTGGGGTCCGATCCTGTGGGAGTACTACGCGGCGACTGAGGGCGGCGCCACGCTGATCGACTCCCAGACGTGGCTGGAGCACCCCGGCACCGTCGGCCGCCACGTCAGAGAAGACGGCGTGATCATCCGCGACGACGACGGGAACGTGTGCCCGCCGGGCGTCCCAGGCACGGTGTGGATCAAGACGGTCAAGGGCGCCGAGTTCGAGTACTTCGGCGACAAGGAAAAGACCGCCAAGACCGTCGTCGACACGCACTTCACCCTCGGCGACGTCGGCTATCTCGACGAGGACCGCTGGCTGTTCCTGACGGACCGCTCCGCCAACCTCATCATCAGCGGCGGCGTGAACATCTATCCCGCCGAAGTCGACGCCGTCTTGCTCGAGCATCCCGCGGTGGGCGACGTCGCCGTCATCGGCGTGCCCGACGAGGACATGGGCGAGGAGGTGAAGGCGGTCGTCGAGTTGAAGCGCGACGTCCAGCCCTCGCCCGAGCTTGCGGCGGAGTTGATCGCGTTCACCCGCGATCGCATCGCGCACTTCAAGTGCCCGCGCACGGTCGACTTCGTCGACAAGCTGCCGCGAGAAGACAACGGCAAGATCTACAAACGACGCTTACGCGAGGAGTACCGAAACAATGCCCATTAACCCCGATGCTGTTGGCTCGACCGGCGAAGGCGAGCGCTCGTGGAATTCGAAGGACGCGCTCCTTTACGCGGTGGGCGTCGGCGCCGGCTCCGAAGACCCGCTCAAGGAGCTCCAGTTCACGACCGAGAACAGCAAGGGGATCGAGCAGAAGGTGTTGCCGACGATGGCGGTCATCCTCGGCGGCGCCGGTGGTGCGATGCGCAACGTCGGCACGTTCAATCCGGCGATGCTCCTCCACGGCGAGCAGGAGATCACGCTGCACTCGCCGATTCCCGTCGAGGGCAAGGTCAAGACCACCTCGACGTTGACCGGTGTGTATGACAAGGGCTCGGGCGCGGTGCTCGAGACGACGAACGAGTCCGTCGACGCCGAGACCGGCAAGCCGCTGTTCAGCACGCGCTCGCAGGCGTTCATTCGCGGCGAAGGCGGCTTTGGCGGCGAGCGCGGCCCGTCGGGCAATCCCAACGCGGCACCGGAGCGCGAGCCGGACATCGTCGTGCGCGCGCAGACGCGTCCTGATCAGGCGCTGACGTATCGCCTTTCCGGTGACCGCAACCCGCTGCACTCCGATCCGACCTTTGCTGCCGCCGGTGGCTTTGATCGTCCGATTCTGCACGGCCTGTGCACGTACGGATTCACCGGTCGACTTCTGTTGAATGCTCTATGCGACGGGGACCCCGCGAAGTTCGGCGGCATGGTCGGTCGCTTCAAGAAGCCCGTTCTGCCCGGCGAAGAACTGACCGTTTCCATCTGGAAACAAGAGGGCTCGGCCATTTTCCAAACTTCCACCGTTCAGGGAGTTGTCATCGACGGCGGGAGGGTTACCCTCAACTCGTGAGCTCCACTTTGGACAAGGCGGATAACGCACTTCTTATCGTTGTGTTGGCGGTCGGGGCGTTCTTCCTCTTCGGCATCTTCGGTTTCGTGCTGCACCTGATCCGGCTGGCGATCCTCGTGATCGTGCTTGCCGCCGCGGTGGGCGTCGGCGTGCGCGTCTTCGGCGCGGTGAGCGGTGGCAGTCGCCGCCGCGAACTCAACCGCTAAACCAACGACACCACGATCAGCGCCAGCGCGGCGTGGTACGTGACCATGGTCGCGAGGCGGCCGTGGGGGATCGGCGCCACGAAGCGGTTGCGCGCCAGGATCGAGTCGCTGACGAAGAACATCGCCGCGCCGGCGATCGCCCAGCGACTGTCGGGCAGCGCCGATGTCGCCAGCATCGTCGCGATGACCGCCATGTAGGCGACAACGGGGATGCGTAAGCCGCGGTCCTCGGCGACGGCACCGCGGAGCACCGGCCGCGCCGAGACGGCGAGTCCGAAGATGGCAGCGCCGACGGTGAGCCCCCACACCGGATCGTCGCCTCGGGCAGAAATGAACGCGGCGATGAACAACATGTGGCCGACGAGGAAGCTGGCGAGCCCGGTGACGAATTGGTCGCTCGGCAGCATGAGGAACACATCGCCGGCGAGGCAGCACGCCAGCGCGGCGATGGCCCAACCGTTCGCGCCGCCGCTGGCGGCGGCCGCAAGGAGGAACAGCGTCGTCGCCAGCTTGGCGACGTACTCCACGCGCTCTGCTGACTTTGTGAATCTGAGCGCGCGACGCCGTGCACTCAGATTCACAAAGTCGCCCGAGTTCTCGCGCTCGACGGCCCACCAGTCGACTACCGCAGCGGCACCAGCAAGTGCGAACAGGACGATGATCGGCGGACAGTAGCTTCGGACTGATGGACCCGGCCGACGCGCTCGATGCGATCGCGGAAATCCTCGAGACCAATCGCGAGCCGACCTATCGCGTACGCGCCTTTCGCAACGCGGCCAAGACCGTGCGCGACATCGGTTCGGATCGCGTCGAAGCGATGGTCGCCGCCGGAACGGTGACGGACTTGCCGGGCATCGGCGACAAGACGGCGCTCGTGATCCGCCAAGCCGTCGAAGGGCAAACGCCCGACTACTTGCTGCGACTCGAAAAGAGCATGCCGAAGCAGGCCGAAGGACCGGGCGCGGCGATGCGCGTCCTGTTGAAGGGCGATCTGCACGTGCACTCAGACTGGTCTGACGGGGGGAGCCCGATCCGCCAGATGGCCGAGACGGCGATCGCACTCGGTCACGACTACATGGCGCTGACTGATCACTCACCCCGGCTCACGGTCGCCAACGGATTGACCGCGGAGCGCTTGCGCGACCAGCTCGTTGTGTTGGAGCAGTTGAACGAGGAGCTGGCGCCGTTCCGGATCCTGCGCGGCATCGAGGTCGACATTCTCGACGACGGCGCGCTCGACCAGGACCCGAAACTGCTCGGCCAACTCGACGTCGTCGTGGCCAGCGTCCATTCGAAGTTGCGCATGGACGCGCCCGAGATGACCAAGCGCATGGTGGCGGCCCTCGCCAACCCGCACGTCGACATCCTCGGTCACTGCACCGGGCGGCTCGTGGTCGGCAAGGGTCGTCCGGAGTCGACCTTCGACGAAGAGATCGTCGTCGCCGCGGCCAAGCGGTTCGACAAGGCGATCGAAATCAACTCTCGGCCTGAACGGCTCGACCCGCCGCGCCGGATCCTGCGGCTGATGGTCGACGGGGAAGTGAAGACATCGGTCGACAGCGACGCGCACGCGCCCGGTCAGTTGCACTGGCAGCCGTTTGGTTGCGACCGCGCCGTCGAGGAGAACGTCGACCCCGACCTCGTCGTCAACACGTGGTCCGCAGACGACCTCCTCGCCTGGACCGCCTCACACGCGAGTTAGTAGCCGCACGCTGCGCCCGAGCGCGAGCGCGGGTCTGCGCCGCCGACGAGCAGCTCGTCTTGGACGTCGACGATGTGCGCATGGCCGAAGCCGGCGTCGAACGCGCCCGACGGCTCGACGGCGTGCCCGCGTTGTTCGAGTCCGTCGACCCACGCCGTGGGCGCGTTGGCCTCGACGCGCACCTTCACCCGTCCGCGGTTGATCCAGGTGTCGAAGCCGGTCGACGGAACGTCCTGGGACGCGAGCGCGAATCGACCGGCGGACACTGCGCGGCCGGCGGACTCGCCGTGCTTCAGCATGCGCGCCAGCAGTTGCAGCAGCACCTGCGGCTGGCTGTCGCCGCCCATCGTGGCGATGCACGTGCGCAGTGCGCCATCGGACGTCGTGACCATTAACGGGCTGAGCGTGTGTGGCGGCTTGCGACCGGGCGCGAACTCGGCGGGATGGCCCGGTTCGAGCGAGAAGCCGGTGCCGCGGTTTTGCAGGAAGACGCGCGTGTTCGGCTCGACGACGTTCGAGCCCCACCCGCTGGCGTTCGACTGGATGAGCGTGACGCCCATCCGGTCGCGATCGACCACCGACAAGCACATGGTCCCGCCGCCGGCGTAGGTGTCGCCGAGCGTCGCGGCGCGTGCCGGATCGATCGCGGCGCGCCGAGGCGCGAGCCGCTTCTCTGAGACAAGGGCCGCACCGTCGGCGCGATCGTGCAACACGTCGAGGCGATCGAACGACGCCTGACGCATCGACTCCACCAGCAGGTGCGCCCACAGCGGATCGTCGACGTCGTCGGGCAGATCAAGCCCGTCGGCGATCCACGCGCCCGCCAGCGCGAGGTAGGCCTGCGAGTTCGGCGGCGCCGCCCAAATGCGATGCCCGAAGGCGTCGACGCCGATCGGGTCTTGCCACTCTGCCTGCGACTGCGCGAGGTCTTCCTTGCTGTACAACCCGTCGCCGAGCCCGAGCAACCCGTCGCCGAAGGCGCCGCCGTAGAACGCGTCGCGTCCGTCGGTGCCGATCGCCTCGAGCGCGTCGGCGACCCCCGGGCGGCGCATCGTCGCGCTCGTACCTGCGTAGTCGTCGCCGCCGGGCAGCCCCGCCATGAACGCACGGGTCATGGCGCCGGTGTACGACGGCGGGAACCCGTTTCGGGCGTAGTCGACGGCGGGCGCCAGGACGTCGCTGAGCGGGAGTCGGCCAAAGCGCGCGTGCAGCGTCACCCATCCGTCGACGCAACCGGGGATCGGAACCGAGCGAATGTCGTCGCGGAACGGCATCACGGTGTGGCCTTCGTCGCGCAACTGCTGGGCGGACGCGCCGCTGCCAGCGCGCCCCGAAGCGTTCAGCACCAACGGTTCCGCGGAACCGTCGTGCACGACGACGAACAGATCACCGCCCAACCCGCACATGTGCTGATCGGTGACGGCCAACACCGCGTTCGCTGCGATCGCGGCGTCGACCGCGGATCCACCAGCCCGCAACATTGCCACGCCCGCTTCGGACGCGAGGTGGTTGACAGCCGCCACCATCCCATTCGGCGCGACGCGTTCGGGAGTCGGAATCACGCGCCGAACGTTAGGCCGCCGCGACAACAATGGTCTGCGTGCGGCGGGCGACTCGCGACGACGCTGCGGCGATCGCCGCAATCCACGTGGAAGCGTACGAGCGAGGGCTCGGCGAAGTCGTCGACCGTGCAGTCCTCGACGCGGCGCGGCTGCAACGGCGGCCGTTGTGGGACGCGCTGCTTGCGGATCCGCCGGCCCGGCAGGCGGTCTTCGTCGCCGAAGGCGAAGAGATCGTGGGCTTTGTGAGCACCGGGCCCGACCGCGATCCCGTCAGCGGTCCCGACGTTGGCGAGATCTACGCCCTGTTCGTCGATCCCGCACGCTGGCGCGTGGGAGTCGGAAGAGCGTTGCTCGACACAGCTATCGAGTACCTGCGCTCGATTGGCGTCACCGAGGCGCGCCTCTGGGTTCTCGACGCGAACGATCGTGCTCGCCGTTTCTACGCGGCACGCGGTTGGTCTGATCTCGGGATCGAACGCGTCGACGACCGTGGCACGTTTTTACGCCTCGGCCGCGCGCTTTGATCACCTGTGGACGAGTCTGCAATGCAGACACCGGGTGCGCATTAGTCCACTTGGTGGACTCATCCACAACCTCGGCGAGATCGGCACGTATGGGCGTCGTTCGTCGTAACGTCGGCGCGCCATGTCAAAGCGCTCGCGCCGAGAACTCGCCGCGAGGGAGCTGACATACGACGGGACCGCGGTAAGCGTCGGTGGGCCCGCACCCGCGGGCACCGTCCTCTACGAAGCCACACGCCTTATTGGTGTCGGTCCCGTCACTTGGACAGCGGCCACACGTGCATTGCTCTGTTGGGAGGTGAAGACACGAAGTGGATTCACGATCGAAAGCGCGGACCTTCGCTCGATTTCCATTGTTCGTCTGGGGCGGTTCTGGCTCATCGCACACATCGGTCCGCTTCGCATACACGAGCCGATCGAAGTCGTCTCGGTCATCGACGAGCCGAATCGCGTTGGCTACGCGTACGGCACCTTGGAAGGCCATCCGGTAACAGGTGAAGAGTCGTTCGTGCTTGACCGACGCAGCGATGCCTCCGTGTGGCTCACTATTCGCTCCGTGACGTGGCCCACCGTCGGGCGATGGAGAGCGGCAACACCCGTGGTTCGTGTCGCGCAACGGCTCTATCGCCGTCGCTACTTGCGATCGCTCGAACACATCTCGAGCTAGAGCGGAAGAACGGCACTTATGCGCTGGTTCGATCGTGGTCGTAGAGGCGTGCGAGCGATTCAGGTGGTGAGGCCAGCGTCGAGGTTGGTGGCCTCCCACGCAATGGTTCGAGTCGGCCACCCCAGCCCAACGTGCACCGAGTCGGTCAACTGTCGCGAACCTGCGAGGTAGCACCAGTCCAGGTCCGTGTCGCCGCCGACAAACCACCGATGGTCTTTCGGCCACCACAGATCCGGCGGTTGCGGACCAGCGTGGTCCGGGCGCGTGATCCGAGCGGCCGCCTCCACAGCTCCGGCGACGATGTAGTACCGGCGATGCGGCAACTCGAACGTCGGCACGAGGGAAAGCGCGGCTGTCACCTGGCGATTGCGCTCAGCGTCGTCGAGACGAGCTTCACGCCGTAGACGCTCCATCTCCTCGCGGTCGACGCTGTCGCCGTAGAAGGCGTACGCGGTTGTGCCCGACGTAAAGCCGTAGCCCTCCCAAATCGCGAAGAAGCAGTCTTCTGGCGTCGAGGTCGCCTCGATGAGCGGCGCAGCGAGCTCCGCGAAGAGAAGCTGCACTCCCTCCCACCCGATGCCGTCGCGTTCTGTCCGGAAGTCGATCAGCAGGTACGACTCGTAGCCGCCTGGGACTACGCCGCCGACTGTCCCAAACGTGCCGAGTGCAGGCGCAATCCAGTCCGCCTCAGCCGTCCTCGTGTTTGTTGTTACCGCGTCGCCAAACGCCATCGACGCAGCGTTCCAGGAACGCGACGCCGCCGCTGCAAAATTCCGTTCGGCCGTGGCCGCGTCGATACGCAAGAACGGCATTTGTGCGTTGCGCATTCTGTGGACGTTCTTTTTCGGGTTGTAGTCCCCATGGGGTCACAACCCGAAGAAGAAAGTGGAACCACGCGCTAATGCCGGATATGGGGCTGGTGGGACTCCCGCGAAATCGCCGTCGGCCGTGGTTAGGACGTCGCCGCGTCGGCCCAGTAGCGGTCGCGCAGGAGGCGCTTGTAGAGCTTCCCGGTGGGGTGGCGGGGGAGTTCCTGCTCGAAGTCGATGGAGCGCGGGCACTTGATCGGCGACAGGTGCTCCTTGCAGAACGCGATCAGCTCGCGCTCGAGATCGGGCCCGGCTTCGGACCACTCCATCGGCTGCACGACAGCCTTGACCTCTTCGCCGAAGTCGGCGTTCGGGATGCCGAACACGGCGACGTCCATCACCTTCGGGTGCATCGTGAGGATGTTTTCCGTTTCCTGCGGATAGATGTTCACGCCGCCGCTGATGATCATGTACGCCTTGCGGTCGGTCAGGTAGAGGAAGCCGTCGTCGTCGAGACGGCCGATGTCGCCGAGCGTCGACCAACCGTTCGCCAGCCGCGACCCCTTCGTCTTCTCGGGATCGTTGTGGTACTCGAACGTGGCGCCGCCCTCGAAGTACACGGTTCCCGTTTCGCCGACCGGAACTTCCTCGCCCGACTCTTCGTCGACGATGTGCACCACGCCGGTGAGCGAGCGACCGACCGTGCCCGGATGCGCGAGCCACTCCTCGGAGTTGCACGCCACGAAACCGTTGCCTTCCGTGCCGGCGTAGTACTCGAAGATGATCGGGCCCCACCATTCGATCATCGAACGCTTCACTTCGACGGGGCACGGCGCGGCAGCGTGGATGACGGTGCGCAGCGACGACACGTCGCCTTGGCGTTGCTCTTCGGGCAGCTTGAGCATGCGGACGAACATCGTCGGTACGACCTGCGTGTGGGTGATGCGGTACTGCTCGACGAGGCGCAAGAACTGCGCGGGGTCGAAGTGCTCCATGACGACCACGGTGCCGCCCATGCGCTGCACCGCCATCGAGAACCGCAGCGGCGCCGCGTGGTACAGCGGCGCCGGCGACAGGTACACCATGTCGTCGGTGAACCCGTAGAGCATCTGGCCGAGCAACTGCACGGCGCTCGGCTGGCCGGCGTCGGCGTTCGGTAGCGGGACCTTGACTCCCTTGGGCCGGCCCGTCGTGCCCGACGAATACAGCATGTCGGCGCCTTCGCGCTCGACGGCGATCGGCGTGGCCGGCTTGGTGGCGACCACCGACTCGTAGCTCTCGTATCCGTCGACGAGACCGTCGATCATCAGCGCGACCTTCACGTTCGGCATCTGACCGACCAGCTCCGACGCGGCGGCCGCCAGGTACGCGCTCGTCACGAAGACCTGGGCGCCGCAGTCGTTGATGATGTAGCTCGCCTCTTCTGCGGTCAGCCGGGACGAGAGGGCGGTGTAATACAGCCCCGACCGTTGCGCCGCCCAGAGCACCTCGAGGAAGTGCACGTTGTTCTCGAGCATCAACGCGACGCTGTCGCCTTCGACGAGCCCGGCGTCCGCGAAGACGTGCGCGAGACGATTGGACGCTTCGTCGAGCTGCTTGTACGTAACGACTTCACCCGTGCTCGCCATGATGTAGGCGGCTTTGTCGGGCGTGGTTTGGGCGTGTGCTCCCGGATACATGAGAGTTGAGACTATGCCCGACGTTCGTGACATCACCGCGCTCGACGCGCACCCGTTGCGACGGGACGTGTTGCGGCGTGGGCTTGCCGATCCCGACGTCCACTATCCGCAGGACGACGACCCGGCTTCGTTCCACCTCGGTGCGTTCGACGACGACACGCTGGTAGCGGTCGCCAGCTTCACGCCGGCGCCGACGCCGTGGCGCGAGGGTGCCGCGGCCTGGCAACTGCGCGGCATGGCCGTCGCCGGCGACAAGCAGACGGGTGGCGTGGGGACAGCCATCATCGAGGCGGCCACGGCGCGGCTGCGCGAGGCGGGCGCCACCGTGCTCTGGTGCAACGCCCGTGACACCGCGCTCGGCTTCTACGAGCGGCTTGGCTTCACCGTGTACGGCGACGGCTTCGTGACCCGTGACTCCGGCTTGCCGCATCACGTGATGGTCTGTGACCTGTGAACAGCGGCACGTGATCGGGCACGGTTGCCCGCGGCCCGTAACGCGGCGCACGAACCCCTGACAGTTCGATGAGGCGCAGGACCCGGGCGCGGTGCGGCCGGAACCGTTCGAGCAGCGCGAGCATCTCGTCGTCGGTCGTGCGCGCCGCGCCGGTGAGAGCGAAGCCCACGATGTTCTTGAGGTGGAAGTCGCCTACCCAGACGGCGTCGGCGTCGCCGAGGGCGCAGTACGTCACGCGGTTCGACGTCCACTCGCCGACACCCGGGATGTTTTCAAGCGCGACACGAACGTCAGCCGGTGGCTTGGCTGCGATGGCGTCGAGGTGATGCGCCATCGACGCGACCTCGCGCAGCGCCGCCGCGCGCGCCACGTCGATGGCGAGCGTGGTCGCGCCGTGACCCGACAGCGCGGTGAGCACGTCGTCGGGCGTCGGCGGCATCAGCAACGGTCGTCGCGATACGTGTGGGACCGGCGCGCGCCTTCCGACGCGACGCACGAGCGTCTGGTACGAGCGCAACGCCTGCACTCCCGTCACCTTCTGGCCGAGGATCGTCGGCACAAGGGCGTCGAACAGGTTGCCCGTGCGCATGAGGCGCACTCCGGGATGCCGCGCCGCCATGTCGCGCGTCAAGGGGTGGCCCGACGGGTCGAAGCCCGCGGCGTCGTCGTCCAGTCCCACGAAATTGGGAACGGCCGCCAGAGCGTCGTCGGCACCGTCGCCCCACGCTTCGGCGCGCAACGCCCCGCCCTCGACCCACACCGACAACGCCGCAGCACCCGACGGGTAATAGGCGGCGTGCCACACGCGGCCGTCGCGGACGAACCCGGTCGGGTCGGCGCGCCCGACGCGTGCGGCCCCCGTGTTGCCGATCACGTCGAGCGGGCGATCGAGCGGCCACGAACCGCTATTCGGGTTCACGTCAGGAGTCCGTGCGTGCGACACTGCGCGCCATGGCGCGCCAAAGTTTGTGGGAGGACCTGACGTGGCGCGGGCTCGTGCATCAGACGACGTCGCCCGACCTCGCCGAGAAGCTCGACAGCGACTTTCTCACGGCGTACATCGGCTTCGATCCCACCGCCGACAGCCTCCACATCGGCAGCTTGCTTCAACTGACGACCATGCGGCGACTCCAACTCGCCGGGCACCGTGTCGTCGGGCTCATCGGCGGCGGTACCGGGATGGTCGGAGATCCCAGTGGGCGCGACGACGAGCGTCAGCTGCTCGACGACGGCACGCTCGAGCGCAACAGCGCGGCTATCCGCGATCAAGTCGAGAAGTTCTTTGCGGGCCCGACGGAAGGGCTCGGCTCCGTCGTGCTCCTCGACAACAAGGACTGGCTCCGTGATCTGCGCGTCGTGCCGTTCTTGCGCGACATCGGCAAGCTGTTCTCCGTCAACGAAATGATCCGCAAAGAGTCGGTGCGCGCCCGTCTCGAAGGCCGCGACCAAGGAATCAGCTACACCGAATTCAGCTACATGCTGTTGCAGTCCTACGACTTTCTGCACCTCTACGACGCGGAGGGTTGCACGCTCCAGCTCGGCGGCAGCGACCAGTGGGGCAACATCATCGAAGGCATCGACCTGATTCGCCGGCTGCGCGGCGGAGTGGCGTACGGGTTGACGTCGCCGCTGGTGACGCTGCCGTCAGGCGCGAAGGTGGGCAAGACGTCCGCGGGCGGCCAGGTGTGGCTCGACCCTGCGAAGACGAGTCCGTACGCCTTCTACCAGTCGTGGTTCCGTTCGCCGGACGACCTCGTGGGGACGTACCTGCGCTTCTTCACGTTCCTCACGCACGACGAAATCCAGGAACTCGATCGCGCGACCGAAACGGCACCCGAAGCGCGTGCGGCGCAGAAGCGCCTCGCCGAGGAACTGACGACTCTCGTGCACGGCGAGGAAGAGACGCGCCGCGCCATGCGCGCCACCGAGGTGCTGTTCACCGAGGACATCGCCAGCCTCGACGAGAAGCTCTTGCTGGACGTGCTTGCGGACGCGCCGTCGGGAGCGGGAACACCGTCGATGCTCGTGCGCGACGCGCTCGTGGCGTGCGGACTGGCAAAGTCGCAGGGCGACGCCCGGCGCACGCTCGAACAGGGCGGGGCCTACGTCAACAACAAGCGCGTCCAGGACATCGACGCCACGATCGACCCGTCGTCACTGCTGCACGGCCGTTACGCCGTGCTGCGGCGCGGCAAGCGCGACCACGCCCTGCTCAGCATCGACTAACCAGTACACCCAATGTCGAATGTGAACTTCACGTCGGGACTGCCCGAGACGATCCTGCCGCCGGACCCGCTCGACGCGTCGATCAGCGACACCGCCACGTACGCCGACGTCGCCGCGCTCGTCGCCGCTCACCCCCGCTCGATGCTGGGTTGGGCGACATTGGCCGGTCTCGCCGAAGACCGCATGTCGCGCTACGCGTTCTTCCGGGTCGGGTATCACCGCGGTCTCGACGCGTTGCGGGGCGCCGGATGGCGCGGATCGGGCTACGTCCGCGGCGAGCATCCGTCGAACCGCGGGTTCCTGCGCTGCCTCGACGGTCTCCGACGCTGCGCCGCCGAGATCGGCGAGAACGACGAAGCGGAGCGCTGCGCGCAGTTCCTCGCCCAGCTCGACCCCGGATGGCCTCCGTCGTAACGCGGCGCCGCCTGTGCGTCGCCGTCGCGCTCGCGTTGGTCGTGGGCGCGTGCGGCCACACGAAAAACGGCGGTTCCACGGTCGGCGGTACGCTCACGACACCCGGTGAGACGGCGAGCACCGCTCCCGGCGACACGAATCTGTCGCCTTCCCACCCCGGCACGCGACCGACGACCGGGAGCGGTCACGGTGGCAACGGCACGGCGACGACCAAGCCCAGCACCCACGCCGGCGACCCGATTCGCGACGCCGCCAACCACGCTCCCGGTGCGCTCGCAGGCGTGGTGCTCGCGCCCGGCCCCGCGACCAACGTCGTGCTCGACGTCTTGGTGCAGCCCGGCGTGACCGCCGACGAAAGCGTCATCGCCACGTTGCGCCAGATCCTGGCGGCGTCGTCGGGCAAGCCCGTCAGCGTGCGCGGGCCCGTCGCGTTGAGCACGTCCACCACGACCTACGACAGCGACGCCATCCGCCGCCTCGCCGACGCGCAGGGCAAGGCGCAGGGCGACGGCACCGCCGTGCTGCACCTGCTGTACCTGAAGGGTTCGTTCACCGACAACAGCGTCCTCGGCGTCACCGTGCGCGCCGACACCACGGCGGTGTTCCCCGATCAGATCGCCGGCGCCACGTCACCGTTCGTAAGCCGACAGCGGCTGGAGCAGGCCGTCGACACGCACGAACTCGGCCACGTGCTCGGCCTCGTCGACCTCTACCTCGACGACAACCGCGACGATCCGCAGCACCCCGGCCACTCGACGAACCCGCACTCGGTCATGTACTGGGCCGTCGAGTCCGACCTCGTCGGCCAGGTGTTGGACGGCCCTCCGCCGGTTGCTTTCGACGGCGCCGACCAGAACGATCTTTCGCGGATTCACGCCGGCGCTTCGGCGGCGCAGTAAGCGGCTCGGCCTTGCGCCACTCTTCGAACAATCCGATGGCGACCGCCGTCGCGAACAGCGAGAACAACGCACCGCCGAGGCCGTAGAGCTCGAGACCGATGCTGGCGGTGACCAACGTGAGAAACGGACCGATGTGCACGGTGCGTTGCTCGAGGTTCTTTTGCAGCACCGCGCCTTCGAAGTACTCGTAGGCAAGGAAGGCGACGAGGATGAGCAACCCGTTCGTGGGCGACGCCGCGGCGGCGAGTATGGCGACGGGCAACGCGCCGACGACGGCGCCGATCAGCGGTACGACGTCCCACAGCGCCGCCCACAGCCCGAGCGGGACCGCGCCGGGAACGTGCACCACCTTGGCAGTGAAGCCGACCAACAGGCCGGCAGTCGCCGACATTGCGATCGATCCCGTCGTGTACTGCACAGCGCGGCGACCGCCATTGCCGACGATCGCCTTGACCTGTTCTTGTTGCGCTTCGTTGCGTATTTGCGCGATGCCGGCGAGCACGAGGCGGCGCCCGTTGAGCACGAGGAAGATCGTCAGCACAGAGGTGGCGAGGTAGGCGACGCCACGCGTGCCCGCGGAGCGCAGCGCCTCCGCACTCGTTCCACCCCGGAGGCGTTGCGGGATTTCCTTCACCAGCGCGCGCGTGCGCTTCTCGAGGTGGAACGAGCGCGCCGCCGACCCGAAGCGATCGGACTTCTCGAGCTCATGGGCCCGCTGCGGCGCGGCGCGCTGGAGGACACCGACCTCGTGCACGACGTCGTGGATGGTGAAGAACGCGATCCCGCCCACGACGACGAGCACGAGCAGCGCGGTCGCCGCCACCGCCAAGCCGCGACGCATCCGCGTCGCCAGCGTGAGCACCAACGGCTCGAGCAACGCCGCGATCGACGCCGCGGCCGCCATCCACCCGAGCACACGCGCTGACGCCCGCGTGATGCCGAGGATCGCGCCGACGACGCCGACCGTGATGACGATCGCGAGGATCGATCGACCGGACAGCGCCAGCCGTGTGCGGCGAGGATCCGGCGGCGCGTCGGACATGTGTCGGTAGCGTAGGACCATGGCCCCCGCCCGCGATCGAATGGTCGTGGATATCGAGCCGACCACGCTGGCCGCGGTCGCTGCCGCCTTCCTCGCGCTCGTCGCCCTCATCGCGCTGGTGGGCTCGGCGCCGCGCACCGTCACGGCGTTCGGTATCGCGCTGATCCTGTCGATCGCACTCGACCCCGTCGTCACGCGCCTCGCCGTCCGCTTGCGCGCCCGCCGCGGCGTCGCCGTCGGGGTACTGGCGATGGCGGCGACCGTTGCGGCCGTGGCGGCGAGCGCATTGATCGCGCCCCCCACGTACCACCAGGCAAACCACCTCAAGGGCGACATACCGCACGTCGTGAAGAGCATGACGAAGCTGCCGTTCGTCGGGCACCGCCTCGAGAAGGCGGGCGTGCCTGCCAAGACCCGCAAGTGGATCGAAGGCCTACCGAAGCGATTGTCGGGCGACACGACCCCGCTGCGCGACGCGGCGGGCACCGCGTTCAACGGGATCACCGCGCTGCTCCTGGTCCTGCTGTTCACCGCGGCGCTGTTGAT
This sequence comes from Actinomycetota bacterium, assembly GCA_041166405.1. GTDB lineage: Bacteria > Actinomycetota > Acidimicrobiia > Acidimicrobiales > JACCXE01 > JACCXE01. Next base: position 4,531 of record JBEEFV010000071.1, on the reverse strand, counting down.
CGACGGACCCTTCCTGATCGACCACATCGCCCGAGCGCTACCGCCGAAGCCGCGCGAGAGCGCGTCGAAGGCGGCGATCGCGGCGCGCGACGTCGTCGGGCGCTACGTCGCCGGGTCGTTGGCCGTGGCGGGTATCGCCGGGTTGTTCACGCTGATCGTCGGTCTCGTACTGCGCGTCCCGCTGGCGCCGTTGCTCGCGGTGTGGGTCTCGCTGTGGGACCTCGTGCCCCAGATCGGCGGCGCCATGGGTGGCGTGCCGTTCGTGTTGCTCGCCTTCACGCACAGCCCGCTGACGGGGGTCCTGTGCGCGCTGTTGTTCGTCATGTACCTGCAGATCGAGAACAACGTCGTGCAACCGTTGCTCGTCGGCCGAGCCGTGCAACTCTCGCCGCCGGCGACGATGGCCGCCGCGCTGATCGGGGTGTCCGCCGGCGGCGTTGTCGGCGCGCTCCTCGCCGTGCCGTTCACGGGTGCCGCCAAGGCGATTTATTTGGAGCGGCGGGGGGAAATCACGATCAAGAAGGACTCAGGTGTCACGAGTGGCTAGCGGTTTGCCAACCTACGAATGGGTTGACGACGACCGCGCATTCGCTGACGTATGTCGCGCCGCCGCCGCAGAAGACGTTTACGCCCTCGACACCGAATTCCACCGCGAGCGCACCTACTACCCGCACGTGGCGCTGTTGCAGTTGCGGTGGGCGGACACGACAGTGCTCGTCGACACGCTCGTCGTCGACATGGCGCCGCTCGCCGGGCTACTCCAAAGCGACGCGCTGCCGATCCTGCACGCCGCCGATCAAGACCTCGAAGTCTTCCGCCGCGCCTGCGGCGCGCTGCCCAGCCGCATGTTCGACACCCAGATCGTGGCGAACTTCGCGGGGTTTTCGACGCCGTCGCTCGCCAGCCTCGCTGAGCGCATCGTCGGCGTGCGCTTGCCGAAGGGCGACCGCATGACGGACTGGACGCGGCGGCCCTTGACGGACAGCCAGTGCACGTATGCGGCGTCGGACGTCGCCCACCTCGTGGCCATCCGCGACCACCTGATCGAGGACCTCGAAGGCCGCGGACGGCTGTCGTGGGCCGAAGACGAGTGCGCGGCGTCGTTGGCGCGGGCGGCGACGCCGAGCGATCCCGACGTCGCATGGTGGCGCATCAAAGAGGCGCGTCAGTGCCGCGGCGACGCCCGCGCGATCGCGCAGGAACTCGCGGCCTGGCGTGAGCGCCGGGCCCAGGCGACCGACGTGCCTGTCCGGTTCGTGCTCGCGGACCTGGCGGTCGCGGCGATCGCCCAAGCGGCACCGACGTCGGTCCAGCAGCTCAACGCCGTGCGCGGCTTGAGCGGTCGTGGGGTGCGGGGCGACGTCGCCGAAGAGATCCTCGCTGCCGTCGCGCGCGGCAAACGCCTTTCACCCGAGCAGCTGCGCTTGCCGTCGACCGATGACATCGAGCGGGAGCAGCGGCCGGCCGCGGCGCTCGCCGCCGCCTGGGTCGCCCAGCTGGCACGCCAGGAGCGCATCGACGCCACCATGCTCGCCACCCGCGCCGATCTGACGACGTTCCTCTCCGGCAACCCCGACGCCAAGTTGCGCCACGGGTGGCGGGCGCAGCTCGTCGGTGCACCGCTCAAGCGGCTGGTGGACGGCGACGCCGCGCTGGTTTTCGACGGCAACGGGGGCCTACTGCTCGAAGAACGCAGCCATCAGCCCCTGAACGGCAAGCTCTAGTCGCCCTCGGGCTTCGGTCGCAGGTCGATCCGCAGCGTCAACACGCCGTCCTCGAGGGTGGCGGTGGCGTCGCCGAGCATGGCGAAGTCCGCGAAGTCCACGCGGGCCTGCTCCATGAAGCGGGTCCGCTCCGGGCCCTCCACGGGCGGCACGCCGCGCTTGCGCACCGCGTCGGCGCGCTCGCGGAACCGCTGAACCATCGCTTCGGGGTCGAATCCGGCCATGGCGCAAAACCTATTGCGACCACGCCGTCTAAACTGACAGCCGGAATAGTCGTCAGCAGGTTCGGGGAGCCACGTGAAAAAGGGTCGGCACCGCCGTTTTGAAGAAGCGCGAGCGCTCAAGCACACCCGTGAACACAGGGCCGAGCCTTGTCCCGAGTGCCACGCGGAGCCCGGCGACGAGCACGCGACGTGGTGCCTGTATGAGGACGAAGAGGACGACTTGGGCCTGAAAGGCCTGCTCGACTAGCTGCGCCTGACGGGGTGGGGGACAGGAGTTCCGCCCGCCATCCGGTCGTCGAGGTATCCCGAAAGCAGCGAGTACACCTCTGTGCCGGCGATGCCGATCAGTTCGTCCCTCAGCTCCCGGTAGACCTCTTGGTGGCCGACGAACGCCTCAGGCGCCTCGGTGCACCACCACGCAAACTCGTCTCCGCCTTCGCCCCAATGCGAACGCGACCACTCCGTCACCGTCGACGTGACCCTGCCCGTCGCTTCCTCGACCTCGTCGAAGCGGCGCAGCGGTAGCTGCCAGCAGACGTCGGGCTTGAGGTCGGCGTGCGGGATGCCGCGCTCCATCGCCGCGACGTGAAACGCGCACCCCGGCCCCTTCGCGAAGCCGGGACGGTTCAGAAAAATGCACGCGTCGTCGACGAGCCGACTCACGATCTCGCCGTTCTTCTTGCGCTTGATGATGCCCTTGTTGGCCTCGCCGATGAACTGCCACTGATCGGCGGTAAGGGTCTTGGCTGCGGCCTCGACGCGCGCGACGTCTTCTTCGTCGGTGAAGTGCGCGCCGTAGGAACAACAGCCCTGCACCATCTCCGGCGCCGGCTCGGTGAGCACGCCTTGGCAACCGCGTCCGAAGATGCACGTCCACCGGCTCGTCAGGAACGTGACATCGAACATCCAGACGCGTTCTTCGGTCGGGTCTTCAATCGAGACCCACTCACGGGGTGTTTCTGTCACAACGTCCGACGGTAGCGTGTGCCGCGATGAATCCTGAGCTTCGCGAACGGCTGGCTGCGATCGAAGAAGAACTCGCCGACGCCGCCATGGAGCGACTGCGCGCCGCCGTCGACGGAGACGACGATGCCGCTCTGGAAGAGCGCCGCATCACCCGGGCGCGCCGTGCCGTCGCCAAGGCCATGCAATTGCTCGACGGCGGCGGCGACTCCGATCTCGAAAGCTTCTAGCGACGCAGCCGCGTTCAGAAGCGGTTGAGGGCGTTGATGAGCTCGCGCAGGCGGTGGTAGCTCAGCTTGTCGAAGCGAAACGCGAGCCGCGCCAGCTCGGGCACGTCGTTATCAGCCTTCTCTGAACGGCTGGCTTCGGTCCGACGGATCTCGCCTTGCTGCAACATGTCGACGAAGTCGGCGTTGAGGTCGGCCAGCTGCTTGTCGGTGGGCGCCTTCTGAACCCGCAGCACGAGGTCTTTGCCGACGAAGCGAAGCGAGTGGTAGTTGCGGTAGAAGCCGAGGATCTCTTCGGTGGCCGCGGCGACGTCGTCGGTGCGCATCCATAAGCACTCGTCGCCCCGCGTGATGAAGCCGCCGGCGTCGACGTGATCGACCACGAATTGTTCCCAGGCTTGCCAGTACGTGCCGCCCGCCATGTCGAGCAGGACGACGGGCGCGGGCTCGGCCTTGCCGGTTTGCAGCAGCGTCAGCAACTCGTAGCACTCGTCGAGCGTGCCGAACCCGCCGGGGAGACACACGTAGCCGTCGCTCTCTTTGATCAGCATGAGCTTGCGTGTTCAGAAGTGCTTAAAAACATCCTCAAACGCTTACCAACCGCCTCATGAGTACCCACCGGATGCGGATGACGGGTCCGCCGCGGGCTTCGCGCATACGTGGCAGCACGTACGGCAACGTCAAACGCCCGGCATCGGTGGCGACATCCTGAGTCGTACTTTCCGAGGGGGTGTCGCGATGCGTGCTGCGTCCTCAGCGCCGCGCGTCAGCACATCGGCGCGGTCACTCCGTTCTTCGTCGGCTCGTGCGCGCTCCCGAGCAGCGGCGGATGCACAGCGCTCAGCGATTTCGTCCCACGCCTCCCGCGGCACCGCCTCGCGCAACAGCGGCGTCCAATGCGATAGCCATGCTCGACACGCCAGCTCGACGCGGTCGAGGCGGGTTGCAGAGTCGACCATGCTTGGGAGTATTGCGTACGGCCGTACGCAGGCGCAAGATCTGTCTCCACTGCGCTCATACGTTCTTTGGATGGGCCGTCTGGTCGACGTCGATCAGCTCGTGGGTGCGGCAGAAATTGCGCAGCGCCTAGGAATGAAGCGCCACCAAGTCGTCCATGACTGGGTACGCCGTTATCCAGAGTTTCCGTCGCCGGTCGTCCTGCTTCGCCAGGCCAAGATCTGGTATTGGCCTGAGGTCGCTGAATGGGCGGATGCGACTGGACGGCACTACTCGCGGGCTCGCTAGGCAACGTCGGCGTTGGGCGATCTATATCCGGCAGCGACGATCCAACTTGGTGCTGTTGCAGTGTCTTAGCGACAGAGTTGGGTGGGTGTCCGAGCGGGGTCTGACCCGATAATCCGGCTGACGCTTGCTGTCTTGATAATGATCCGTC
>JBEEFV010000070.1:0-14469 GCA_041166405.1 Actinomycetota bacterium | reverse complement strand
GTTGTGAGCTGGCCGAGGTCGATGAAGCCCTGCTGGTAGGCGATTTCCTCGAGGCATGCGATCTGCAGTCCCTGACGGTGGATGAGCGCCTGCACGAAGATCCCGGCCTCGATGAGGGAGTCGTGCGTTCCCGTGTCGAGCCACGCCGTACCGCGGCCGAGCTTCACGAGGTTCAACTTCCCGCGTTCGAGGTACACGCGGTTCACATCGGTGATCTCGAGTTCGCCGCGCGCCGAGCGCGGGAGGTCCGCGGCGATGCCGACCACGTCGTTGTCGTAGAAGTAGAGACCGGTGACTGCGAGGTTCGACCGCGGCTTCGCCGGCTTCTCCTCGATCGAGATCACGTGGCCCGTGGCGTCGACTTCGGCGACGCCGTAGCGCGCCGGGTCGTCGACCTTGTAGCCGAACACCGTTGCGCCGTTGAGGGAACTCACTGCGTTCTGCAGCAGGTCGCCAAGGCCCGGCGCGTGGAAGATGTTGTCTCCGAGCACGAGGCACACGTCGTCGCTACCGACGAAATCCTTGCCGATGATGAAGGCCTCGGCGAGTCCGCCGGGTGTCGGCTGCTCGGCGTAGGTGAACGACAGCCCGATCTCCTGACCGTCGCCCAGCAGCTGCTTGAACAGCGGCAGGTCGTGCGGCGTCGAGATGATCAGGATCTCCCGGATGCCGGCCAGCATGAGGACGGACAGCGGGTAGTAGATCATCGGTTTGTCGTAAACCGGCAGTAGTTGCTTCGACACGCCGAGCGTGACGGGATGCAACCGCGTGCCGCTACCTCCGGCGAGGACGATGCCCTTCATCAGCAGGCCAGCGCGCCGGCGCCGCGCGGCGTTGCCGCCGAGTTCGTCGTGGTCACGGTCGTCGGCGGGACACTCGATGCCGTGGTGTCGAGCGACGTGCGCACGCCGCCGAAGCCGGCGCCGACGATCAGCTGGATGTCGCCGCCCTTGAGCGTGTTGTCGAGGACGAGTTTGGCGCCGCCCACGATGTAGGCCTGCAACAGCTGTGCCTTCTGCAATTGCCCTGCGCCGTACCTGATCGACGACGTCGGGTTGTTGTACGTGTGCGCGTCGCCCGTGCCGCCGGTACCGAATCCGGCAGCGGTCAGCTGGTGTTGCACCTGCCCCGCCTGGCCGTTGACGCCCGTCCCGTTGAGCACGAGGACGCGCACGGTGCCGGGCGGAATCTTCGGCACGGGACCGTTTGAAGTGGGCGCCTGACCGACGCCGTTGAAGCGGTTGATGATCGTCCGCGCCTCTGTTTCGCGCAGCTTGAGCACCGACGCGCCTCCGGCGGTGCGGAAGTCGTCGGTCGGAAGCGTGAGCATGTCGACCGCTTCGGGCTCGAGTGACTTGAAGCGCTTGCCGAGCCGCAACAAGTCTTTCGTCGACAGCGCGGAGTCGAGCTTCAGGTTGTTGATGCCGGCACCGATCAGCGCGTTGAGCTTGATCGGGTTGCGCGCCCCTTTGCTGATCGCCTTGCGCAGCACGCGACGGATGAAGTCCTGCTGGCGCTGGATGCGGCCGATGTCGCCCGTCGGGTCGCCACGCCAGTGCCCCGACTCGAAGTACTGGAAGTGACGGCTGCGCACGTAACCGAGCGCCTGATCGCCGGTGAGGTTGACGCAGCCGGCCGTCTTGACGTCGAGGCCCGAGAACTTGTCGCGCGCCGGCGCCGGGAACGGCACGGTGACGCCGCCGACGGCGTTGACGATCGAACGGAACCCGTTGAAGTCGACCTCCATGTAGTGGTCGATCTCGATACCGAGGCTCTGACGGATCGTGGCGATCAGTCGTTCGGCTCCGTCCTTGATCGCGGTCGCCGACGTCGTCGGCGTGAGACCTAACGCATTGGTCGTCGTCGCCGTGCTGCGACCCAGCGTCGTCACCGCGTGCGCGCCGGTCGTCTTGACCATGAACGCCGTGTTGATGCGCTCCCGGTAACCGACGCCCGCGATCGGCACCCAAAGGTCACGAGGGATCGACAGGATCGACGCCTTTTCTGCCGTGGGGTCGACGTGGAGCACCATCATCGTGTCGGTGCGCTCGCCGCCGACGAGGTCCTGGTCGCCGAACTTCGCCTCGTCGGCCTTGTTCTTGACGAACGCACGGGTGTCGGAGCCGACGAGCAACACGTTCATCGGCTTGCCGGGGTCGTCGTCGCCGCAGTTGCGCAGCACCGTGCAACTGAAGTGGATCTTGTCGAGCTGACCGAGACGGAACTTCAGGTATCCGTAACCGACGCCTGCCGTGAGCACGCACAAACCCACGAAGATGTTGAGGCCGATGAGGACGCGGTGCAGCCCCCGATGCGCGTGGTGCTTCGGGTCGCGCTTGACGGGCCCTGGCTCCGGCTCCGGAACCGGGACTTTCTTGGCGACGGGCCGGCGGGTGGCGCTGTGCGCGGGCGCGCGTTTCGAGGCGCTGTGCTGTCGCGAAAGTTTCTTGCCCGGGACGGGAGGGATCGCCATGGCCGGCGATAACGCTACTGGCCTATCCCCCCGTTTGGAGGATCACCCAATAGCCTTGAACGATGGCGAACGTCGGGGTCGTCGTCGTCACCTACCGGTCGGCCGCGACCGTTACGGGGTGTTTGTCCTCGTTACGCACCGCTTCGGCGGCGCCGATCGAGGTCGTGGTGGTGGATAACGCGTCCGATGACGGCTCCGTGGACGCCGCGCGGGCAGCCGATCCGCTGGCGATTGTCGTCAGCCGTCCGACGACCGACGGCTACGGAACCGCGAACAACGCCGGCGTCGCCGCACTCGACGCGCACACCAATTTCGTGCTGTTCGCCAACCCCGACACCGTGTGGCCGCCGGGATCGATCGACGCCCTCGTGGCGCGGCTGCGGGACCCGGACATCGGTCTGGTGAGCCCGGCGCTCGTCGGCGACGACGGTCAGCTGCAGCCGATCGTCGAAGACGACTTGGCGCTCGGTCCCGTGCTGCGCGGCATGACGCGTCTCGGCGAACGAGTTCGGCCGCGGCCGCCCGCCGGCGACGGCCCCGTCGACTGGCTGCACACCGCTGCTGCGCTGGTACCGATGGGCGTCGTGCGCGCCCTCGGCGGTTTTGACGAGCGCTTCTTCCTCTTCGGGGAGGACGCGGACTTCTGCCGGCGCGTGCGCGCCCTCGGCAAGCGCGTCGAGGTGGCGACCGACGTACGCGTCACCCACGTCGGCGGCGCGTCGATGGACGCGACGCACGACTCGGACGCGCTCGCCGGCATGCGCACGCGCGCCGTCGCCACGTACCTCGAGAAGTACAACGGCAAGTTGGCGCGCCGCGCGTTCGGAGCGGTCGGGACCGTCGTGTACGGACTCGGTCGCCACCACGGGCAGGCGCGCGCCGCGTGGAATGCGTTGACGCGATGAGTCGCGTCGCCGTCTGCGTGCCCTGTCATCGCGACGAACCCGGCATTGCGCGCACGATCGAGTCGCTGGCGGCCTCTGCAGCCCGCCTTGAGCACGACTGGCGACTGGTGGTGTGCGTCAACGGTCGCGACAGCGCGCACAGCCCGGCGGCGGAAGCGGTACGCGCCACCGACGCCACGCTGCGACTCCTCGACGTCGGCTCGAAGCCCGCAGCGTGGAACGTGCTGCGCCACGAACCGGCCGACGTGTACGTGTTCGCCGATGCCGACGTGCTCGTGAACGCCTGGGCGATTCCGGCGCTGGTCGACGCCGTCTCGGCCAAAGGTGTCGTCGCGGCCGCCGCCAAGCAGGAGCACCTGGGCGACGGGATGGTCGCCCACGTCGCGCTCGTGCCGCATCGCCTGGAGTGGGGAGGTTTGCTGGGCACGCTGTACGCCGCTCGCGGCGAGGCGCTTCCCGAGGAGATGCCGACCGACGTACTCCTCGACGACGCGTGGCTCTTCGCGCAACTGGGCGCCGCGGGACGCGTCGAACAGGTGCCCCTGGCGACTGCGACCGTGCAACTTCCGACGCGGTGGCGTGACCTATGGCGCCAGCGCGTGCGAGCCGAGGCGGGCAAGCAGCAGATGCGCGCGCTCGGTCTGTCGCTGGCCGAACCGCCGGGCGAAACGCGATCCGTCTATCGCACGCTGGTGGCGTATCCGCCGCGGGAGTGGCCGTTCGTCGCCGCGCTGGCGGCCGTGAAGCTGGCGGCGTCGCTGCGCGCGCGCCGCGGTCATCCGGAGTGGAAGCTGGCGACGACCACGAAGACGTGATCTCGCCCAAGAGATAGCGCGAGCGCGATACCGTATTCGATATGACACTCATACCGACGGTGCTCGACCAGTCGTCCCGCGGTGAACGCGCCTACGACATCTTCTCGCTCCTCCTGAAGGAACGGATCGTGTTCCTCGGTCAGGAAGTCGACGACCAAGTCGCCAACCTCCTGATCGCGCAGATCCTGTATCTCGACGCACAAGACCCCGAACGCGACATCTACCTGTACATCAACTCGCCCGGTGGTCTCGCCTACGGCGGCATGGCGATCTACGACGTCATGCAGCACACGCAGGCAGAAGTTTCGACGCTGTGCGTCGGCATGGGCATGTCGGCCGCCGCGATGATCCTCGCGGCGGGCGCGCCCGGAAAACGCTTCGCCCTCCCGAGCGCCAAGATCATGATTCATCAGGGTTCGGCGGGCACGGGCCGCGTCTCTCCGCGCGACATGGAGATCCAGCTGCGGGAGGTGCTGTCCACGACCCGCCGGATGGCAGAGATCATCGCCCACCACTCCGGCAAGAGCGTCGAGCAGGTCGAGCGCGACATCGACCGCGACTACTTCATGACCGCGCAAGAGGCGAAGGACTACGGCCTCATCGACGAGATCATCGCGCCCCGCCGAGGACTGTCGGCCAGCGCGCTCGAGCTACTCGACCGGGAGGCCCAGGCCGCGAGCAATAACTAGGCGCTGGATCTCGCTGGTGCCTTCGCCGATCTCGAGGATCTTCGAGTCGCGGTAGTGCCGGGCGACGAGCGTCTCGTCCATGAACCCGTAGCCGCCGAAGATTTGCGTCGCCATGCGCGTCGCCGTCACCGCTGACTCCGTGGCGTACAGCTTCGCCACCGCGGCCTCGTTCTTGAACGGGCGACCGGCGTCTTTTAGCCACGCCGCTTTGTAGACGAGGGCGCGCGCGGCGTCGGCCATGACGGCGAGGTCGGAGCACGCGAACGCGACGGCTTGGTTCGTGCCGATCGCCTTCCCGAAAGTGTTGCGGTTCTTCGCATACTCGACGCTCTCGTCGAGGCAGCACTGGATCACTCCCACCGCGAGCGCGCCGATGGCGATGCGGCCTTCGTCGAGGATCGAGAGGAACTGGCGGAAGCCGGCGCCGCGCTCGCCGAGCAGGTTCGTCGCGGGAACGCGAGCGTCGCTGAAGGTGAGACCGTGCGTGTCCGACGCGTGCCAACCCATCTTGCGGTAGGGCGGTTGCGGCGTAAAACCGGGCGTGCCCGTCGGCACGATGATCGCCGAGATCTCGCCGGGGCCGCTGCGCGCCGTCACCGTCACCAGAGACGTGATCGCCGAGCCGGAGTTGGTGATGAACGCCTTCTCACCGTTGAGCACCCACTCGTCGCCATCGAGCGTCGCGGTCGTGCGGGTGCCGCCGGCGTCGCTCCCGGCGTCGGGCTCGGTCAGGCCGAAGCCCGCGAGCTTCCGCCCGGCGATGAGATCGGGCAGCCACGTTTGGCGCTGCTCTTCCGTGCCGAACTGGAAGATCGGGTTGGCGCCGAGCCCCACGCCTGCCTCGAGCGTGATACCGATCGACTGGTCGACGCGGCCGAGCTCTTCGATGGCGATGCACAGCGTGGTGAAGTCGGCGTTCGAGCCGCCGTACTCCTCGGGGAACGGCAGGCCGAACAGACCCAACTCCCCCATCGCCTGCACCGTGTCGACGGGGAAGTAGTGGTCGCGATCCCACGCTTCGGCGTGCGGCGCGATCTCGGCCTCGGCGAAGTCGCGCACGACCTTGCGGAACTGCTCTTGCTCGTCGGTAAACGAAAACTCCATCTCGGACCCGATCGTAGGCTGGCCTCTTGACCACTCCGCTCGCCGTCGTCGGAGGGATGCTCCTCACGGGACTCAGCGACGTCACGCGCGACCCGTCGGCACTCGACGGAGGTGAGGGCGTGTGGGCCGTGGTCGCGGGCTTCGAAGGCGACGTCGTCTGCGCGCGCTTCGACGACGTCCGACCGGCGACGCCATGGCCCGGCGAGCCGTGGCGCGGGCCGTCACGCGACGCGTGGGTCAGCTCACTCGACGCGGCCGCGTTCAAGAAAGGGGTCGAGACGATCCGCGACGCCATCGGACGCGGCGACGTGTACCAGGTGAACTTGTGCCGCGTCCTCTCGGCGCCGGTGGCGCCTAACGCTGACGTCGCCGCGCTCGGCGCGGCGCTCGCCGAAGGAAACCCGGCGCCGTTCTCCGCGGTCGTGCGCTTGCCCGACCAAGACCTGCACGTCGCCAGCGCGTCGCCAGAGCGTTTCGTGCGCCGCGACGGCGACGTCGTGGTGTCGCAGCCGATCAAAGGCACCGCCGCGACCATCGACGCCTTTCTCGCCAAGGACTACGCCGAGAACGTGATGATCGTCGACCTCGTGCGCAACGACCTCGGTCGGTGTTGTGAGTTCGGGTCGGTGGAGGTGCCGGCGCTGTGCGCGGTGGAACCGCACCCGGGGTTGTTCCACTTGGTGTCGACGGTGTCGGGACGCCTGCGCGCCGGGTACGGCTGGGCCGACCTGCTGGACGCGACGTTTCCGCCGGGATCGGTCACGGGCGCGCCGAAAATTGCCGCGCTCGAGATCGTCCACTCGCTCGAGCCGGTCGCCCGCGGGCCGTACTGCGGGGCGATCGGTTGGGTCGACGCCGCGCGCAACGTGGGTGACCTCAACGTCGGCATCCGCACGTTCTGGTTGGCCGACGGTCAGATCCACTTCGGCACCGGCGGCGGCATCACGTGGGATTCGACGCCCGACGGCGAGTGGGCCGAAACCGAACTCAAGGCCCGGCGGTTGCTGTCGGTAGCTTCGTCGCCATGAGTTCGGTCTGGCTCAACGGTGCGATGTTGGATCCGTCGGCGGCGATGCTGTCGGTGTTCGACCACGGCACGACCGTCGGCGACGGCGTGTTCGAGACGATGCTCGCCTACCCCGACACCGGCATCAGCTTCTGCGCCGACCACCTGCGACGCCTGCGCGCCTCGGCCGCGGGCTTGTTTCTCGAAGTGCCCTATGATGACGAGACGCTCGTGCGCGCCATCAACGAGGTCGTCGCATCGGAGTCATCGGGCGACGCCAACATCCGCGTTCGTCTCACGGTCACGGGCGGCGCGGGTCCGCTCGGCTCAGACCGCGGCGGCGCCACACCGACGGTCATCGTCGCCGCAACACCGCAGAAGCCGTGGCCGCCGACCGCGACCTTGGCGCCCGTCCCCTGGCCGCGCAACGAGCGCGGCGCCCTCGCGGGCCTGAAGACGACGAGCTACGCCGAAAACGTCGTCGCGCTCCACGCGGCGCACGACGCCGGCGCCGCCGAAGCCCTGTTCTGCGACACGCGCGGGAACGTGTGCGAAGGAACCGGCACGAACATTTTCGCCGTGATCGACGACGAGCTGTTGACGCCTCCGCTGACGACGGGCTGTCTCGCGGGCGTCACGCGCCACGTCGTCATCGACGCCTACGGCGCCGTCGAGAAAATGTTCTCGCTCGCCGACCTGGCGCGTGCAAGCGAGGCCTTCGTCACGTCGACCACCCGTGAAGTGCAAGCCGTGTGCGAGATCATCGGCGTCGCCGACCTCCGCGCCACGTCACCCGGCCCCATCACCACCGCGGCGCACGCGGCGTACACCGAGGCCCGCAAATCGTTCTTGTGATGTTTCGTCAAGGTCTTCTTGACGGAACATCACAAGAACGACCTCAGCGGACGTGGATGACGTCGCCGGCGATGACGCGGCGGGGGCCGGCGTCGGTGTGCACGATGAGGGCGCCGTCGTCGTCGATGCCCGTGGCGGCGCCGGTGAAGGCGCCGTCGGCCATCTCGACGCGCACGTCGCGGCCGACCGTCTCGCATCGCGCTTTGTACTCGCGCGCCACGTCGTCCCACCCGGCGTCGAGGCGCGCCGACACGTGCTCGAGGAGCGCGTCGAGGACGTCCTCGGTGTGGACGGGGCGTCCGGCGACGTGGTTGGCGGCGATGGCGATGTCGGCCACTTCGGGGGGCAGCTCGTCGGGCCACGTGCAATTGATGCCGATGCCGACGACGACGGCCGGCGGGACGCCCTCGACTTCGGTGAGGACGCCGGCGAGTTTGCGGTCGCCGAGCAACAGGTCGTTCGGCCACTTGAGCGACGGCTGCACGTCGGCGATGAGCGCGACGGCGTCGGCGCCCGACATCGCCACGGCCGCCGTCGCCAGGTGGAGGCGGTCGGCGGGCAGGCCCTCCGGACGCAGCAGGAGGCTCATCAACAACGAACCGCCCGGCGGCGAGACCCACGTTCGCCCCAGGCGTCCCCGTCCCGCGGTCTGCTCCTCGGCCACGGCGACGAGGCCTTCCGGTGCCCCGTTCCGGGCCTGCTCCATCACCCACGTGTTGGTGGAATCGATCGTCGCGAAGCGATGAATCTCGTACCGCGACTTCATTCTGCGATGCTACGACCCATATGTTCGCCAAGGTTCTGATTGCCAACCGCGGGGAGATCGCTGTCCGCGTTATCCGCACGTGCCGCGAGCTCGGCATCCCGACCGTCGCCGTGTATTCGGATCTCGATCGCGACGCCATGCACGTGCGCCTGGCTGACGAGGCATACGCGCTCGGCGGCACGACCGCAGCCGAGAGCTACCTCAACACGGAGGCCATTCTCGGCGTCATCGATCGCAGCGGCGCCGACGCCGTGCACCCCGGCTACGGGTTCTTCTCGGAGAACACCGACTTCGCGCGCGCCATCGCCGCCAAAGGCGTGACGTTCATCGGTCCGCCGCCCGAAGCCATCGAAGTCATGGGCGACAAGATCTCGTCGCGCATTGCAGCCGAGAAGGCCGGCGTCAACGGTGTGCCCGGACGCAACGACGTGCTGCAGAGCGGCGACGAGGTTGTGGCGTTCGGCAACGAGTTCGGGTGGCCCGTGGCCATCAAGGCGGCGTACGGCGGTGGCGGACGCGGCATGCGCGTCGTCGAGCGGCCCGAGGACGCCGCTGACGCGTTGGCGAGCGCGCAGTCCGAGGCGCTCAAGGGATTCGGACGCGACGAGTGCTACATCGAGCGCTACCTCACGTGGCCGCGCCACATCGAGATGCAGGTTTTCTGCGACACCAAGGGCAACGGGGTGTGGCTCGGCGAGCGCGACTGCTCGTGCCAACGCCGTCACCAGAAGCTCGTCGAAGAATCACCGGCCGCGAACTTTCCCGACGAGATCCGCACTGCGATGGGCGAAGCAGCGGTGGCGGTTGCGCAGGCGTGCGGCTACGTCAACGCCGGCACCGTCGAGTTCCTGTACCAGGACGGCGAGTTCTACTTCCTCGAGATGAACACCCGGCTTCAGGTCGAGCACCCCGTCACCGAGTTGGTGTGCGGGATGGACCTCGTCGAACTGCAGCTGCAAATTGCCGCCGGCAAAAAGTTGCCCGTCAGCCAGAAGCAGATCGCAGCGCGCCGACGCGGCCACGCCATCGAGGTGCGCATCAACGCCGAGGACCCCGCGGGCGGCAAGTTCCTGCCGGCGCCCGGGACGCTCACGAAGTTCGACCGGCCCGATGGCTTCGGCGTGCGCGTCGACGCGGGCTACGACGCCGGCGACACCGTCAGCCAGTACTACGACAACCTCGTCGCCAAGCTCATCACGTGGGGTCCGGACCGCGACAGCGCGCGCCGTCGCATGCTGCGAGCCCTCGCCGAAACGAAGATCGAAGGGATCGCCACGACGATCCCGGCGCACGTCGCCATCCTCAGCCATCCCGACTTCATCAACGGCGACCACTCGACGAAGTGGGTCGAGGAGCGCCTCGACTTCACGGGCGTTTCGTCGGCGCCGACTGCGCCGGTCGTCGGCGAGGACGGCGAGACGAAGGTCTTGCGCGAAGTCGAGGCCGAGGTCGACGGGCGCAAGTACACGGTCAAGCTGTGGATGCCCGACGTCGCGCCGGTCGCAGTTGCGGGCGCGTCGGGCCCGGCGCGCGCCGGTGGCGCCGCCCCCGGACGCCCGCACGCGCCGACCGCACAAGGCGGCGGCGTCGCGGGCGCGCACGCCGGCGACATCGCCGTGCCGATGCAAGGCACGATCGTCAAGGTGATGGTCGCCGTCGGCGACACCGTGAAGGCCGGTCAGGCCGTGTGCGTCCTCGAAGCCATGAAGATGGAGAACAACATCATGAGCGAGGTCGACGGCGAGGTGAAGGCCGTCAAGGTCGAGGTCGGCCAAACCGTCGGCGCCGGCGACATCGTCGTCGTCGTCGAACCCGCCGCCGCCTCCTGATCACGAGGCGTGGGCGTCTCGGGGGCGCCGTAGCCTCCCTGGAGATGCCCGCGCCCCCAGCTGAAGTCGGGCGGCGTCACAGGAGCGTAGGGTCCGCGGTATGGATGTGAAGCAGGCCGCGCATGGGACCGTCGACGACAACAGCGAGCGACTCGTCGAGCTGAGCCACCGGATCCACGCCAAGCCGGAAACGTGCTTCGAAGAAGTCAGGGCCGCCGACTGGACCGCGTCGCAACTCAACGACGCCGGGTTCAGCGTCGAAACGGGCGTCGCCGACTTACCGACGGCCTACGTCGCAACTGCGGGCAGCGGTCCACTGACGATCGGCATCTGCGCCGAGTACGACGCGCTGCCGGGCATCGGGCACGCCTGCGGTCACAACGTCATCGCCGCGGCGGCGGTCGGCGCGGGTCTCGCGCTGGCGCCGTTGGCCGACGACCTCGGCATCACCGTCAAGGTGTTCGGCACCCCGGCCGAAGAAGGCGGCGGCGGGAAGATCATCATGCTCGACAAGGGCGTGTTCGCCGGCGTGCACGCCGCGATGATGGTGCACCCTGCGCCGAACGAAGGCGACCGACTCCCGTGCCTCGCCGTCAGTCACATCGACGTCCACTATCACGGCAAGACGGCGCACGCCTCGGCCTTCCCCGAGCTCGGCATCAACGCGGCGGATGCCATCACCGTCGCGCAGACGGCCATCGGTTTGTTGCGGCAACACATCCGTTCGACGGACCGGATTCACGGCATCGTGACGCACGGCGGCGACGCGCCGAACATCGTTCCGCACGAGACGACGGGCAAGTGGTACATCCGGGCGCGCACGTTGGAGGAGCTCGCGGAACTCGAACCGCGTGTGTACAAGTGCTTCGAAGCGGGAGCGATTGCGACGGGTTGCACGCACGAAGTGAAAGAGATGAGCCCGAAGTATTCGGAGATGATCGACGACGCCGAGATGCTCGGTCTTTACCGCGCCAACGCCGAGGCGCTCGGCCGCACGTTCCCGACCGACGGGTCGAGCGACCGCATCGTCGGGTCCACCGACATGGCGAACGTGTCGCTGGCGATGCCGACGATCCACCCGATGCTCGGCCTGGGTTGTTTCCCGATCAGCAACCACCAGCCGGAGTTCGCGGCGTTCTGCGCCACACCCACCGCCGACAAAGCCGTACTCGACGGCGCCACCGGCATGGCGTGGACCGTCGTCGACATGGCGACGACGTCGGCGGTTCGTGAACGGCTTCTGTCGACCGCGAGCTAAATCACTCCATGCGCATCACCCCGTCGTCCTTCCGGCGCGTCACGAACAATGCCGTGCTGCGTGGTCGCGCGCGGCCGTCGCAATGGCTCGTGCGCGCGCAGGCACTCGGCGCCGCGCGGAACTACACCGGCCCGGCGCTCCCCGCGGATTCGACCGAGCCGATGTCCGACGCCCAACGGAACCTGATCCGCAAGTACACCCAGCCCGGCGACTCCTTCGTCGACGTTGCGTGCATGTACCGCGCCGACGGCGCAGCGGCCTTCCTTGCCGAGGAACTCGGCGCGTCACCGGTCACCGCGACCGACACGCTGAAACCGACTGAGAAGTACGAGCAGTTCGCTGCGGACGCCGGATCGCGCGTGCGCTTCGTGTGGGCCGACATCACGACCGCCGCGGCAATCGAGGCCATCGGCACGCACGACGTCGTGTACTGCTGCGGATTGCTGTATCACATGCCCGATCCGCACCACACGCTGGCGCAACTGCGTCGGCTCACCTCGCGCACGCTGATCGTCGGCACAAAATCGATCCCCGAGATCCCTGGCTATCCCGGCGCCGCCGTGTACTTCCCGGCACTCGACCCGAAGGCGCGCATGACGTATCAGCCGATTACCGACCCGGAGGGCCTGGCCTTCCGCGCCGATCGGACTCCGACGGCGAACTGGTTTTGGGGACTGAGCGCCTCCGCCTTCGAAGCCCTCGTCGTCGAAGCGGGGTGGACGATCGTGGAGACGGTAAAGTTGCCGTGGAGCGGCCGGTACGACGACGTCCTCGTCGTCGCTGAGCGCGCGTAGCCTTCACGTCCGATGACACGCCGACTCTGCTTCGTGGCGATCATGATGGCGTTGCTCGCGACGCTCGCTCCCAGCGCGGCGGGCGCGCAGACGGCGACGTCTGTCCTCCGGAAATTGCCGTTCGCTGCCGACCACGTTGCGGTGTACTGGAACGGCCACCCCGATGCGCGCGTACGGGTCGGCTTCGGAGACGGGCCGCTCGTCGACGCCGGTCGCGACGAGCTCGGCGCGCAACGACACAACGGCGTCACGTACGGCGCGATCCTGCTGGCTCCGCACACGAAGCTTGTGCGGATCGTCAGCGATCAACCGCTCACCGCACTGAAGTTGTTCGCAGTCCCCGACCATCCGTTGCGTTGGATCGGCTCGAAAATCCTGCCGAAGAAGCCCACTCCCGGCAAGGCAGCGCGCCCGGCGATCATTGCGCGTGCCGACTGGGGCGCCGACGAGTCGCTGCGGTTCACGAACGGCCGCGAGACGTGGTCGCCGACGTTCCACCCCGTGCAGAAGTTGATCGTCCACCACACCGACACGGCCAACAACGATCCGGATCCGGCGTCGACGGTGCGCGCCATCTACCGGTATCACGCCATCAGCCAAGGCTGGGGCGACATCGGTTACAACTTCTTGATCGACGAGGCGGGCCACATCTACAAGGGCCGCAACTCACACTCGTCGGGCAGCGACGCCGACACGATCACCGGGCAGGACGCCGCCGGTAACGGTGTGACGGGCGCGCACGCGCACGCGTACAACGCCGGCAGCGTCGGCGTTGCTCTCATCGGCACGCTCACGTATCAGGACGCCACTCCGGCGGCCAAGCGCGCCCTCGAGGACTTGTTGGCGTGGGAAGCGCAGGCGCACGGCATCGACCCGCACGGCACCTCGACCTACACGAGCCCGACCGACGGCCATCAGAAGACGTTCCCGAACATCGCCGGCCACCGCGACGTCGGCGACACGCAGTGCCCTGGCGGCGCGTTCTACGCGACTCTTCCTGCGGTGCGCGACGCCGTGGCGGCGCGCGAGTCAGCAGCCGGCTGAACCCTCGTCGGTAAAGCTGCCGCCCGCCGAGGGCACGAACCGCCACGAGTACGCGCCGTTTCCAAGCCGTAGTGCGAGCACACCGAAGGTTCCGGAGTTGCGCACTTCGCTGCGCTGCTCGATCGTGATCACCGGATACAAGCTCCGTCCACCCGTGCCCACGACGAACTCGCGGATGCCTCGGTCGGGACCGAAGCGCTCGTAGTGATGGTCGTGGCCGACGAGCACGACGTCGCCGCCATGGTCAGCGAGCGCCTTGTAGAAGTCGTCGTAACCCGGATCACTGCCGTGGAACCCCGAGGACCACCGCGGGTGATGCCAGAACGCGAGGATGCACCTCGCCGGGTGCGCCGCGAGGTCGGCGCGCAACCACTGCTCTTGCGGCGAGCCCGCCTGGCAGCCGCCGACGCTGCGACAGTCCGAATCGAGGGCGACCACGTGCCACGTGCCGACGTTGAACGAGTACCACGTCTGGCGTTTGGCGGCGTCGACGAACGTCGGCCAGTACTGCCGGTAGCCCGCGAGGTTCGGCGTCGACCAGTCGTGGTTGCCCGGCGCGGGATGCGTGATCGCCTTGAAGCGGCCCCACGACTTGTCGTACGACGCGTCGAAGTTCGGCTTGTCACCGCGCTCGTACTGCAAGTCGCCGAGCGCGAGGACCGCCGCGGGGTGCAGCGACTCGATGGTCTCGGCGGTCGCTTCCTGCTGGCACTGGCCCGGCGTCGGCCGCAGTGTCGCCGGGCACGCGATGTCGCCGGCCGCGGCGATCAGCGGTGCGGTCTGGTCGACGGCGACCGTCGTGCTGGTCGACGTCGACGTCGTGCGCGGCGTCGGCGCCAGCGGATCCTTCGCGCACGCGGCGAGCGTCAGCAGCAGCGCGAGAGCGGCGACGCGTTTATTCAGCAGCGTCGGCGAGCGCTTCGGCGAGCGC
>JBEEFV010000069.1:0-4921 GCA_041166405.1 Actinomycetota bacterium | reverse complement strand
CGCGTCGCCGTCGAGGTGTTCCTCGCGTGCGGCTCGTGCGATCGCTGCCGGGCGGGCGACGAACGTCGTTGTATCCATCACGGGCTTGCGGGCATGTACGGCGCGGTGTCCACCTCACGCGCACCGGGTCTGTGGGGCGGCTATGCGCCGTATCAGTACCTCGCGCCCGACACCCGGTTGCACAAAGTGCCCGCCGGTCTCGACCCGGTAGTGGCGACGCTGTTCAACCCGCTGGGTGCGGGGGTGCGCTGGGCGGCGACGCTGCCCGCCACGCAGCCGGGTGACGTCGTAGCGGTGCTCGGGCCCGGGATACGCGGCGTCAGCGCGGTCATCGCCGCGAAACGCGCCGGCGCGCGGTTCGTCATGGTGACCGGTGCCGGCAGCAGGGATGCACCGCGCCTCGCGGCGGCGGAACAATTCGGCGCTGACCTCACGGTCGACGTGACGACGACCGACCCCGTAGCCGCCCTGCGCGCCGCCACGGGTGGTCACGCCGACGTCGTGGTCGACGTCACGGCCAAGGCTCCCGCGGCTTGGGCGCAAGCGGTCAAGTTGGCCCGTCCGGCCGGCACGATCGTCGTAGCCGGTACGCGAGGCCAAGAAACCCTTGGATTCTCAACCGATTTACTTGTCTACAAGGAACTCAGAGTGCTTGGCGCGCTCGGTGTTGACGGCGCGGCGTATCGAGACGCGCTCGCCCTGCTTGCCACGGATCCCGCACCCTTTGCCGCTCTGTCCCGGCGCACCGCGTCGATCTCCGACGCCGATTCCGTGACCGCATTGCTCGAGACGATGGCGGGAGAACGGAGCGAACCGCCGCTCCACGCAGTGTTGGTTCCGTAGCGGGCTAGCGCGGTTCGGCGCGCTGACGCTCCACGGCGAGGTCGTGTTCGTACATCATCCGCACGAGTTCGGTGAACGACACGCGCGGTTTCCATCCGAGACGCTGCTGCGCCTTGGTCGCGTCGCCGACGAGCAGGTCGACCTCGGCGGGCCGTTCGAAGCGCGCGTCGGTGACGACGTAGCGCTCCCAGTCGTCGATCTCGGCGGCGGCGAAGGCGGCGGTGACGAAGTCGCGGACCGTGTGGGTCTCGCCGGTGGCGACCACGTAGTCGTCGGGCTCGTCCTGCTGGAGCATCATCCACATCGCCTCGACGTAGTCGCCGGCGTAGCCCCAATCGCGCGACGCCTCCAGATTCCCGAGCGTGATGGATTCCTGCAACCCGAGCTTCACGCGGGCGACGCCATTGGTGATCTTGCGGGTCACGAACTCGAGGCCGCGCTTGGGTCCTTCGTGGTTGAACAGGATCCCCGACGAGGCGTGCAACCCGTAGGCCTCACGGTGGTTGAGGGTCGTGTAGTGGCCGAACACCTTGGCGACGCCATAAGGCGAACGGGGGTGAAACGGGGTGCGTTCCGTCTGCGGAACTTCGCGCACCTTGCCGAACATCTCCGACGACGACGCCTGGTAGAAGCGGATCGGGTTGCGATCGGCGCCCCCGATCAAGCGGATCGCCTCGAGCATGCGTAACACGCCGAGACCGGTGATGTTGCCGGTGAGGTCGGCCTGCTTGAACGACAGCGGCACGAAGCTGATCGCCGCGAGGTTGTAGACCTCGTCGGGCTGGACCTGCTCCACCGCCGCGATGAGCGACGAGAGATCTTGCAGGTCGCCGTCGACGAGCTCGATGGTCGGATGTTCGTCGCGGATCATGCGTGACTTCGGGTTGTTCTGGCCTCGGATCATCCCGAAGACCTCGTAGCCCTTGTCGACCAGCAACTCGGAGAGGTGCCGCCCGTCCTGGCCGGTGATGCCCGTAATAAGTGCGCGCTTCATGGTCGCCGACGGTACACCGGCACCCGGCCGGGAAGGGTGCCGGCCTGTGACCCAAGCCACAAAGTTTCTTTGCTTGGGACTTCGGCGTGGTGGCTTCTCTATCCTTGGGTGCAATGACATGTCCCACGTGTGGCGCGGACGCGGTAACCGGCTCCCGGTTCTGCTCCTCGTGCGGGCAGCCCCTCGAGGTGCGGACCGACGAGCGCCGCATCGCGACCGTCGTATTCGGCGACCTGGTCAACTTCACCACGCTGTCGGAACGCCGCGATCCCGAATCGGTCAAGAACATCGTCGAACGAGCCTTCGAGCGACTCGTCGCCGACATCACCAGCTTCGGCGGGCTCGTCGACAAGATCGTCGGCGACGCGATCGTCGCGCTGTTCGGCGCTCCGGTCGCCCACGAAGACGACGCCGAGCGCGCCGTGCGGGCCGCAATGCAGATGCAGCGGACGATCGCGGAGTACGCGGCCACGGTAGGTCTCGACGTGCAGTTGCGCATCGGCGTCAACACCGGCGAAGTCTTGGTCGGCGCGCTGCGCGCCGGCGGCGATTACACGGCGATGGGTGATGTCGTGAACATCGCGAGCCGTTTGCAGACGATCGCCAAACCGGGACAAGTGATGGTGGGCGCCGAGACGTACGCCGCCACGCGCAACGTGCTGCGTTACGAGCCCGCCGGGTTGTTGCCCGTGAAGGGCCGCGATCAGCACGTGGAAGCGTGGGTAGCGCTCGAAGCGATCGCGCCGCCCGGGCACCGGCCCAAACGCGAACGCACCCCCCACATCGGACGCGACTCCGAACTGGCGATGCTGCGACACAGCCTCGTCATGGCCGCGGAACGCAAGCGCCCGCAGCTCTTGTTGCTCGTCGGCGAAGCGGGCGTCGGTAAGAGCCGGCTGGCTGAAGAGGTCGCGGGCATTTCCGCGATCGAGTTCGGCGCGATGGTGCTCGAGGGCCGGTGCGTGCCGTACGGCGAGGCGAACGTATGGTGGCCGGTCGCCGAAGCGATGCGCGACGCGTGCGGCATCGACGCCAACGAAAGTTCCGAAGAGATCGAGCGCAAGGTACGCGACGCGGTCGCCGCTGCGCTTCATCTGCCAGAAGGCGACGGCGAACTGACGCGCGTCAGCGACGGCATCTTGTTCACGTTGGGCCACGAGGACGCGCTGGCCGGGATCGACCCGAGCCGGGTCGGACCCGAGATCTCGCGCTCACTCCTCGTCTTCCTCGAAGGGCTGGCACGACAAAAGCCTCTCGTGCTCGTCGTCTCGGAACTGCACTGGGCCGACGAGCGCGTCCTCGAACTCGTGCCGCGCTTGCTCGATCGGTTGCGCAGCTTGCCGTTCGTCTTCGTGGCGACGGCGCGCCCTGAGCTTTCGGATCGGTGGGGGCCGAAGCCTGGTCGCCACAACATCGTCGTGTTCAACCTCGACCCGCTCGATGCCGCCGCAGCCGAACGGTTGCTCACCTTGCTGCTGGGCAGTGAACCGTCGCCCGAGATGCGTTCGACCTTGCTCGAACGGTCGGGTGGCAACCCGTTCTTCTTGGAAGAACTCGTCGCGCTGCTTTCGGAAGAGGGCTTGTTGCAACGATCGTTGTCGGGCGCCAACGTGCGCGACCTCCCAGCGACGTTGCGCGGGATCGTGGCGGCTCGGCTCGACACGCTGAACCCGACCGAGCGAGCCATCCTCGAAGACGCGGCGGTGCTCGGGCGTCACGGCGATCTGGAAGCGGTGTGTGCACTCGCGTCGTCGCGCGGTGTTGTCGAGGTCAAAGCCGACGTCGACAAGTTGGTCCGCAAGGAGATGCTCGTCATCGACGACGGCGAGGTGAGCTTCAAGAGTGACCTCGTGCGCGAGGTCGCGTACGGCACGCTGACGAAGGCGGAACGGGCGCGTCGGCACGCCGCGTTGGGCGCGTGGCTCGACCAGCGCGTTCCGGAAGGTGACGACGAGCTGTTGCAGCAGGTCGCGCACCACTACGGCTCGGCCGCCGAACTGGCAACCGAGCTAGGGCCCGTCGACGGTGTGCCCGCGGAGATAGTTTCCATCGCGCTCGAGTCGCTCGATCGGGCGCTGCGACGAGAAGAGGGACGCGAGAACTGGCAGGCGGGCGCCCGCCTCGCCGACCAAGCGTTGCGCGTCGCGCCCAGCGGCGATCAGCACACCCGCTGGCGGTTCTTGCTTGCGCGCGCTCGGGCCCGCGCCGCCATGCACGACTGCTCGGCCGCGCGCGACTCGCTCGACATCGTGCTCGCAGAGGCGAACGCGGCCGGCGATCGCGTCGTATACGCGCGCGCCTTGACCGTGCTGGGTGAAGTGGAACAACGCGACGGAGCGCTCGAGGCGTCGTCGGCCACCCTCGAACGCGCCGTGCAGTTGTGGGAACAGCTGGGCGACCGCGCGGGCATGGCCGACGCAAGCCGGCAGTACGGCCAGACCAACATCTTCCTGGGCAACCTCGACGTAGCTGAAGCTGCGGTGTCGGAGGCGCTCCCGGCGTTTCGCGAGACCGGCGACCGGCGGGGTGAGGCGTGGGCGTTGCAGAACCTCGCGTGGGTCGCGTTCGAACGGGGCGACATGGCGCTCGCCGAGCAACGACTGCACAAGGCGATGTCGGCGTTCGCCGAGATCGGCGACTGGGGCGGGGCGGGCTGGGCCCTGGGACTGCTGGGTTGGGTTCGGTTCTGGCAGGGCGAACTCGACGAGGCCGAACGTCTCGCCGAACAGATCATCGACGAAGCGGCGCAGACCAACGAACGCTGGGCTCTGGCGATGATGCACATGCTGCTCGCGAACATCCGTTTGTGGCGCGGGCGGCCAGCGGAAGCGGTCGAACTGGCGCGCGATGCGGTGCGCGGTTTCGCCGAACTCGGCGACATGCGTTTCGGGATGCAGGCACACATGCCACTCATCCGCGGCCTCGTGTTCTCGGGCAACGTCACAGAAGCGAAGGCATTGCTCGACGCGGGCACCATGCTGCTGGAGAACTTGCCTGACAAGACGGGCGTGGCGCGATTGATGGCCGCTTCGGTGGCTGTGCAGATCGGCGACGGCGATCGCGCCGTGCGCGAGGCGCTCATCG
>JBEEFV010000068.1:0-3747 GCA_041166405.1 Actinomycetota bacterium | reverse complement strand
GCGTGCCGGATGCTGGCCGAGCGTCTCGTTGCCATGGCGGGGTGGCGCGTCGAGGTGTTCACGACGTGCGCGCTGGATGCAACGACGTGGGCCAACTCGTATCCGCCGGGCGAGGTCGACATTGGCGGCGTCCGCGTGCACCGCTTCGAGTCGGTCGAGGGACGGTCACCCGACTTTCACGACTTCGCGTCGAAGCTCCTCGCCGCGCCCGAGGCGGCGTCGCCCGCCGACGCGGAGCGCTTCCTCATGTTGCAAGGCCCGGTGTGCCCCGACGTGATCGACGCGGCAGTCGCGTCAGACGCCGACCTTCTCATCTTCTACCCCTACCTCTATTACCCGACCGTGATGGGTGTGCGAGCGGCGTCGCGAAGAGCCGTGATGCATCCGGCCGCGCATGACGAACCCGCGCTGCGCCTGCCGTTGTTCCGACCGATTTTCAACGACGTGCAAGGTCTTGTGTTCCAAACCGAAGCCGAAGAACGCTTGTGCCGGCAGCTCTTCCTCGTGCCGCGCCGGCGCCAACACCATGTCGTGCTCGGTCTCGGCGTCGAGGTCGACCACGACGTGTCAGATGACCTGCCCGTGATCGCTGGCCTCGACGGCAGTCCCTTCCTGTTGTGTGTCGGCCGCGTGGAAGACGGCAAGGGCACCACGATGCTCGCCGAACGTTTCGCCGAGTACAAAGCGCTGCGGCCCGGACCGCTCAAGCTCGTCTTGGCCGGCCGCGTCGAACGCGCGCCGCCGCCGCATCCCGACATCGTTGTCACCGGCGCGGTCCCTGACGCGACGAAGTTCGCGCTGCTCCGCGACGCGCGTGCGTTGGTGCAGCCGTCGTACTTCGAAGCGTTTTCGCTGTCGTTGATGGAGGCGTGGGCGATGGGCCTTCCCGCGCTCGTGAACGAAGACTGCGCGCCACTACGAGAACACGTCGAACGGTCGAAGGCAGGCCTGTCGTTCCGCGACGACACGACGTTTGCGCTGGCGGCCGACAAGCTGCTGGGCGACGAAGGCCTGCGCCTCGAAATGGGACGCCGGGGACGGGCCTACGTCGAGGCGAACTACGCCTGGCCCGCCATCATCGACCGCTACACCGAGTTTCTGACCAAGGTCGCGAATAGGGTGCGTCCGTGACACGGTGGCACGACGAGGAGGATCACCATGCATGAGTGGTTCGACTCGGACGGATTGCGACTGGCGTGCCATCTGGCGCGGCCGCCGGGTGTGGCTCGCGTGCCGGGCTTGGTGCTCATTCACGGATTCCCGCAAGGACCGCGAGGCGCGGCGACGTCGGCGTCGACATATCCCGAGCTCGCTGACCGGCTGGCCCGCGATGTCGGTTGGGCCGTCATGGCGTTCAACCTGCGCGGCACCGGCATGTCGGAGGGCGACTTCTCGCTCGACGGCTGGCTCGCCGACGTGCGGGCCGCGGTCGACACGCTCGAGGAGCGCGCGTCGGTCAACGGCGTCTGGTTGTGCGGATCGCACAGCGGCGGCGCACTCGCGGTGTGCCTCGCCGCGGAAGACGACCGCATCCGCGGTGTCGCAACGCTGGGCGCGCCGGGCAGTTTCCACGACTGGGAAGTCAACGCATCGCGGTTGCTCGCCCACGCCCGCCAGATCGGCGTCGTGCGCACAGCCGGCTTCCCGCCCGACATCGCCGCGTGGACGCGCGCCTTTTCCGATCTCGACCCGTTGGCCTGCGCGGCGAAGATCCCGCCGCGCCCGCTGCTCGTGATCCACGGTCGCAGCGACGAAATTGTTCCGGTCAGCGAAGCGCTCGGCTTTGTGGGTGAAGCGCTCGACTCGGTAGAGCTGCGCGTGCTCGAAGGCGCCGGCCATCGCTTGCGTCACGACCCTCGCACGGTCGCACTGCTCCTCGGCTGGCTCGAACGCCAGGGTTAGGGTCCTGTCGGCCAGTCAGGTCACTAGGTCATCGCACGCAGACCTTCCCCCGCGCCGCTGGTTTCTGAGAACGCGATCGCGAGCCAATCACGCGCTGGGACGCTACGTCGGCGCGGGGGTTGGGAGGGGCGGCAGTACGGCGCGCAACTGGTGGACGACGGCCGCGGCTGCATCGGGGGTCGGTGCTTCGGTGAGGGCGCGCACCACGACGAAGCGGGTCGCTCCCGCGCCGGCAACGTCGGCGAGGGTGGCTGGTGCGATGCCGCCGGTGACGAAGAAGGGGAGCGCGCCGCACTGCGCGGTCGCGAAGCGCACATAGTCCAAACCGGTGCCGGCGCGACCCGGCTTGGTCGGAGTGGCGACAATGGGTCCCACACTCACATAATCGATCGGCTCGCTGATCGCCGCGCGCAACTCGTCGGGTGCGTGTGTCGATAGCCCGACGAGGCGATCGTCGCCGAGGAGCCGGCGGCACAACGACGCCGGCGCGTCATCTTGACCCACGTGCACGCCGTCGGCGCCGCACTCGAGCGCCAGGTCGGGGCGGTCGTTGAGCACGAATAATGCGCCATGCGCGTGCGCGGCGTCGCGTGCGATGGCCGCGCGCGCCAAGAGCGGTCGCGCGTCGAGCTCCTTGTCGCGCAACTGAACAATGTCGACACCGGCCGCGCACGTCGCCTCAACGAATTCACCGAGGTCGGGACGGTCGGCGAGGCACAGGTAAAGCTGTGCCCGTTGGAGGCGTACCCGGCGCCGATTCATCCGCCGGCAGTGGCGCGGACGAGTTCGATGCGATCGCCGTCGCGCAATACCACCGCGTCGCGTTCACTGGCCGCCAATGCGGCTCCGTTGTGCTCGACCGCCGCGACCCGTTGGGTCAAATCAAGCTGCGCGAGCAACGCGTTGATCGTCAGGGAATCGGGAACGTCAAGGGGACGGCCGTTGACGATGACGGTCATGGCGAAGCCTCGTTGACGAGACGCGCCCGCCAGTCGTCGAGGAGGGCGCGCAGTGTGTCGTCGAAGGCGAAGATCGGTGACCATCCCGTCGCGGCGCGCAGTCGCGAGTTGTTGCCGACGAGCGCGGGCACTTCCACCGGCCGCACGAGCGACGGATCGACGACCAGCTTCATCGAACGCTCGGAGAGGGCGAGCATGCGGTCGGCAACATCGGCGATGGAGTGGCCCACGCCGCTGCACACGTTGTAGACCTCACCCGCCACCCCGCGCTCGATGAGGAGCCGGTAGGCGCGCACGACGTCGCGTACGTCGGTGAAGTCGCGTATGGGATCAAGGCTGCCAAGCCGGAGTTCGCCTTCATCGTCTCGTTCGGCTTGGGCGATGTGGCGCGCGATCGACGACACCACGAATCGGTCGGCCTGCCCCGGCCCGGTGTGGTTGAACGCGCGAACCCGTACGACGGGAAGGCCGGTGCCGAGGAACGCCTGCAGCGCAACGAATTCCGCGGCAACCTTGCTGGCACCGTAGGGCGTCATTGGTTGCAACGGCGCATCTTCGGTGATCGGAAGCTGTTCCGGCGCAACCCGGCCGTACTGATCGGCACTGCCCACCACCAGCACGCGGTCGACGTTCGCATTGCTCGCCGCGCGCAGCACATTGAGCGTTCCTTCCGCGTTGACGCGAAAAACCTTGTTCGGTGCCCCCCATGAACTGCCGATGTGGCTGAGCGCGGCGAGGTGGTAGATGGCATCGGGCCGCTCGGCGCGGATGCGTTTGCGTACTGCACTCGCCGAGGTGATGTCGACGCGGTCGGTTCCACTCGAGTCGAGGAGCGCGATCTCGTCGCCGCTCTCCGCGAGGTGCGTGATGAGATGGCCGCCGACGA
>JBEEFV010000067.1:0-15896 GCA_041166405.1 Actinomycetota bacterium | reverse complement strand
CGACAAGTCCTCCGTTGCGGGAACCAGCACGTCGTACAGCGCCAGCTCGGCGGGTGCGTGGGCCGCGATGGCTTCACGGTGCCGCTCGACGGTGCCGAAATCGCCGCGGGCGACGGGACCCGTCAGCGCGTCGGCGGCGCCGATCTGCTCGACGTTGTCGACAACCGCGCGGACGAGTTCGAAATAGGCGGCGGGCGACACGCCGGCCGCGTTCGCCAGCCGCTCGACTTGGCCGAGAATCGTCACGACGTGGTTGCCGGCGACGCAGCAAGCCGCGTGATGCAGCGCCCGCGTGTCCGGATCGTCGCGCAGCGTGATCGCCCGTCCGCCGAGGGCGTCGACGATCTGCTGTCCGACGGGGTCGCAGCCCTCGGTGAGCGCGAACCAGCCGTTCTCGAGAAGGCGGGCGGCACCGATGCGTTCGTTCGGCAATCCCATCACCGGGTGCACCACGGCGCGGCGCGCGTGCGGCGCCAAGACGTCAGGCCCGAGCGAGCCGCTGAGGTGGACGACCGCCGTCGTGGAGACCGGCTCGATCGACGCTGCCACCGTGGCGATGACGGCGTCAGGCGTGGCGATGATCACGACGTCTACGCCGTGCGCGGCCGCCGCCAGTTCGTCGATGCGCCCGAGCGACGGCGCCGCCGTCCAGCCCGCCTTGGTCAGGGCGCGTTCCATGGAACTGCCCGCCCGGCCAGCGCCGATCACACGAAAGGAAGGGTTGTTCATTAGGTCACGTTCCGGCCCCAGGACGGGTGCCGTTCGCTCTGTCGAAACGGTACCAGAGCTGTTCGCCGCCCCGCCCGTCGACCCCTCCCCGCCGGCCGTGTGCGTACTTAATCGGGCCTAGCCCGGTTACGTACGCACACGCCTTATGTGTGGGCGTCTCCCGGGAGGCTCTGCCGCCCTCGGGACGCCCGCGCCTCAGTCGAGGAGGGCGAGCCAGGGGTGCGACGGGTCGCGGCGGCGGAGGTAGGCGGCCAGAAACTCGCGCTGGGTGGGCGACATCAGCGGTGCGGCCGCGGCGACGTCGATCTGGTCGCGTTGGGTGCGCGCCTTCGCCTTGTAGAGCAGCTGCAGGTGGGCCGCGATGTAGGGGATGCCGTCGCCGGTGCGGAGGAAGGCTTCGTCGACGGGGATGGTGATCGAGGGGTCGCGGCGGTAGTGGAGGACGCCGTCGCGGATGTCCTCGAACAGGATCTCGTGGGTCCAGACGCCGTCGCGTTTGCACCAGAGTTGGTGCTCGTCGTCGGGCAGCGGCGACCCCCCGGGCCACCGCACGAACGCCGTGGGCGACGGGAAGTACAACTCCCAGCCCGCGAGTTGTTCGTGCAGACGGTCGGCGTCGGCGCGTGCGACCGCGACGTCCATGTCGTGGTGCTCGCGCACAGGACGGCCCACGAACAACTCGATCGCCCACCCGCCGGCGACAGCCCACGGACCGCGCCACCCGTCCATCCACCCAACGGCATCCGCAGGCCGCAGCGACAAGTCCCACTCGCCCCACAGGCCGCGCACGCGCCTGATGCCGGACGTGTCGAGGTCGTCGGGCAACGTCGGCAGCAACGCCAGGTCTGCCACTTCACGTAGCGGCTCGACGACGAACGCGCGCTCGCGCCACAGCGGGTGCGGCACCACGAGGTCGGGCTCGTCGACGACGAGGTCGCCGACCATGACGACGTCGACATCGAGTGTGCGGGGACCCCAGTGTTCGGTGCGCACGCGACCCGCCGCGTCCTCCAACGAGTGCGCCAGGTTCAACAGCTCACGCGGCGACTTGTCAGTGTCGAGCGCGACGACCATGTTCAAGAACGCGCCCTGACCTTCCGGGCCACCGACGGGGTCCGTTTCCCAAACCGACGACGCGTCGATCCCCAGCGGGTGCAGTGCCCTGATGGCGTCGCGCAGGTACTGCTCCCGGTCGCCCATGTTCGAACCCAGCGCGAGGTACGCCCTCATCGCGAAACGCTGAGACGCACTCCCGCCGAGGCGATGTCGTACGGAACG
Organism: Actinomycetota bacterium; assembly: GCA_041166405.1. Classification (GTDB taxonomy): domain Bacteria; phylum Actinomycetota; class Acidimicrobiia; order Acidimicrobiales; family JACCXE01; genus JACCXE01. The sequence continues at coordinate 13,889 of JBEEFV010000067.1, read as the reverse complement.
GGAGGTTCGAGTTTGCGGATCGCGACTTCGACTGAGCGGATTCGCTTGTCGACGCGCAACACCGCGGTGGCCATGAGCGTCGCCAGGCGTTCGAGCAGCGCGCACCATGGACCGGTGACGACAGCCGCGGCCGCGTCGATCAACGCCGCGTAGTCGATCGTGTCCTCGAGGGCATCGCTCACGCCGGCCGTCGACATGTCGAACGCGACGTCGAGGTCGAACTCGAAGGGCTGCGCGTGCAGCTTCTCGTTTTCGAGGACACCGTGCGTGCCCATGACCCGCACGCCGCGGATCTCGAGCATTAGGCGGGGCCGTGCGTCACGACGTCGAGCACGGCGCTGACGATCTCCCGACCGGTCGCGGTGAGCTCGCGATGCGCGAGGTGCTCGATCACGGTGACGGTCTGTGGGCCGTTGTCGAGGTTCCCGTTCCACAACAGGTAACCGGCGACGACGCCGAGCAGTCGGTCGCCCACTTCCTCGCCGTGCAACAGCAAGCGCTCCCCTGCGCCCAGCCACGCACGCAGGTGTTCGTAGATCGGCGGCAGCGCGTCGCGCGGGTCGTCGTGGGGACCGAACGGCAGGTGCGTGGCAGGAATGCCGAACTCCTCGTAGGCCGTCATGTTGTGCGGCGACCCCAGGATCGACACGACCCGGCTGAACCCGTTCTCACGCAGCCAGATCAGCTCTTCCTGCCGCCTGACCTTGCGGTGACTGCGGCCGTAGCCGCCCGGCCGCTCGCTGATGGCGAGGCGGTCCTTCAGCACCCAGATGAAGTTCCGCGGTTGAATCCCGGCGGCCCACTTGCCCTTCACGACCTACTCCCCAACTTCGTCGCACACGATGCGCACGGCGGCCACGGTAGCGGCAACGTCGTGGACTCGGACCATTCCAACGCCTTTTGTCACGGCCCATACCGCCGCGGCGATCGACGCCTCGAGGCGGTCGGACGGGGGCGGGGTCGACCCGTCGGGATTCGGCGTGAGGGCTCCAAGCAGCGATTTTCGGCTCAATCCGACCAAAACCGGATAAGGACCCGCACAAAATTCGCCCAAACGGCTGAGCAGCTCCAGGTTGTGGGCGACGGACTTGCCGAACCCGAACCCCGGGTCGATCCAGACTTCGCTCACGCCCCCGCCTTTGGCTGTTTCGGCGCGTTCGAGCAGAAAGTCGAGGACCTCGCTGACGACGTCGTCGTAGTGGGGATCGGCTTGCATCGTCACCGGCGTGCCCTTCATGTGCATCGCCGCCCACCCCGCGCCCGTCGCGGCGGCGATCGGCCACAGCGACGCACTCACGTCGTTGACCAACGTCGCGCCCGCCTCGACGGCCGCTTGCGCGACGTTCCAGGTCATCGTGTCGACCGACACACGCGCCCGACCGAGGCTGGCCAATCGTTCGACGACGGGCACGACCCGCGCCAACTCTTCGTCCTCGCTCGGCTGCTCTGAGCCGGGGCGCGTCGACGCGCCGCCGACGTCGATCATGTCGGCGCCCTCGTCCATCATCTCGATCCCGTGCGCCACCGCGGCGTCGACGTCGAGAAAGCGTCCGCCGTCAGAGAACGAGTCGGGCGTCACGTTGAGCACGCCCATGATCAATGGGCGACGAATCAACGACGACCGAACAAGATGGTCATCGCCTCAGACCGCGTGCGCTCGTCTTCGCGGAAGAGGCCGTGCACGGCGGACGTCACCGTCGTCGTGCCCGGCTTGCGCACGCCGCGCATCGACATGCACAAGTGTTCGGCTTCGACGACGACCATCACGCCCTTCGGCAGCAGCGTCTTGTTGATCGCATCGGCCACCTGCGTCGTGAATCGCTCCTGCACCTGGAGCCGTTGCGCGTATCCGTCGCACAGCCGCGCCAATTTCGACAGCCCGGTGATGCGCCCCTCGTCGCCCGGAATGTAGGCGACGTGCGCCGCGCCGAACCACGGAACCATGTGGTGCTCGCACAGCGAATAGATCGGGATGTCCTTGACCATCACCATCTCGTCGTGGTTGGCCTCGAAGGTCACCTGGAGATGGGTCGACGGATCGAGGTCCATGCCGCCGGCGACTTCGTCGAACATGCGGGCGACGCGCGCCGGCGTGTCGCGCAGCCCGTCGCGGTCAGGGTTTTCCCCGATCGCGAGCAACAACTCGCGCACCGCGGCTTCCGCGCGCTCCCGATCGACGGCCATAGCGAGAACCTAGTGAGTGACTACGCGGTTGCCGGCCTCGGCCGACGCACGGCACCCGGCACGGGCGCCGTGGCGGGACGACGGCGCGCGCCGCCCACGGGAACCGCAGCGGGCGAGCCCGGCTTCGGACCCGAACGCTTCTTCGCGGTCTGCGTGCGCGGCTTCCACGTGCCGACCTTGCCCAGGATCGCCGCGAGGTCTTCGCCCTCGAGCGTCTCCTTTTCGATCAGCGCCTGCGCGAGCTCGTCGAGCATGTCTCGATGCGTCGTGAGGATGTCGCGCGCTTCGTCGTGCGCCGAGTCGATCAGCGAACGAATCTCCGCATCGATGCGGGCCGCCACTTCGTCCGAGTAGTTGGGCGTGTGGCCGATGTCGCGGCCGAGGAAGACCTCGCCCTGATGCTGGCCGAGCTGTTGCGGTCCGAGGACGTCGCTCATGCCCCACTCCGTCACCATCGAACGCGCAATCCCCGACGCGACCTCGATGTCGTTCTGCGCGCCAGTGGACGGCTCGCTGAAGATCAGCTCTTCGGCGGTGCGCCCGCCCATCAGCGTGGCGAGGCGGTGCTTCAGCTGCGAACGCGTCGTGATGTAGCGGTCTTCGGTCGGCAACGACAGGGTCCAGCCGAGCGACCGGCCGCGAGCGACGATCGAAACCTTGTGCACGGGATCGGCGTGTTCGAGCACGTGGCCGACGAGGGTGTGGCCGCCCTCGTGGTAGGCGATGACGAGCTTCTCGGCGTCGCTCATCACACGCGTGCGCCGCTCCGGCCCACCGATGACGCGGTCGATCGCTTCTTCGAGCTCCGTCATGCTGATGCGCTTGCTGCCGTGTCGGGCCGCGAGCAGCGCCGCCTCGTTCATCAGGTTGGCGAGGTCCGCACCGGTGAAGCCCGGCGTCCGGCGCGCCAGGACGGTGAGGTCGACGTTTTGCGCGAGCGGCTTGTCTTGCGCGTGGACTTGCAGGATCGCCTCGCGCCCGATGAGGTCGGGCTGGTCGACGACGATCTGGCGATCGAAGCGACCGGGCCGCAACAGCGCCGGGTCGAGAATGTCGGGGCGGTTGGTGGCGGCGATGAGGATGACGCCGGTCTTGGACTCGAAGCCGTCCATCTCGACGAGCAACTGGTTCAACGTCTGCTCGCGCTCGTCGTGGCCGCCGCCGAGGCCGGCACCGCGGTGACGCCCGACGGCGTCGATCTCGTCGACGAACACGATCGCCGGCGCCGACTGCTTCGCTTGTTCGAACAAGTCGCGCACGCGTGACGCGCCAACGCCGACGAACATCTCGACGAAGTCGGACCCGCTGATCGAGAAGAACGGCACGCCGGCTTCACCGGCAACGGCGCGCGCCAGGAGCGTCTTGCCGGTGCCGGGAGGACCGAACAGCAGCACGCCCTTCGGGATCTTGGCGCCCATCGCCTGGAACTTGGACGGCGACTCGAGGAACTCCTTGATCTCCTGGAGTTCCGCCACTGCTTCGTCGGCGCCCGCCACGTCGGCGAAGGTCACCTTCGGCGAATCCTTCGACGCCATCTTCGCCTTGGCCTTGCCGAACTGCATGACGCGGTTGCCGCCGCCCTGCATCGAGTTCATGAGGAACAGGAACAGGCCGATGATGAGCGCGAACGGCAAGAGGCCGACGACGAAATTGAGCAGCGTGTTGCTCTTCGTCGCCTTCGTGTCGAGGTTCACGTTGGCGTCGAGCAGCTTCTGCGTCAGCTCGTCGCCGTATTCCTGGGGGAACCGCACCTCGAACTTCTGGCCGCCCTTGAGAACGCCTTGCACCTTGCCGGACCCGTCGATCACTTCCGCAGACTTGACCTGTTGCGCGGCGACGTCGGCCTCGAACGTGGTCAGGCTGAGCTTCTTTCGCGACGAGCCCGTGTGGAACAGCGTCGTCAGGACCAGAAGGGCGATCAATGCCAGGACGATGTAGACCCCGGCGCCGCGCAAAACTCGCTTCATAACGCGCTAGAGGGTACTAGCCCTCGCGCACCCCGATATACGGCAGGTTGCGGTACTTCTCGTCGGCGTCGAGGCCGTAGCCGATCACGAAATCCGGGGGGATGCGAAAGCCCACGTATTTGAGGTTGAGGTCCTCGCGCTGGAGGCCCTCCTTGACCAGCAACGCGCACACCTCGAGTGACGCCGGGTTGCGCGCCAGCAAGTTGCGGCGCAGAAACGCAAGCGTGAGCCCGCTGTCGACGATGTCCTCGACGACCAGTACGTGGCGGTTCGTGAGATCGGCGTCGAGGTCCTTCACGATGCGGACGACGCCGCTCGACTTCGTCGCCGCGCCGTAGGAGGCGACCGCCATGAAGTCGAACTCGACCGGCAAGTCGATGCAGCGCGCCAGGTCGGCCATGAACACGAATGCGCCTTTGAGGACTCCGACCAGCAGCGGCGGGCGGCCTTCGTAGTCAGCGACGATCTCCTTGCCGAGCTCGCGGATGCGGTTCTGCAGCTGCTCCTCGGAGACGACAATCCGGTCCACGCCCACGGATCGCGAAAGTTAGCCGCGCGTGACGCGCAGGCGACCATTCGTGCGACGCACCGACACGCCCGCGACGACATCGGTGCCCGTTGCCTCACCCCGCGCCACCGCCAGGACCCGGTCGACCGCCGCGGCGTCAGGCGGATAACCCTCGAGGTGCGGACGCAACCACGCGCGGATGGCGCGGCGGGCCACCGCTGGCGCGGCGTCGCGCAACGCGTGCGCCGAGGTGACGTCGACGGCTGCCGCCAGCGCGTCGAGCAACGCCACTTCGTCGCTGGCGTGCTCGGCGAGGCGGCACAGCAGCGGGACAGGATCGCGCCGGCCGATGTCGCCGAGCAGTGGGAGCAGCTCGTGGCGCACGCGGTTGCGGGTGAACGCGGGGTCGGCGTTCGACGCGTCGTCGACCGGAGCCAGCCCTTCGTCGCGGCACAACGCGCGCGTCTCGTGTCGCCGCAGCGCCAACAGCGGGCGCCGCGCCGGCGAGCCGATCCCGCGCACGCCGTCGAGCCCGCTGCCGCGCATCAGGTTGAGCAGCACCGTCTCGGCTTGATCGTCGGCCGTGTGTCCGGTGAGCGCGTCGGGCGGCAGCACCGCGCGGCGCGCCGCGCGCGCCCGCGCTTCGAGATTGGGCCCGTCCCCGACGTCGACGCTCTCGGCTCGGAAACCGAAGCCGTACCGCGCGGCGGCGTCGCGCACGACGTCGGCTTCTTCGGCAGACCCGTCACGCAAGCAATGGTCGACGTGCACCGCCGTTGCGCGCAGTTCGGCGCGTGCGGCCAACACGGTCAAGGCGAGGGAATCGGCGCCGCCCGACACGGCGAGCGTGACCTCGCTGCCCGCGACCGGGAACCGGCAGCGGGCGAGCAGCGTCACTTCGGCCGGCTCACACGTGGGCGAGGTCAGGTGCGATGTCGGAAACGCGGCGGATCCACGTCGCCGGGTCGCGGATTTCCGACAACGTCGGCAACATCTCCGGGGCTTCCCACACGCGTGCCAACAGCGTCGGGCCGCCGACGGACTCGACCGCTTCGATGAAGCGCTCGCCGGCTTCGTACTGCTTCATTTTCGCGTCGAGCCCGACGAGTTGTTGGACGAACTTGGCGACGGCGGGCTGCCGCGCGTTGCGCCGCTCGTGCAGCGTGGCCGAAAAACGCGCTGCGCTCGGGATGCGAGCGCGCCCGGCGCGATCCATCGTCACGTCGCCGTGGCCCTCGAGGAGGCTCATCAAGCCCTGCGTCTTCTGCAGCGTCTCGAACTGCTCGGGTCCGGCCAGCAACGCGACGAGTCCGCCTTCGTCGAGCGGGTTGCGGCCTTCACGCATCGCTTCCACCGAACGGCGCAGCGCGTCGAGGAACCGCTTCGGGTCGATGTCGGCGACGTTGACGGTCGCGTCGACGAGCCCGCGGAAGTAGTCGTGCATCCACGGCACGCCGGTGAACTGCACGCGGTGGGTGACTTCGTGCAGCGCCAGCCAGAGCCGGAGCTCGCGCGGCGGGAACCCGAACCGCTTCTCGAGCGCCAGCACGTTCGGGCCGACGTAGTAGACGACGTCGCCGGCGTCTTCTTCGTCGAACAACAGCGCGTCGTACTGCCCGAGCACGCGCGTCGCCATCCAGCCGAGCATCGTGCCGACTTCGACTGCAGACAGTGCGGACGCCGGAACCGCCAGCGGGCCGCGCAGGCCGCTCGAGAGCCGGTCGGTCAGCGGCCGCAGGAGGCGGCGCATGGAACCGATGTTGGCGCGCACCCAATCGCCGCGGTCCACAACCTGCGCGCGCGCCGGACCGCGCAGCGAACGGAAACCGATCTCTTCGAAGACGAGCTCTTCGGCTTCGGCCGTCAACTCTTCGAAGTCAGGCCCGAGCGAGCTGTAGTGGTACGACCGCGCCAGCGGCTCGGTACCGGCGACGCGCACGGCAACGCGTTCGGCGAGGCCCCACGCGACCGCCTCGGGCACGGCTACCTACCTCGGATACTTCGGCCGGATCACCTTGCGGATATACCCACCAGCGAGGGCGATCGTCGCGCCGACCGCGGCGGCCATTAGCGGGAAGGCGACCCAGGCGTGCCACTGCTTCGCAGCGAGAAGGACCATGCTCAGGAAGTTACTTGCGTGCCGCCGTCGTTACGAAGCGCGGCGAGGATCTTTTCGGTCAAGCCCGCGGGCAGTGATTCCTGGCACTTCTTGCCGATCACTTGCTTCAGCTCTGCCTCGAAGTCGAACTTCTCGAAGCAGGGCGCGCACTCCTCGAGGTGGTCCTTGATCTGGAGCTTGACGTCGGGGGTCACTTCACCGTCGAGGAACTCGTACAGCGTGTGCCGGGCGTCGTCACAGTTCGGGTGATCGTGAGTGTCCATCTGCCTATCTACCGGTGCGCTTCCTCGACGAGACCCCGTTCGAGTCCGAATTCGTATAACGCCTTCTGCAGCGCCCTTCTTCCCCGATGGAGCCTGCTCATCACGGTACCGATCGGCACGTCCATGATGTCGGCGATCTCCTTGTAGGAGAAGCCTTCGACGTCGGCGAGCAACACGGGAATGCGGAAGTTCTCGGGCAGCGACTCGAGCGCCGCCTTGACCTCGTCGTCGGTGATGCGCTCGAGGACCGTGTCTTCGGTCGTGCGGTTCGCCGTGGCGGCCTCGAGGCCCCCGACGCGGTTGAAGAGGAAGAAATCCTCACCTTCGTCAAGGTCGACGGACTCCGGTCGGCGCTGCTTGGCGCGGTACGTGTTGATGAACGTGTTCGTCAGGATCCGGAACAGCCACGCCTTGAGGTTGGTGCCTTCCTGGAAATTGCCGTAGCCGCGATATGCCCGCAAATAGGCCTCTTGCACCAAATCCTCCGCATCGGCGGAATTGCGCGTCATGCGCAGCGCCGCCCCATATAGGGCGGACATGAAGGGAGTGGCCTCTTCGGCGAAATTGGCAGGATCAGCGATGCTCCGACACTAACTCCCCCATATGTGGGTGCCGATAAGTCGGGTGTGTTGTCACACTGTTGGGACTGGCGTGGGCGGGCGTCACACCCGGAAGGCTGTTTTGTCGCGTGAGCATTAGCTCTGAAGCTCTTGTCGCGCACGTCTACCGGCGCTTGGGGTTTGGTCCCGCGCCGGGCGACGTGCAAGCGGGCGTGGACGCAGGTGGTGCGAGCGCGGTCGTCGACCAGTTGCTGGCGGCGCCGACGACCACCGTCGACGACTGGCAGTGGCCCGCGGACCAGGGTGTGTGGCAGGACGCCATCGCCTGGATGAACCGCCTGTTCGCGAACTGGGCGCACAGCCCCGGCCAGATGCAAGAGCGCGTCTCGTGGATGCTGGCGGGCCTGCTCGTCGTGGGCGCCAACGACACCGTGCAGTACGCCGACTACAAGGACCATCACATGCGGTTGCGCAACTGGCGCACCGCGGGCTCGTACCAGGCGCTGCTCGCCGACGTCGCGGCGTCAGGCCCGATGCAGAAGTACCTGACGGGCATCTTCAGCGTGCCGCCGCACGCCAACGAGAACCTCGCCCGCGAAATCATGGAGCTGTTCAGCCTCGGCGTGACGCACCCGAAGACGGGCGCCGACAACTACACCGAAGCCGACATCAAAGAGATCGCCCGCGCACTGACGGGATACCGCATGGACTGGAACACGCTCGCGGTCTCGTTCGACCCGGCGTACTGGGACAGCGGCAACAAGACGTTCTTGGGCGCGGCACGCGGTGCCGCCAAGCTCGCCGACGTCGTCAACGCCATCGCGTCGCAGGACAGCTTCAAATACTTCGTGCCCAAGCGCATCTACCGCGAGTTCATGGGGTTCGATCCCTCGAGCGCCGCCATGGACGAGATGGCCGCAGTGTGGGGCAGCACCGGCGACATGGCTGGCCTCGTCTCGCACATCGTGCACCGACCGGAGTTCCTCGCGGAGTCGACGGTCAACAACCGAGTGAAGAGCCCGGTCGAACTGTTCGTCAGCCAGATGAAAGTCCTCGGCGTGCAGAACATCGACGACTGGTCGATCTTCTGGGTGACGCAGGTGATGCGTCAGAACCCCGTCCTGCCGCCCGACGTGTCGGGTTGGGGCGACCTCTGGTTGCACCCGACGCAGATCGTCATGTGGGCACGCATGAACTACTGGTACACGTGGCACGACCAGGGTCCCGACAAGGACGGCACGGCCGACGCCACGCCGCCCGAGAAGCAGAACCCGACGGTGCGCAAGCTGTACGCGGAAGCGACGCGCGCGACCGCAGCCGACATGGCACTGCAGCTGGCCGGCCTCCACGACGTGTCGCCGCAGACGCGCGGTGCCATCGACGCCTACGCGAAGGCTTACGACTACGGCGCGGCGGAACCGTGGTCGTACGCGCGGGCGTGTGGCGTCATGCAGATGGTGTTCGACAGCCCCGAGTTTCAGGTCGCTTAGGAGAACCGCGATGAGTTTCAACCCCTCCCGTCGCCGGTTCCTGGTGCAGCTCGGCGTCGCCGGTGCTGCCGGAGCGACCGCGCCCATGTGGCTCGAGTTGGTGCAGCGCGGCGGCCTGTCGTCGGCGTGGGGTCTCGGCGAAGGCGACACGCTTCCGCTCGGTACGCCCATCGTCGTGCACGTGTCGCTGAACGGCGGCAACGACTACCTCAACACGCTGGTTCCCTTCGACGACGGGTGGTACCGCGACACGAACTACGGCCACGGCGCGATCGCCCTGACCACCGCCGAAACGCTCGCCCTGAACGGCTCGACGTACCGCCTCCACAACAAGCTGCCGTTCCTCGCCGACCGCTGGAACAACGTCGGCGACGTGGGCTTCGCGCTCGGCGGCGGCAACACCGACCAGAACTTCAGCCATTTCGACTCGATCAAGTACTGGGACACGGCGCGTACCGACGTGCTGGGCAAGACCGGCTGGCTCGGTCGCTACGCGGACGCGGTTCGTCCGCAGAACGCGCTCGCCAGCGTTTCGATCTCCGATGTAATGCCGGAGGCCGTGGGCAGTACCGCGCCGATGTTCGTAGTCGACGAGTGCGCCTCGTTCACCTACGAGAGCGGCTGGCTCAGCAAAAACGTCTTCCTCAACGGCGCCAAGCAGATGGCGACGATTCAAGGCAGCAGCAAAGTCGCCGACGTCGCCCGCATGATGGGCACGACCTTCGACGTGAGTGGCCGCGTCAGCGGCGCCGACGACCCGACGCTCACCGGCGACGGCACCGGCTACGGCCACCTCTCGCCGATCACGAAGTCGATGATCCAAACGGCGCTGCTCATCAAGGCGGGAATCCCCGCGCAGAGCTACGCGATGACCGACGGCGGCTACGACAGTCACACCAATCAAAAGCAACTGCAGATCGACAAGTTCACGTCGTTGAACGACGCGCTCACGCACTTCTTCAACATCCTCGCCGGCCACCCGCGCGCCAGCGACGTCTTCGTCATGATCTCGTCCGAGTTCGGGCGCCAGGGAACGGCGAACAAGGACAACGGCACCGACCACGGCCAGGCCGGCATGGCGATGTTCATCGGCGGCGGCGTCTACAAGGGTGTGTACGGCCAGGCGCCGACGCTCGACCCGGGTGGCCCGACGCGCCCCAACCGCATCAGCGACGCTCTGAAGCCCACGCTCGACTTCCGCAGCATCCACGCGACCGTCCTCAACCGGTTGGCGAAGGGCGACACGAACGTCGCTGACGCAGTGCTCGGCGCGCACTACGAAGACCTCGGCGTGTTCACGCCCCCGCCCCCGCCGACGACGACCACGTCGACGACCGTCGCGCCCACCACGACGACGATGAAGCCGACCACTACGACAACGATGAAGCCGACGACCACGACGACGGCCAAGCCGACAACCACGACGACCGCGGCGAACAAGCCACCGGTGGCCTCGTTCACGACCACCCCAGCTGCGAGTCGCATGCTGTACGTCGATGCGTCGGCGTCGCGCGACCCGGATGGTTCGATCGCGTCGTACAAGTGGGCGTGGGGTGACGGCACGTCGGGGACGGGCCGCACCGCGTCGCACAAGTACTCGGTGAAGGGCACCTACACGGTGAAGCTCACCGTCAAGGACAACAAGGGAGCGACCGCGCTGCTCTCCAAGAAGGTCACGATCGCCTAGGCGCGCTCCTCGAGCACGAAACTGGTCTGCGTCGAGCGCACGGCGGGCATCGACTGCAGGCGCTCGAGCACGACGTCGCGCAACGTGTCCATGTCGGGCGCGCGCACGAGGATGACCACGTCGAAGGTCCCCGTCGTCAGGGCGACGTACTCGACTCCCGGAAGCGCCATCACCTCGTTCTCGACAGCGCGCCACGCGTGCTGATCGATGTCCACGAGGATCAGCGCGGTGATGTTGTCGCCGAGGGCGCGGTGATCCACGTCGACGGTGAAGCGGCGGATCACGCCGTCGGCCGTGAGGCGAGCCAGCCGCTGGTAGGCGTTGGCGCGCGACACGTTGGCGCGCGTCGCTAACTCGCTGACCGAAATCCGGCCGTCGGCGCGCAGAACGTCCACGATCCGGCGGTCCACTGCATCGACAGCTCGCAATTTGTCTCGGATCACGCCCTGACTCTAGATGAATCGCTCGATCTTGGGCATACTCCTGAGACGATGCCCACGCAATTGGTCGACAAGGGAGTCAACATCCTCGCCTACGGCGGGCAGTTGTCGTCCGACCACCCAGGGTTCACGGATGCCGCGTACCGGCAACGGCGGGCGTCGCTGTCGGAGCTGGCGCGGGATTACCGGCGCGGCCAGCCCGTCCCCGAGGCGCCGTACGCCCCCGAGGACCACGAGCTGTGGCAGCTGTGCTCACGCGAGCTGCGCGAGCGCCATGAGCGATTGGCATCAGAGGAGTACTTGCGCGGCGTGCAGGCGCTGCGACTGCCGACCGATCACGTCCCGCAGCTGACGGAGGTGTCCGACCTGCTGGCGCCCGTCACCGGGTTCAAGTACGAGCCGGTGCCGGGGCTCGTGTCGCCCTGGAACTTCTACGGGGCACTCGGCGATGGGTGGTTCATGTCGACGCAGTACATCCGCCATCACTCGCTGCCCTATTACACGCCCGAACCCGACGTCATCCACGAGGTCATCGGACACGCCAACCAATTGGCGTCGCCGCGCTTCGCGGGGCTGTATCGCAAGGTCGGCGAGGCCATCAAGCGCGTGCGCAGCGATCAGGCGATGGAGTTCTTGTCGCGCGTCTTCTGGTTCACGGTGGAGTTCGGGGTCGTGCGCGAGGGCAAGGACATCAAGGCGTACGGCGCCGGGATCCTGTCGAGCTTCGGCGAGCTCGACGCGTTCCGCGACGCCGACATCAAGCCGTTCGACATCGCCACGATGGGCGCGCAGGACTACGACATCACGCGCTACCAACCGGTGTTGTTCGCCGCCGACTCGATCGACGAATTGGAGACAGAGATGAGCGAGTTCCTCGATCACTACGACGACGAGATGTACACGCGTCTCGCGAGGTCGGCATGACTTCGCCGGCGACCGTCGACGCCACGCCGGCTTCGCACCTGCGCGGATGGGACTGCGTCGAGTTCTGGGTCGGCAACGCCCGCGCCATGAGCGGCTTCTTGATGAGCGCGTTCGGCTTCCGCTGCACTTCGTACGCGGGGCCGGAGACGGGCGTCGCCGACAAAGCGAGCTACGTGCTGGAGCAGGGCGACGTCCGCTTTGTGGTGTCGGGCGCGCTCGACGCCGAATCACCGATCGCGCAGCACGTGCGCGCGCACGGCGACGGCGTCCACGACCTGGCGTGGTTGGTCGACGACGTGCACGCGGCGTTCGACGCCGCCGTGGCGCGTGGCGCGCGGGTCGTGCGCGAACCGTGGGAGGAATCGGACGCGACGCACGGCACGCTGCGGCTCGCGCAGATCGGCACCTACGGCGAGACCGTGCACACCTTCGTCGACCGCGCCCGCTACGCCGCCGGCCATCTCGAGCCCGGCTACAGCGACGAGAACCTGCCGCCGGCGCCGTCGTCGCTGCCCGACGTCGGCATCGAGGCGATCGACCACATCGTCGGCAACGTCGAGAAGGGGCGGCTCGACGAATGGGTGTTCTTCTACGCCGACGTGATGGGCTTCTCCCCCCTCGTGCACTTCTCCGACGACCAGATCTCGACCGAGTATTCGGCGCTGATGTCGACGGTGGTGTGGGACGGCACGAAGATCGTGATGCCGCTCAACGAGCCCGCCGACGGGCTGAAGAAGAGCCAGATCCAGGAGTACATCGAGACCTATGACGGACCGGGCGTGCAGCACATCGCGCTGCGCACCAACGACATCGTCGCGACCGTGGCGGCGCTGCGTGCGCGGGGCGTGCGCTTCATGACCGTGCCCGACACGTACTACGACGAAGCCAAGCAGCGACTCGCCGGCGTCGACCTGCCGTGGGACGCGCTGCAACGGTTGAACATCCTCGCCGACCGCGACCAGGACGGGTACCTGTTGCAGATCTTCACCGAGACCGTGACCGATCGCCCCACGGTGTTCTTCGAGATCATCGAACGGCGCGGCGCCCGCGGCTTCGGCGAAGGCAACTTCAAGGCGCTGTTCGAGGCGATCGAACGCGATCAGGCGCGCCGCGGCCATCTGTGAGTTGGATCGAGCGCCTCGACGCCGTCGCGGCGCGCCTGCACTCGCTGGCGCAGCGTGATCTCCACGGTTTGACGTCGCCGGACGAAAAGACCGGTGAACAGTGGGAGGCCGGTCAGGTGTGGGCGCACCTCGCCGAGTTCGGCGACTACTGGTTGGGCGAGCTGGAGAAGGTGCTCGCCGGCGCGACCGAGTTCGGCCGCGTGAAGACCGATCCCGAACGCATCGCCGCCATCGAACGCGATCGCAACCAGCCGCTGCCCGCACTCGTCGACCGCGTTGACGCCGCAATCGCACGCTTGCGGGCGCGTCTCGTCGCCATGACCGACGACGACTGGAAGAAGTCGAGTCACCACTCGACGCTGGGTGACATGTCGATCGACGACCAGATGCAGCACTTCCATGTCGGCCACTACGAAGAGCACGCCGATCAGTTGGAGTCGCTCACGTGAGGTACGGCGTCGCCGACGGCCGCGTCGTCGCCGACACGGGCGGCCGCGTGGTCGCCGTCGGCGACGTGATCACCGACCCCGTCTTCGAGCAGCCGTCACTCAACGCCTTCATGGCGCAAGGCCCCGACGCGTGGGCGGACGTCAAAACCACCGTTCTGGGCGCGGCGAATAACG
>JBEEFV010000066.1:0-20504 GCA_041166405.1 Actinomycetota bacterium | reverse complement strand
CGTTGCCATGAGGCGTTCACCCCATTTTGGCGCGGCGGAACCCTCTCCAGCCTGGCTCGATCGTCTCGCCGGCGAACTTGCGCTCGCGGGCGCGGGCGATGTCGCTGAGCGAGCAGATGCCGACAGGTTCCCCCGCGGCGTCTACGACGGTGAGGACTTCGACGTTCTGGTCGAGCATTGTCCGCAACGCGTCGATGGCGAGGTCTTCGCGACGCGCCACGACGTCGGTCGACGGGCGCGTGCCGTTGAGCGGCGACATCACGTCGCCGACGCTGTGCGTGCGCATCGGGTCGACCTCGTAGTCGCTGTGCACGCGCAGGCCGCGACGGGCGAGCTTCTCCGTCATGATGCTGTGCTCGAGGAATGGCGACGCGATCAGCTCGGCGATCACGGTGGCCAGCATGAGCGGCAGGATCGCCTTGTAGTCGCCCGTCAACTCGAACACGAACAGCATCGACGTCAGGGTCGCCCGCGTCGCGGCGCCGAACACCGCCGCCATGGCGACGAGCGCGAACGCGCTCGGCGACACGCCGATGTGCGGGAACACGTGGACGATGGCGTTGCCGAAGAGTCCGCCGAACCCGGCGCTGATCAGCAGGATCGGCGCCAGCGTTCCACCCGACGTTCCCGAGCCGAGCGCGACCCACCACACCACCAACTTCACGATCGCCAGCACCGCGATGGTGGTCAACGCCAGCCGGTTCGTGAGCGCGGCGGTGATGGCGTCGTAGCCGACGCCGAGGGCGCGGGGTTGGATCAACCCGATCGACGCGAACAAGACCGCGCCGATGATGGGGTGCCAGAACTCGCCGACGGGCAGCGCGCGATAACCGCGCTCCACGAGGAACAAGCCGCGCGCCACGACGACCGCCGCCAACCCCGCGAACACGCCGAGCACCGCGAAGATCGGCAGCGTCCCGAGGCCCGAGAAGTGCGACGCCGGCAGCTTGAAGAACGGGCCGTTGCCGAAGATCGCCGCGTGCACGCCACCGGCGACGGCGCACGCAACCACGAGAGGAATCAGCGCCCGTCGCGAGAACTCGAACAGCAGCAACTCGATGGCGAGCACGACCGCGGCGATCGGGGTGCCGAATGTGGCCGTCATGCCGGCGGCGGCGCCGCTCGCCACGAGGATCTTGCGTTCGGTCGCGCTCATCGGCAGCAGCTGGCCGATCAGCGAACCGAGCGCGCCGCCGGTCACGATGATCGGACCCTCCGCGCCGAAGGGCCCGCCGGTGCCGATGCTGATGGCGGCCGACAACGGTTTGGCGATGAACACCCGCGCGGGGATGCGGCTCTGTTTGGTGAGCACGGCTTCCATCGCCTCGGGCAGCCCGTGACCACGGATCGACGGCGCCCACTTCGCAAGCAGAGAAATGAGGACGGCGCCGACGACCGCCGCCACGATGATCCACCCCGAGCGGTGGAGGTGCGTGAACGACGGCGACGTCCAGCCGAACTGATGGAACAGCGCCACGTTCGTGATCAGACCGATGAGCCGCAGCAACACCCACGCAGCTCCACCAGCGACGAGCCCGATCACCGCGGCGAGCACCGTCAGGAGGAACAGACGCTGCGGAGGGTGATGCTGCGGCATGGTGCAGATTACATCGTGACACGATATATTTACGAAGTGGCCGCCCTCGTGCAGCTCCGTGACGACGAGTACCAGGCACTCGCCCGCCTGCGATACCTGTTGCGCGTCTTTCTCCGGTTCTCGGAGGACGCGGCTCGGGACGAAGGGCTCACGCCGCAGCAGCACCAGCTGTTGCTGGCGGTTCGTGGCTTCTCCGATGGCCGTGCCCCGACCGTCGGAGAAGTCGCGGACATGCTGCAACTCCAGCCGCACTCCGTCGGAGAGCTCGTAGACCGCGCCGAAGACTCCGGTCTGATCCACCGCGAGGCTGACTCGCGTGACCGCCGCCGACAGCTGTTGACCGTCACCGCACGCGGCGAGGAGCACCTGGCACGTCTCGCTCCGCTGCATCAAGAAGAACTCCGCCGCTTCCGCGACGAGATCAACCTGCTGCTCGGCGACAACGACGACTGACTTCCCGGCAAGTTCCTACAACGCGTAGGTTTTCTGCCATGCAGGCAGCAGACCTGGAGTTGGGGGCGTTTTCGGACGCTGGTCCGTGGCTGGTTCCAAACGAAGCGATGACGTGGCAACACGGGATCGGTGAACTACGGGCGCGGACCGCGGCGCGCGTGCCCGAACTCGTACGTCGGCGCAAGATCCCACCCGTCGCACGCGCCGCGGTAACCGGCTGGCACCTCGGCGGGGCGTTGCTGGGCTGGAAGCTGATCGACCAGCGCCGCAACCCTGAAACGGCGCGCGCCGGGCTCTCGCGGCGCCTGCGTGTCGCCTTCGCGAACCTCGGGCCGACCTACATCAAGCTCGGCCAGATCCTGTCGTCAGGCGAAGGCATCTTCCCCGAGGAGTTGGTGCGCGAGTTCAAGTTCCTGCGCGACCGCGTCCCCGCCGAGACGTTCGACACCGTGCGCGCCGTCATCGAGGCCGAACTGCAAAAGCCGCTCGAGGCCGTGTTCGACAACTTCTCGACAGAACCGATTGCGGCGGCGTCGATCGCGCAAGTGCACGCGGCGCGGCTCAAGACCGGCGAAGAAGTCGTCGTCAAAGTGCAGCGCCCCACCGTCAGCGAGCTCGTACGCAAGGACCTCGCGGCGATGGCGTGGATCTCGCCGGTGTTGATCGGCCGCATCCCGATCGCCGCGCTCGCCAACCCGCCGGCGCTCGTCGACCTCTTCGCCGAGACGATCGCCGAGGAACTCGACTTCCGTCTCGAAGCGCAGAACATGCTGGATGTGGCGCGCGTGCTGGCGGCGACGGGCCAGCGCTCGATGGTCGTCCCGCGGCCGCACCCGACTCTCGTCACCAAGCGCATGCTCGTCATGGAACGCCTCGACGGGTTCAGCTTCGACGACGTCGACGGCATGAAGGCGGCCGGCGTCGACACGGAGGCGGTCGTGCGCGCCGGCATGGTGAGCTTCCTCGAAGGCGCCATGCTCTACGGCGTCTTCCACGGTGACCTCCACGGCGGCAACCTGCTCGTGCAGCGCGACGGTCGCGTGGCGCTGCTCGACTACGGCATCACGGGCCGCCTCGACGAGAAGCGGCGCCTCGCGTTCCTGCGCATGATCGTCGGCGCGACCATGAACGACCTGAACGGTCAGCTGGCGGCCCTGATCGATCTCGGGGCGCTGCCCGAAGGCACCGACATCGACGCGCTCGTCAAGGACCTCGGCCTCGACCGCCCACCCATCGACCCTCTTGCGATGACGCCCGACCAGCTCATCGAAGAGATGCGCGAAGTCGTCAAGAAGCTGCTGGGTTACGGCGCGCGCTTCCCGAAGGAACTGATGCTGTTCATCAAGGACATGTTGTTCCTCGACGGCGCGCTGGCGACGCTGGCGCCCGACGTCGACATCTTCGGTGAGATCCAACACGTCGCCGAGCACATGGCCTCGCACCACGGCGAAGCAATCGCCAAACAGATCGGGCTCGAACCGGGCGCATTCGAGATCGACCTCGAAGGTGTGCGTAACAGCTTCGGCGTCGGTGAAGGCGTGCAGGCGATCACCCACCGCGAACTGCAGGAGCGCCGTCAGCTCATGCAGAAGCGCATGCAGGCACACGGGCAAGAAGTGCGGAGAAACCGACGCCGCAAGAAGTGACCCGTCCGTGCGACCTGTGCGAAGCGGCGCGCATGACGCCGTGGCATCACGAGGACGACATCTGCTGGATCGCCGACTGCGAGGTATGCGACGTGCCGATGGTGGTGTGGCGCCAGCACGGCACCGACCCGCCCGCAGACCACCTCGAGCACATGCTGCGCGAACTCACCCGCGTCGCCGACGGCCTCTACGAGGAATGGTCGATCGACCGCAACATGCGCCAGATCCCCGAGCACTTTCACGCGCACGCGCGCGACAAGGATTGGTACGTCAGGCGGTTTCGGAGGTGAGCGGGTTCCACGCCGTGAGGTCGGCGAGGCGTGGGTCGTTCGAGAACACTTCGGGGATCGGCTGCTTGACGCCAATGCGCTTTTGCAGCTTCTCCACTTCCATCTGCTGATTCCACAACACGAGCGTGACGACGATGCCGCTCTCCCCCGCGCGCGCCGTGCGCCCCGATCGGTGCAGGTACGTCTTGTGGTCCTCGGGCGGGTCGTAGTGAATGACGACGTCGATCCCGTCGACGTGAATGCCGCGGGCGGCAACGTCGGTGGCGACCAGGACGGGCAGCTTGCCTTCCGAGAACTGCGCCAGGGCGCGCTCACGCGCGTTCTGCCGCAAGTCGCCGTGCAACGGCTGCGCCTTCACGCCGGCGAGTTTCAAGTCGGCGACGAGGCGGTCGGCGCCGCGCTTGGTGCGCGTGAAGATGAGCGTGCGGAACACGCCGTTGGCGATGGCGGCGGCGACGCGGGCCTTGTCCATCTCGTGCACGAACAAGAAGCGGTGGACCATCTCGTCGACGGTCACCGTGCGGCTCTCGACGGTGTGCACGACCGGCTCGTGCATGTACGCCTTCATGAGGTGGTCGACATCGTTGTCGAGCGTCGCCGAGAACAGGAACGTCTGGTGGTCGTGCGTCATGCGCCGGAGGAACCACTCGACTTGCGGCAAGAAGCCCATGTCGGCCATCCGGTCCGCTTCGTCGAGCACGATCGTCTGGACGTCGCTGACGTTGATCTCGCCGCGGTTACCCAAGTCGATCAGGCGACCCGGCGTGGCGATGACGACGTCGACGGTCTTGCGGAAGGCGCGGATGTCGGCGTCGAGATCGGTGCCGCCGTACACAGCGCGCAACGTGAGCCCCACCGCTTCGGCGAGCGGCGTGAGGACCTCGGCGACCTGGACGGCCAGTTCACGCGTCGGCACGAGCACGAGCCCGCGCGGGTAGCCGGGACGCGACCCGGGGGCCGTCCGCTGGAGCATTGGGAGTCCGAAGGCCAGCGTCTTGCCGGAGCCCGTCTTGGCCTGTCCGCACACGTCGCGACCGGCGAGCGCGTCGGCGATCGTCAGGCCCTGGATCGCGAACGGCTTCTCCACCCCCGACACGGCGAGCGCGTCGACGAGCGCCTCGTCCACGCCCAAGCTGGCAAACGTCACATCACTCAACTGTCTAAAGCCTCTCGCATTTCACGTACCGCATCGCCCACCGCTTCGGGGCCTTTCCCGTCGAGCAACAAGCGCATGAACGCGGAGCCGACGATCACGCCGTCGGCGTTGCGTGCGACTTCGACGGCCTGCTCAGGTGTCGACACCCCGAAGCCTACGAGAACCGGGGTGTCGGTTACTGCTTTCAGGCGCTGGCCAATCTCCGCGGCCGACGCGAGAACGTCGGCGCGCTCGCCGGTGACGCCCATCAGCGAGACGCCGTACACGTAGCCGCGCGACCGCTGCGCGATCTGGAGAAGTCGATCGTCGGGCGTGATGGGCGAGGCCAACAACACGGGCGACACGCCGAGTGCGTTGGCCGTCGCCTCCCACTCGACGGACTCCTCCAGCGGCAAGTCCGGCAGGATGGCGCCGGTGATTCCGGCTTCGAGCAGCGAGGCGGCGAAGCGTTCATGCCCGGCGCGGAAGCACAGGTTGTAATAGGTCATCGCCACGAGCGGCACGCCGACGTTGACGGCGCGCAGCGTGTCGAGGATCTTCGCCGGCGTGGCTCCGCCGTCGAGCGCCGCCTGCGACGCCTCCTGAATCGTCGGCCCGTCCATCACCGGATCGGAGAAGGGAATGCCGATCTCGACGGCGTCGGCGCCGCCGGCGACCATCGCTTCGAGCGCCTCCACCCACGCCGGCCCACCGAGGCCGCCCGTCATGT
The DNA here is from genome assembly GCA_041166405.1 of Actinomycetota bacterium. Lineage (GTDB taxonomy): Bacteria > Actinomycetota > Acidimicrobiia > Acidimicrobiales > JACCXE01 > JACCXE01. The sequence goes on along the minus strand of JBEEFV010000066.1, from coordinate 14,653 downwards.
ACGGGACCAACAGTTTGCGTCCCCCGTCGCGCGCGGCCCGCAACGCGTCCAACGTCATGGCCTCAGGAGCCCCATCACCGTTTCGGCGTCCTTGTCGCCGCGACCCGACAGCGTGATCAACACGGTCGTGCCCGGTTCCAGTTCGCCGCGACGCGCCGCGCCGGCGACCCACGCGACGGCGTGCGCCGACTCCAACGCCGGGATGATCCCCTCCGTGCGAGCCAGCAGTTGCAGCGCGTCGAGGACTTCGTCGTCCGACGCCGGCACGTACGTGGCGCGCCCGATCGCCGCGAGGTGCGCGTGCTCCGGGCCGACGCCGGGATAGTCGAGACCCGCGCTGACGGAGTGCGCTTCGAGCACTTGCCCGTATTCGTCCTGCAACAGCATCGACTGGCTGCCGTGCACCACGCCGGGGACGCCGTGGCCGATCGCCGCGCCTCCCGCCGGCTCGACGCCGACGAGGCGAGCCTCGGTGTCGATGAAACCCGCGAACGTTCCCGCGGCGTTCGACCCGCCGCCGACGCACGCGACCACGACATCGGGATCAGCGCCAAGGATGGCGTGCGCTTGCGGGCGCGCTTCCTCACCGACGATCCGCTGGAACTCGCGCACCATCCACGGGTACGGGTGCGGACCCATCACGGAGCCGAGGCAGTAGTGACTCGTCTCGACGTTGGCGACCCAGTCGCGCATCGCTTCGTTGATCGCGTCCTTCAGCGTGCGACTGCCGGAACCAACGGGTTGCACTTCGGCGCCGAGCAGTTGCATGCGGAACACGTTGAGCGCCTGACGTTCGACGTCGACCTCGCCCATGTAGACGACGCACTCGAGTCCGAACAGCGCTGCTGCGGTCGCGCTGGCGACGCCGTGTTGTCCTGCGCCGGTCTCGGCCACGATGCGGTGCTTGCCCATGCGGCGGGTCAGCAGCGCTTGGCCGATCACGTTGTTGATCTTGTGGCTGCCGGTATGGGCGAGGTCTTCGCGCTTGAGCAGCACGCGCACGCCCAACTCCGCCGACAGCCGCTTGCACTCGGTGACGGGCGTCGGGCGGCCGCCGTAATCGCGTAGCAGCGAGTTGTACTCGTCGAGGAACGCGGGGTCGGCCCACGCCTCGCGGAACGCGGCCTCGAGTTCGAGGCACGCCGGCATGAGCGACTCCGGGATATAGCGCCCGCCGAACTCTCCGAACCGCCCGTTGGCGGACGGCTCGCGCATGAGGGCGCCGGAGGCGCCCGCCATGTGATCGGGTGGGTGGGCGGGTTCACTCATTGGGATCCTCGTGCGCCCAGTCGTACAGGCCGTCGCCTCGCTCTGCGCCCGGCGTGTAGCGCTCGAAGGCGGCGCGCGCGTTGGCGATGAACGAGCGCACCTTGCGCGGGTCCTTGCGGCCGGGCGACGCCTCGACGCCACCGGAGACGTCGACGCCCCACGGCCTGGTCGCTTCGATGGCGGCAGCCACGTTGTCCGCGTCGAGACCGCCGGCGACGATGAGTCGACTCTTGTCGGGTACGCCGTCGGCGAGGCGCCAGTCGAACACCTGACCCGATCCCGGCGACGGTGCGTCAAGCAGGATCGCCGACGCGCGGTAGCCCGAAGCGTCCTTCACGCCGCGGTTGCCGGCGACGAACGCCTTGATCACGAACGGGAGGCGCTCACCGACCCACCACGTCTCTTCAGGCGACTCGTGACCGTGCAACTGCGCGCCACGCAGACCGGCGCGGTGCACCGTCTCGACGACCTTCTCGGGCGTCTCGTCGCGAAAGACACCGACAACGAGCACGTCGTTGGGCAACCGCTTCACGATGTCGGCGGCGACGTTGACCGTCACCTGACGCTTGGAGGGCGCGAACACGAATCCGATGGCGTCAGCGCCCATCGCCACGGCGAGCAATGCGTCGTCTTCGTTCGTGATACCGCAGACCTTCACGAACACCGCAGGCTCCGCGCCATCTCGGACGGGTCGCCTGCAGTGACGACGGTCTGGCCCACGAGAATTGCGTCGAACCCCGCGTCGCGCAGGCGACGCGCGTCGCCCGCATCCCGCACACCCGACTCGGCGACGCGCACGACGTCGCCAGGGATCTTCGCGCCGAGACGCAGCGCCCGGTCGTGGTCGACTTCGAACGTCCGCAAATCACGCTGGTTGACACCGACGATGCGCGCGCCGACGGCGAGGGCGCGTTCGAGCTCGGGTTCGTCGTGGACTTCGACGAGCACGTCGAGGTCGAGCTCGACCGCCGCGGTGTGCAGGGCTCGCAACTCGGGGTCGGACAGTGCGGCGACGATCAGCAGGACGGCGTCGGCGCCCATGGCGCGAGCGGCGCGCACGTCGCCCGCGCACACCGTGAAGTCCTTGCGCAACACCGGGACGTCGACCGCAGCGCGCGCCGACTGCAAGTCGGCGACGCTGCCGCCGAAATAGTCGGCGTCGGTGAGTACCGAGAGCGCGGCGGCGCCACCGTCGACGTACGCCTTGGCGATCAGCGCCGGATCGAGATCGGGGTTGAGGTCGCCCATCGAGGGCGAGCGGCGCTTGATCTCGGCGATCACGGTCATGCCCGGCGCGCGCAACGCGGCCGCAAACCCGCGCGGGTTTGGCGCGGCAGCAAGGGCCGCGTCGGCGACGACCGGCTCGGGATAGGCCCGGTGCGCGGCCACAATGGAATCCAGATACGTGGCCATGTAGTGCGCAAGGTTAGATGTCGCTAGGGCACCAAACTGACTTCGGAGGTTGTGGTCGTCGTGTCGGGCGTCGTGTCCTCGCAGCTGCTCACCGTCAACGGGATCGTCTCGGAGCCGACGGTCACCGCGAGCGGCTGATGGCCCGTCGTGCGGCAGCGCAGCGTCCACGACACCTCGCCGTTGCCGTTCGTGGTGTCCGGATTGGCCGACAGGATGCGCCAGCCGCTGCTCGTGATGAGATCGACTTCGACGTTCACCTGCGGCGTCGCTCGGACGACGCCTTGGTCGTCGACCACCTTTTGCGTGACGAGGGCGACGAGGTTGGCGTCCTGGCCGAGGCGCGGCGGGTCGGGCGCGATCGACGCGTCCACGCTGAGACCGCCGACGGTTCGCACGCGCAACTGCACGTTCTTCGACTCCGTCGACCCGAGGAACAGGGCCGACCACGCCGTCTGCGCCAAGTCGGGGGCGCGCCACGCGCGGACGCGGTAATGACCCCCCAGGATCTGCGGCAGCGACCACGAACCGTCCGGCGCCGTCTGCACCATCGCCGTAGCGGTGGCGCCGTTCACGACGCGCTCGACTTGCACCGTCGCGCCCGGGACGGCGCCGTCGTCGCCGGTGACGTTGCCGGCCACGGTCGCCTGGCCGGGTCCGAGCACGATGCTCGTCGTCGGGCCGTGGCCGCTGACACCCTTCAGCGGCACCTGCGAATAGTCGACGTCGGTGGTCGTGGTGGCAGGGCGTGTCTTTAAGTCGGGCACCTTCGGGAGCGCGCCGGGGTCGTCGGAGCACGCGCCGAACATGGCGACGAGCAGCAGTGCGACGACGAACCTACGCACCGACAGGCTCCATCCGCGCCGCCGTGCCGCCGACGATGGCGTCGCCCGACGTGCGCGCACCGCGCTTCACGTAACCGAGCGCGGTCGTGCCCGCGGCGCTCGTGACGTGACCGGCTTCGGCACCGTCCACTTCGATCGGCGCACCGGGAGTGACGGTCTCCGACGACTCGATACGCACGAGGCGCCGTGGTGGTTCGGCGACGCGGCTGTCCATGCGAGCCACTAACTCCTGTCCCGTGTAGCAACCCTTGGTGAACGACACCGCGCGATCGTTCCATCCGGTCTCCCCCGGCACAGCGCGGTCGTCGAACTCGGGCGCGCCCGGGCGGCCGTCTTCGATGCGGCGCGCGTCGTCCGTCGGCGCGCCGGTCTCCAACGTGACGTTCGCCTTCGTGCGCAGCAGGAACTTGCGCAGCCGCGCTTCGACGCGTTCGCCGAGTCCGGAGTCGACCTCGAGAGCGAACGCGTCGCCGTCGCGCGTGATGCGCGCCAGCGCGACGATGTGGCCGGTCGGTTCGAGCAAGAACGTCCACTCCGCGCCGGAGTCGACGTCCTGGCTCAACTGGCCTTGGAGGTACGTCGCCGCATCGGGTCCTTCCACCCGGACGACGTCACCCACGACGCTGCTCCGTCATTCGTCGCGCCGCCGGGACCGCGGCGAGAAGGGCCGCAGCCTTGTTGGCGCATTCGAGGTCTTCGGACGCGGGATCGCTGTCGACGACGATGCCGGCGCCCGCCTGTACGAAGGCGCGCCCGTTCGGGTCGACGAACATCGTGCGGATCGCGATGGCGGTGTCGAGCTGTCCCGTGAAGTCGATATACCCGACAACCCCCGCGTACGGACCGCGGCGCGTCGACTCGAGCTCGTCGATGATCTGCATGGCGCGCACCTTCGGCGCGCCCGACACTGTGCCCGCGGGGAGCGTGGCGCGCAGCACGTCGATGGGCGTGAGGCCGGGGCGCAGATCGGCCGACACCTGCGACGTCAAATGCATCACGTGGCTGTAGCGCTCGAGCGTCAACAGCTCGTCGACGACCTCAGTCCCGAACACTCCGACGCGGCCGACGTCGTTGCGCGCGAGGTCCACGAGCATGATGTGCTCGGCGCGTTCCTTCGGGTCCTCGCTCAGTTCGGCGGCCATCCGGCGTTCGTCCGCCTCGGTGCGGCCGCGCCGGCGCGTGCCCGCAATCGGACGGCTGATGACGCGACCGTCGAGCAGTTGCACCATCGGCTCGGGTGAGCTGCCGACGACGGTCACCTCGGGGTGGCGGATGAAGTACATGTACGGCGACGGGTTCACCTGGCGCAACGACCGGTACATGTCGAATGGTTCGGCGTCGAGCGACAGATCGAAGCGTTGCGACAACACGACTTGGAAGATGTCGCCGGCGAGGATGTACTCGCGCGCGACCGCGACCATGTCGGCGTAGCGCTCCTTCGACACCGTGCGCGTGACGTCGGGCAGCGGTTCCGTGTCGCTCGGAGGATCGAACACCGGCTCGTCGAGGACGCGCGCACCGTCGGCGAGCATGCGCTCGACCTTCGCCACCGCGACGTCGTACAACGCGTCGAGATCCGCGTCAGGCGTAACGAACGCGTTCGCCAGCAACACGACGCGCTGGCGCCAATGATCGAACGCCGCGATCGACCCGATGATCGACATGACGGCGTCGGGTAGTCCGCGGTCGTCGTCGGGCGGGTCGGGAAGGTGCTCGACCTCGCGCACGACTTCGTACCCGAGGTAACCGACGAGGCCGCCGTGCAGCGGCGGCAGGTCCTCGAGTTGCGGGGAGTCGTACGCGGCCACGATCGCTTCGATCGCCGCCAGGATCCCGCGGTCGAGCGGCACGCCGTCGGGCAGTTCGCCGCTGACGTCGATGTCGCCGCCGCGTGCGACGAGCGTGGCGCGGGCGTCGCGTCCGAGGAAGCTCCAGCGTCCCCATCGCTCGCGGTCGACCGACTCGAAGAGAAAACCGGCGTCGTCGCCGACCAACCGTGCGAACCCCGCGACCGGTGTGATCTGGTCGGCGAGCACCTCTCGCCAAACGGGGACGACCGTGTGACGCGCCGCCAGCGCGTGGAACTGTTCTCTACTGGGCTGCATCGCCGAAGGAGCGGAAGAAACACGAGTAGTTGCCCGTGTGGCAAGCGCCCGCGCCTTCCTGTTCGACGGTGATGAGCAAGGTGTCGCCGTCGCAGTCGTACGACGCGGCGCGCACGTACTGGCGGTCGCCCGACGTCTCGCCCTTGCACCAGTACTCCTGGCGGCTGCGGCTCCAAAACCACGTGCGACCCGTCTCGAGGGTCTTGCGCAGCGACGCGTCGTTCATCCACGCCAGCATCAGGATCTGCCCGGTCCCGTGTTCTTGGACGATCGCAGGCACAAGACCGTCGGCGTTGTACGTCACGTTGGCGAGATCAGCCTCGGTAAACGGGATGGGGGTGACGACTGGCATCAGAGAATTTTACTTAGAGGTAGAGACCGGTCGCACCGTCATAACGGTCGGCGGCGACGGCGTGGATGTCGCGTTCGCGCAGCAGCAGGTAGTCGTCGCCCTGGACCTCGACCTCGTACCGGTCTTCGGGGCTGAACAACACCTGATCACCGGCTTTGATCGTGCGGACGTGCGGTCCGACGGCGACGACTTCAGCCCACGCCAGTCGCTTGGAGACCTGCGCCGTGGCCGGAATGAGGATGCCGGCGCGGCTGCGTCGCTCTCCCTCGACCGTCGGGATCTGGACGAGCACGCGATCGGCCAACATCGTGATCGCTTTGGTGTCTGCCACGTCGCTAAAGGTACTTGCGCGCTATGGCGATGGACGAACGGGCACCCCGGCGGCGACGAGGCCGTCTTTGAGCTCGCGCACGCTGCTGTTGCGCTCCATGCGCGGTGAGTACAGCAGCGACGAGATGATCGCCGCCGACGCATCCGCGGTGGTGAAGGCGTCGACGAGGTGCTCGACGTTGCCGGCACCGCCCGACGCGATCACCGGAACGTCGACGGCTTCAGCGATCGCCTTCGTAATGTCGAGGTCGTAACCGTTGTGCGTGCCGTCGCAGTCGATCGAGTTGACACAGATCTCGCCGGCGCCGAGGCCGGTGCCGCGCTTGGCCCACTCGACGGCGTCGAGGCCCGTCGCCGTGCGCGCCCCGTCGATCATGATCTCGTAGCCGCTGGGCAGTTCGGGTGACACTTCGCGGCGCTTCACCTGCATGCTCAGCAACACCGCTTGACGACCGAAGGCGGCCGCGCCCTGCGTGATGATCTCGGGATCGCGCACCGCCATCGAATCGACGCTCACCTTCTCGGCGCCGGCGTCGAGCACGTCGAGCATGTCGCCGATCGAGCGCACTCCCCCGCCGACGGCGAAGGGCACGAACGTCTCCTGCGCGACGCGTCGCACCGCGGCGATGTCGGGCGCGCGCTTCTGGGCGCTCGCCAGGATGTCGTAGAAAACGATCTCGTCGATGCCCTGCGCGTACACATCGCGAGCGATCTCGTCGGCGGGACCGACGTCGATGTTGTCCTCGAACTGGCGCGCTTTCGTGACGCGGCCGTCGATGACGTCGAAGCACGCGATGAGTCGCTTCGTCAGCACGTCGCCCACCGCCGCAGCAGCTCGAGGCCGTCGGGACCGCTCTTCTCGATGTGGAATTGCGTCGCGGTGATGTTGCCGGCGCGGACGGCCGCGGTGAACTCGCCCCCGTAGTTGGCGGTCGCGGCGACGGGCTGTTCTGACACGGCGTGGTACGAGTTCACGAAGTAGCAGTAGCGCTGGTCCCATCCGTCGAACAACGGATCGTCGACGCGAACACTCACTTCGTTCCACCCGATCTGCGGCACACGCAGGTCGCCCGTGAACCGCCGCACTTGCCCGGGAAGCCAACCCAGGCACTTCACGTCGCCCTCTTCGCTGTGCTCGAACAGCACTTGCAGTCCGACGCAGATGCCGAGGAACGGCACGTCGCCGCTGCGCACGCGCTCGTCGAGGGCGTCACCGCATCCGCTGTCTGCGAGGAAGTCCATGGTGGCCCGCGCGCTGCCGACGCCGGGCAACACGATGCGTTCGAGCGCTTCGAACTCACTCGGTGCCGACACCAGCTGCGACTCGACGCCGAGGCGCGTCAGCGCGTATTGCACGCTGCGTGCGTTGCCCGCCTTGTAGTCGATGATGCCGATCACGAAGCCGCGGTCACGACCCGCATGCGGCGACGGCTTCCGCGACGGCGAACTTGTTCTCGTAGATGGCACGCCCGGTGATTACGCCGGCGACGCCGCGACCGTTGACGTCGATGGCGCGCAGCGCGCGGAGGTCGTCCAGCGACGACACCCCACCGGACGCGATCAGCGGGACCTGGGTCACCGTAAGTGCGCGTTCGAGGCCCGCGAGATCGGGGCCCGACAGAACGCCGTCGCGACTGACGTCGGTCATCACGAACGCGGCTGCGCCGGCGTTGGTGAACCGCACGATGAGGTCCTCGACGGTCACGTCGGTCTGCTCCTGCCAGCCGCGCACGGCGATCTTGCCGTCGCGATGGTCGAGACCGATGGCGACGCGTCCGGGGTACGCCTTGGCGAGCCGTTCGGCAGCTTCAGGATCGGTGACGGCGATCGAACCAAGAACGATGCGGCGCACGCCGGCCTTGAGCAACGTGTCGTCGGTCTGGCCGCCGCCGGTCTGCACGGGCACGTCGACCGCCGCGACGATCTCCTTGATCAGTTCGGCGTTGACGGGGCCCTCGCCCTTCGCGTTGTCGAGGTCGACGACGTGGATCCAGGGCGCACCCTGCGATGCGAAGTGTTTGGCGAGGGCGATCGGGTCGCCGGCGTACTGCGTCTCGCGGTTGAAGTCGCCCTCGGCGAGGCGCACAACTCGGCCGCCGCGCAGGTCGATCGAAGGAAACAGCTCCATTACAGCGTGCCTTTCGTCGACGGCACGTCCGTCCCCTCGACACGCCACGCGTCGCGCAGCGCGCGTGCGACCGACTTGAAACTCGCCTCGATGATGTGATGCGTGTTCTTGCCGCTGCGGGTGCGGATGTGCAGCGTGACCATCGCCGCCATCGCGAATGCCCGCCAGAACTCCTCGGCGAGTTGCGGGTCGAAGCCCGGCGTGCCGATCAGGTTCGGGTCGTCGAACGCGAAGTCGACTTCGTATACAAGGAACGGCCGCCCCGACAGGTCGAGCGCGACTTCCACCAGCGCCTCGTCGAGCGGAACGAGGTTCGACGCGAACCGCCGCACGCCCGCCTTGTCGCTGAGGGCTTCCTTCACAGCCTCGCCGAGCGCGATGCCGACGTCTTCGACGGTGTGGTGGGCGTCGATCTCGAGGTCGCCGACGCACTCGACGGCGAGGTTCATGCCGCTGTGCTTGCCGAGCTGGCTGAGCATGTGATCGAAGAACGGCAGGCCGGTTGTCACCGTCGTCTCGCCGGTGCCGTCGACGTCGACCGACAGCTTGATCTTCGTCTCTTTGGTTTCGCGATTACGCGTTGCAGACCTGCTCATGGAACGAGCGCCTTTCCGAGGGCCTCGAGGAAACGTCCATTCTCGTCTGCGGTACCGACCGTGACGCGCAGACACCCGTCGAGGCCGGGCCACGTCGAGCAGTCGCGCACCAGGACCGAGTCTTCGATCAGTCGATCCCACACTTCGCCGCCCGCGACCGCGCGCGGCCGGAACAGCACGAAGTTCGACTCCGACGGCCATACGTCGACGTCGAGTTGCCCCAACCCGGCCAGGATCCGGCCGCGCTCTTCTTTGATGGCGGCGACGCGCGCTTCCATCTCGGCGTGGAACTGAAACGCCAGCACGCCCGCGGCTTGCTTGATCGTGTCGAGGTGATACGGCAACACCACGGCGTCGAGCGCGGCGACGACGTTGGCGGGTGCCACGGTGTAGCCGAGGCGCAGCCCGGCCATCGCCCACGTCTTCGAGAACGTGCGGACGACGACGATCTGTCCGTCGTCGCGCACGCGGTCGATCGCCGACCACGACGAAAACTGGCCGTACGCCTCGTCGACGACGACCAGTCCGTTGGACGCGGCGACGGCGGCGTCGAGCACATCCGGCGACTCGACCAGGCCGGTCGGGTTGTTGGGCGAGCACAGGAACGTGACCGTCGGATCGTTGTCGCGCACCGCCGCGCTGACGCTGTCGGGCGAGAGCCTGAAGTCGTCGTCGCGCTGCGCCTCGACGACGCGCGTGCCGGTGATGTGCGCGATGTGGCTGTGCAACGCATATGTCGGCTCGAACACGAGCGCGCTGCGCTCAGGTCCTCCGAACGCCAGCAGGACGCACTGCAGCACCTCGTTGGACCCGTTGGCGGCGAAGACGTTTTCGCGCGCGACGCCGTGGAACTCCGCGATGGCGGCGCGCAAGTCCGCAGCGGCCCGGTCGGGGTAGCGGTGATACGGCGCGTCGAGCACGACCTTCGCCAGCGCTTCCGCGAAGGCACGCGGCGGCGGCGCCGGTGACTCGTTCGTGTTGAGCCGCACTTCCACTTCGACTTGCTTCGAGTGGTAGCCCTCCATGCGGCTCAAGTCGGCCCGCACCTCGGCGCTCATCGATTCCCCCGCATGCGTACCGACTGCGCGTGCGCCGCGAGTCCCTCGGCTTCGGCCAGCGCGGCGACGTGCGGTGCGACGTGGTTGAGCGCGGCCTCGTCGAGCGACACGACGTGCACGGCGCGAATGAAGTCGTCGACGCGCAGGGCCGACGCGAAACGCGCGGAGCCGTACGTCGGCAGCACGTGGCTCGGCCCCGCGATGTAGTCGCCGACCGACGCCGGAGCGAACGCGCCGCAGAACACGGCGCCGGCGTGCTTCACCATCGGCAGCAACGACTCGGGGTCCGCCGACATCAACTGCAGATGTTCCGGCGCGACGGCGTTGGCGACGGCGATCGCCGCCTCGGCGTCGTCGACGATCGCCACGAAACTGTTCGCCGCCAGGTTGGCTTCGATGACTTCACGGCGTGGCGCGTCGGCGACGAGACCGCTCATCGCCGACTGGATCGCGGCGGCCGCGTCCTCGGACCACGTGATCAACCACGCGAGCCCGTCGGGGCCGTGTTCGATCTGCACGATGAGGTCGATAGCGGCGAGGTCGGGCGGCGTCGTCTCGTCGGCCACCACGACGACCTCCGACGGCCCGGGGAACGACGACGGGACGCCGACGAGTCCGCTCGACGCCACCTGACGCTTCGCTTCGCTCACGTAAATGCTGCCCGGACCGACGATGACGTCGACCGGCCGCACCGATTCCGTTCCGTACGCCAGCGCGCCGATCGCCTGCGCTCCCCCGATGGCGTACACCTCGTCGACGTTCGCCAGCGCGGCGGCGGCGAGGATCCCCTCCGCGACTTTGCCGTCGGGCCCGGGCGTCGTGCACAGCACGACTTCGCCGACCCCGGCGACGCGTGCGGGCAGCGCTGTCATCAACACCGTCGAAATCAGCGGTGCGAGCGCGCTCGGCACGTACACGCCGACACGCTCGACGGGACGGAACAGTTCGCGCAACACGATGCCGTCGGACTCGTGGCGCGTGTCGTCGCGCAACTGGCTGCGGTGATAGCTGACGATGTTTGCCCGTGCCGCTTCGAGCGCCTCGCGCAGCAGCGGCGAGATCGACGCCAGCGCTGCCTGCAGATCGGCGTCGGGGACGCGCAGCTCCTCCAAGTCGACGTGGTCGAACTCCTTGGTGAAGCGCCGTACCGCGGCGTCGCCTTCGTCGCGCACCGCCGCCAGAATCGCGGCCACCGCTTCCGAGGGCGGTTCCGTGGCCGCCTTCGGGCGAGGCAGGCGCGAGCGCAATCCGTCCAAGGACGCGCCGCGCAAGTCGATCCGAGACAACATGAGGCGGACCAGTCTACGGGCGGCCGAGCCCGATCCACGAAGGCAATACAGTCGCCGTCGTGGCCGACCCCGAACTGTCCTCGATCACGTCCACGCTCGTGGAACTCACGAAGCGGATCGAAACGCTGGCGTCGACGCACGAGAAGAACGGCGAGGCCGACGCCGTGGACCTTTACGAAGTCGAGCGATCACTCAACGCGACAGTCCGCCGCCTGACGAAACTCGTGAACGGCCGGTAGGGCAAAAGTCGTTCAGAGGACAGATCTCGCACTTAGGGCGGTTGGCGATGCAGATGGCGCGGCCGTGCAGGATCATGCGCAACGAGAAGTCGCCCCAGTCATCCGGGGGCAGCATCGCGCCGAGTTCGTGCTCGATCTTGACGGGATCGGTCTGCTCGGTGAGGCCCAGCAAACGCGAGATGCGCCCCACGTGCGTGTCGACGGGGAGACCCGGCAACCGGAACGCCACCGAACGCACGACGTTCGCCGTCTTGCGGCCGACACCCGGAAGCGCGGTGAGCTCTTCGTGCGTCCGCGGCACCTCGCCGCCGTGGCGTTCGACGACGGCGCGCGCCATGCCGGCGAGGCTCTTCGCCTTGTTGCGGAACAGGCCAAGGTTCTGAATCAACGGCTCGATCTCTTCGGGCGCCGCCGTCGCCATCGAGTCGGCGTCGGCGTGCACGGCGAACAAGCCGGGCGTCACCTTGTTCACCATCTCGTCGGTCGACTGCGCCGAGAGAATCGTCGCGACGAGCAACTGGAACGGATCGTCGAACACGAGCGCGCACACGGCGTCGGGATAGGCCTCCTTGAGCCGCTCGTTGGTGAGACGGGCGCGCCCCTTCGGCGTGCGCGGTTTCCCCACTACACAGTCGCGCCGACGAGCGCGCCCACGCCGTAGGCAATCGCCGCGCTCGCAGCGGCCAGCAGCAACTGCCGAGACGCCACGCGCAGCGGTGGGCGACCCGTGAAGCGGGCCAGGCCCCAGCCGACGGCGACTGCGCCCGCGGCGGCGAGCACCATCGAGAGCACGACACGCGGCGAGGTCGCACCTTTGCCCGCCAGCCACGGCAACAGCGGCACCACAGCGCCGACCACGAACGAGAAGAACGACGCCACCGCGGCGCGAATCGGCGAGCCGAGCTTGTCGGGATCGACGCCGAGTTCCTCGCGCGCGTGGACGGCGAGCGCCTGATCGGTGTCGGCCATCAACGCCGTCGCCACTTCTTCGGCCGTCTCGGCCTTGACCCCGCGCGACTCGTAGAGCCGTACGAGCTCCGCCTTTTCCTTACCGGTGTTGTGGATGAGCTCGTGACGCTCGAGGCGCAGCTCACGCTCGGCCAGCTCAACCTGCGCGCTGACAGACAAGTACTCGCCGACGGCCATCGAACACGCGCCGGCGATCAGCCCCGCGAGCCCGGCGAGTCGCACGACCGACACCGACGAGGCGCCGCCGGCGACACCCAGGATCAGCGCGGCGTTCGAGACCAGTCCGTCGCTGACGCCGAACACCGCGGCGCGAGCCGAACCTCCCGTGATGTCCCGGTGGTGGTGCTCCGGCGTCATTGACATGCCCAGAACTCTGGCAGAGTCGGACCGGTGCCTGTGACACGCCACGACCTCTCGGTCGACGAACTCGCCTCGCTCCCGTCGCTCGCCCGCGAGCCCGCGTACCGCGCCCGCCAGGTGTGGGACGGCCTCTACGGCCAGCTCGCGGATGTAACCGACCTGACCACGCTTCCGAAGACGTTGCGGGCGTCGCTGGCGTCGGAACCCGCGCTCCAACCGGCGCTGCGCGAAACGATGCGCCAGGAAGCCGACGCCGGCACCACAGTCAAGTGGCTGTTCACGCTCGACGATGGCAACGCCGTCGAGACCGTCCTCATGCACTACCCCGGCCGCACCACGGTGTGCGTCTCGTCACAGGCGGGCTGCGCCATGGCGTGCGGCTTCTGTGCGACCGGCCAGGCCGGCTTTCGTCGTCACCTCACAACGGGCGAGATTGTCGAACAGGTGGTGCGCGCCGCCCGCGAAGCGAAGGCCACGGAGCGACGCCTGTCCAACGTCGTGTTCATGGGCATGGGCGAACCGCTGGCGAACTACGACGCCACGTGGCGCGCCGTCCAGCGCCTGCACGACGACCTCGGCCTTTCGGCGCGCCACATCACGATCTCGACCGTCGGCGTCGTCCCCGGGATCCATCGGCTGGCGCAAGAACAACTGCCCGTCGGCCTCGCGGTGTCGCTGCACGCGGCGAACGACAAGCTGCGCAGCGAACTGGTGCCGATCAACCGGCGCTACCCGCTGGCGTCGCTGCTCGCCGCGTGCCGCGCCTACATCGGCAACCGCAATCGACGGCTCAGCTTCGAGTGGGCCTGCATCGCCGGCGTGAACGATCGCCGCTCCGACGCCGACGAGCTAGCCGAACTCGCGGTACCGCTCGGCGCGCACGTCAACCTCATCCCGTTGAACCCGACGCCGGGATACCTCGTGATGGGGTCGACCCGTACGGCCGTGCGCGCCTTCGCCGACGCTTTGCAAGAACGCGGCGTCAACGCGACGGTGCGACAAACGCGCGGTCAGTCGATCGACGCCGCCTGTGGCCAGTTGGCAACCCGCGCCTGAGATACTTTGCGCCGTGCAAACTCGCCGGTGGGTCAACCAGAGCCAGCCCCAGACGCTCGTGATGTCGACGTTCCTGCTCTACTTCAACGTCGTCTTCGTGCTGCTCGACCGCGGCAACTACTCGATCGGGATCGGCCCAGCGATCGCCGGCATTCACACAGTGGCCCAACTCAACCGCGCGCAGAACATCGAGAACTTCGCGCAGCTGTTCGTCGCCGTCGGTGGCGCCGGCGCCGCGTATCTGATCGCCAACGAGAAGAAGGTCGGCTACTACCTCGCCATTGCAGTGGCCGCGCTACCGCTCGTCGGGAAGCTGTTGTTGATGATCCGCTTCCACGTCGGACTGTTCGACTTCCCGCTCGTCACGCTGGCGTATGAGATCGCGTTGCTGGCGCTGATTCTGCACACCCAGTCGCGCAACTACGTGCGCCTCTGGTTCAAGTAGTTAGCGGAACTGCTTCGCCACCTTGGCGAACAGCTCGATCGTCTCGGTCGACGGGTAGTCGCTCGTCCACGGAAAGAACCCGGTACAACCCAAGTCGACGTAGCCCTTGATCTTCTCGGTGACTTCGTCGACAGTGCCGACCAGCGCGGTCTTGCGCCACTCGTCGAGCGGCTGACCCCATAGCGACCGGCCACCCATGGCC
>JBEEFV010000065.1:0-7293 GCA_041166405.1 Actinomycetota bacterium | reverse complement strand
CCAAGGCATGATGGTCGAGACGTTGCGCGACGACCTGCCGTGTCACCGCGGCGCGCCCGACAAGACAGCGGCGCGGCGACTCGCGACCCTCGAGGCCGCGGGTCAGGCGCAGATTCCCTACACGACGGGCATCCTCGTCGGCATCGGTGAGGACCGCGCGGATCGCATCGAGGCACTGTCGGCGATCGCGGCGTCGCACGCGCAGCACGGACACGTGCAGGAAGTCATCGTGCAGAACTTCCTGCCGAAGGCCGACACCGCGATGCACAACGCGCCTGCGTGTCCCGAAGAGGAATTCCTCTGGACCATCGCGGTCGCCCGGTTGCTGCTGCCGTTGGACGTCCACCTCCAGGCGCCACCGAACTTGAGCGACGACTTCGGCGTGTTGCTCGACGCCGGCATCGACGACTGGGGCGGCGTCTCCCCCGTCACCCTCGACCACGTGAACCCCGAACGCCCGTGGCCGGCGCTCGACGCACTCGATGCCGAGACGTCGCGCCGAGGGCTGCGCCTCGCCCCGCGCCTGACCGCGTACCCCGAGTTCGTCAAAGACCCGGAGCGTTGGTTCGCGCCGACGATGCGCACCGCAGTCATGCGGCGCAGCGACGCCGTCGGCCTCGGTCGCGACTTGGATCCGTGGTGCTCCGGTGGCGACGCCGAGCCGCCGCATTTGCTGCCCTCGGCGACGCACGCCAGCGGCCCGATCGAAGCCGTGCTGGCCGGCGTGCTCGACCGACACGAGGTGGGCGAGGACGAGATCGTGACGCTCTTCGGCGCCCGCGGCACCGACGTGGCCGCGGTCGCTGCCGTCGCCAACGAGCTGCGGCAGCGCAAAGTCGGCGATGAGGTGACCTGGGTCTCGAACCGCAACATCAACTACACCAACGTGTGCACGTTCAAGTGCAAGTTCTGCGCGTTTTCGAAGGGCCCGCTGTCGTTGAATTTGCGCGGCGCGCCGTACTTGCTCGAACTCGACGAGATCACGCGGCGTGTCGCGGAGGCCGAGGAGCTCGGCGCGACCGAGGTATGCCTCCAGGGCGGGATCCATCCCGACTTCGACGGCGACTATTACCTGCACGTGATCGACGCGGTGCGCGCCGCGTCTTCGACGATCCACATTCACGGCTTCACCGCGCTCGAAGTCAGCGAAGGCGCGCGCCGATCGGGTGTGTCGCTCGCCGACTACCTGCGTCGTCTCATGGCCGCCGGCCTCAAGACGCTGCCGGGTACGGCGGCGGAGATCCTCGACGACGAAGTGCGCGCCGTGTTGTGTCCCGACAAGGTCAACACCGAGGAGTGGCTCGAGGTGCACCGCACGGCGCACGCCGTCGGCCTGCGTTCGAACATCACGATCATGTTCGGCGCTATCGAGGAGCCGAAGCACTGGGCGCGGCACATGCTGCGCACGCGTGCGTTGCAGCGCGAGACCGGCGGCTTCACCGAGTTCGTCCCGCTCCCCTACGTCCACATGGCCGCGCCGCTGTACCTGCAGGGCAAGAGCCGTCAGGGCCCGACGTTCCGCGAGGCGCTACTGATGCATGCCGTCGCTCGCATCGCGTACGCCGACTGCATCGACAACATCCAGGTGTCGTGGGTGAAGCTGGGCGCGCACGGCGCCGGACAGATCCTCGCCGCGGGCGCCAACGACCTCGGCGGCACGCTGATGGACGAGAACATCTCCCGCGCCGCCGGCGCCTCTCACGGCCAAATGATGGACGCCGCCGGCTTCGGCGACATGGTCACGCACGCCAACGTGGTCGACGGCGGGGCGCGGCGCCTCTCGCAGCGCACGACGCTGTACGGCCGCGTGAACGCCTCGGTCTAGTACTCCCAGTACTCCTCGGGAAGCTTCGCTTCGATCGAGCGGATGTTGTCGCGCACGCACTCGATGCAATAGCGAAGTACGCGGCCGCGTTCGGTCTCGAACGTCCAGCCCGCAGGCGTGCCGTCGTCGTCGTCGACCTCGGCCTGCTTGCCACAACGCGCACACGCAACCGTCGGCATCGCGGCGATCGTAAGACACCGTTGGTCGTGGGCGTACCGGGGGCGGCTGAGCCGCCCCACGTACGCCCAGACCCCTAGCTTTCGGGGATGCGCAAGCGACGGTCGAACACCGCGCAGTACGTGGCGCAGACACGGGCGGTGCTCCACGAGCGCGGCGTGATCGACGACCCGTACGCGGCGGCGATGCTCGGTCCGAGCATGCGGGCGGTTATGGCGCTAACGCGTCTGCCGGTGCTGCGGCGGTACAACGCGTCGCCGTTGATCGCGGCGCTGGCGGCGCGAACGGTGTTCTGCGATCGGGCGGTGACGGACGCGCTCGACGCCGGCGTCGTGCAAGTCGTCACGCTGGGCGCGGGCTACGACAGCCGCGCCTGGCGCTTCGCCCGTACTGGCGCGGTCTTCTTCGAGGTCGACCACCCGGCGACGCAGGCGGCGAAGCGGCGGCGCGCACCCACAGGTGGTCCCACCTACGTGGCGGCGGATCTCACCGACGCCGCCGCGCTCCACGCTGCACTAGCGGCCGACGGGTTCGCGTGGGAACGGCCCGCCCTCTTCGTGATCGAGGGCGTGACGATGTACCTCCCACGAGCACGGGTCGCCGACCTACTGCGCGCGCTGGCGACGTCCGCCGCGCCCGGAAGCCGTCTCGCCGTCAACTTCGCCGCGCCGCCGGGCACTGGATCGCGGCGAGACCGCCTGCGTCAGACCGCGCTGCGCATGCTCGGCGCGGGGCGCGGTGAACCACATGTGTTCTTCCTCACGGCGTCGACGGCCGGGCCGTTTGTCGCCGACACCGGGTGGCGCGTCGAACGGGCCACGTCGTTGTTCGCACTCGCGCCCGAACTCGTCGCTGATGCGGGCCTGCCGATCGCGGCAATCAACCCCGAGGGCGCGGTGGTTTCGGCCGTCACCGATCGGGCTACGTTCGGGCCATGAGCGACCCCATGGCGGACTTCAACAGCAACATCGTGACCGAGTTCCGCGCCAACGGAGGCAAGGTGCAGGGCGTGTTCGCCGACGCGCCGATGATTCTCGTTACCCACACCGGTGCCAAGTCGGGCGTCGAGCGCACGACGCCGTTGGTGTACAGCCGCGACGGCGACCGCTACGTGATCATCGCGTCGATGGGTGGCGCGCCGCAGCACCCGCAGTGGTTCCACAACATCAAGGCAAACCCCCGCGTGAAGGTCGAAGTCGGCACCGATTCGTTCGTCGCCGACGCCGAGGTGCTGACTGAAGGCGACGAGCGGCAACGCCTCTTCGACCAGCAGGCAGCGCTCATGCCGAACTTCGCCGACTACCAGGCGCGTACCGACCGCGTCATCCCCGTCATCGTCCTGACGCCCGCGACGTAGTCGGCGTTCTTTTTCGGGTTGTCGTCCCAAATGGGGCCACAACCCGAAGAAGAAAGACGAACCACGCGCGAATGCCGGATCGCGGCTCGGGCGATACGCACCTCGCCACTCGGCCCGTGTAATCGTTTGGCGATGGCAAGGATCGACAGCGCCAAGATCAAGGCGGACGTGAACGCGCTCCTGGACGAGATGGAAGCGCTCGCCAACCGCGACGTCGTCGCCGACATCGTCAACACGGCGCTGCGCCTCGCGACCGACAACGCCAATCGCCTCGACCTGAAGATCACTGCGACCGCGCTGCGCGAAATGCGCGCCGCCTTCCGTGCGTTCGCGCCGTACCGCGACCGTCGCAAGGTCACGATGTTCGGCAGCGCGCGCACACTGCCCGACTCGCCGCTGTACGTGCAGGCGCGCGAGATGGCATCGGCGCTCGCCGACGCGGGATGGATGGTCGTCACCGGCGCCGGCCCCGGGATCATGGCGGCGGGCATGGAAGGCGCCGGGCGCGCCAACTCGTTCGGGGTGAACATTCGGTTGCCGTTCGAACAAGGCGCCAACGCCTTCATCGCCAAAGACCCGAAGCTCGTCGAGATGAAGTACTTCTTCACTCGCTTTCATATATCTCTATGTCGCAGGCAGGTCGCTGTCTCTCGGATGGCAGGCTAAGGGCACGATGGCGAGGCTGAACAGCTCCGAACTCAAGGCGCGTGTTGACACGCTCCTCGATGAGATGGAGACCGTCGCCAACCGCGACGTCTTAGCCGACATAGTGAACACGTCGTTGCGTTTGGCAACGGACAACGCGTCTCGGCTCGACCTCAAGATCACCGCGACGGCGATACGAGAAATGCGTGCGGCGTACCGCGCGTTCGCCCCGTATCGCGATCGCCGCAAAATCACGATGTTCGGCAGCGCTCGCACTCTGCCCGACGACCCGCTTTATGTTCACGCTCGGGAGATGGCGGCGAAGCTCGCTGAGGCGGGGTGGATGACAGTGACGGGCGCCGGGCCCGGCATCATGGCCGCGGGTATGGAAGGCGCGGGCCGGGCGAACTCGTTCGGCGTCAACATTCGTCTGCCGTTCGAGCAAGGCGCGAACGCCTTCATCGCCAAAGACCCGAAGCTCGTGGAGATGCGCTTCTTCTTTACTCGCAAGCTGGCGCTCGTGCGCGAGAGCGACGGCTACGTCTGTCTCCCCGGCGGGTTCGGCACACTCGACGAGACGTTCGAGTTGTTCACGTTGCTGCAAACCGGCAAGGCCGAGCCCGCGCCCGTCGTCTTACTCGACTCGGTGGGTGGCGGTTACTGGAGCGAGTGGGAGCGTTTCGTCATCGAGCAGGTCGCGAGCGTCGGACTCATCACACCCGGCGACGATGCGTTCTGGCTTCGGACCGACTCCGTCGACGAAGCCGCAGCGGAGATTCTCGGCTTCTACAAGAACTATCAATCGCTGCGCTTCGTCGGGAAGCGACTAGTGCTGCGCATGAAGCGACTGCCGAGCGATAGCGAACTGGCGTCGCTGAACGAACAGTATTCGGACATGCTCGTCGATGGCGACATCGAGGTAGTCGAAGCGAGCAAGAGCGAGAAGATCGACAATGACGCGGTTGATTTGAGGCGGCTCGCCATGCGGTTCAACCTGATGAGCTACCACCGTCTGCGGGAGTTCATCAACGCACTCAACTCGATCTAACTCTGAAAGCCGCGTACTTGCGGCCGCGGCGGACGCTGGCCTGAAACGGGGTGATAGAAGCACCAACGGCTGTAGACATCGTTAGCGACGACGCGCAAGAGTGATAGGTGTGACTCCGTCGACGGAGCTAGGCGCGTTTGCCGCGCACGTCCACTAGGAGTTCACGGCGATGATCGGCGAGGTGTTCCAGACGGACGACGACGCGTGCGCGAGAGCGGAACTTATGCCCTGGTCCTTCTGCGCGCTCAGCCTTGCGTGAGTTGAACGAGGTTGCCCGCTGGGTCGAGGTAAGTCGCGGCCGTTCCCCACGGACGCGCCGTGGGGGGTTCGACAACCGTTGCGCCTGCGGCAACCGCACGATCGTGTACCGCGTGAACGTCTTGAACCTCGAACCCGACTTGCGCGCCGGTTGTCTCCCGCCCCGTTGGGCCGATGGGTTGCACTGCAAAGAAGAAGAAGGCTTCGCCGCCCCATTCGCCCCACGTCGCCTCGAAGTGCGTTTCCTCATCGTCGCCGGAACCGAGGTCAATCCCGAGCACGTCCCTGTAAAACGCGGCTAGCCCGTGGACATCTGCGGAGTGCAACTCGATCGCTGTAAGCCGTGGTGAAGTCCCCATGGCGCGAGCTTAGGAACGCCATCGGTTCACGCGCCTCGCTTCACGGACGCGAGATCGGCCCTTATGCGCCGCTAGGTGCGAAGTCGCGACGCAGCGTTATCGGCGAGTTGCGTCACCACTGCGTCTTCGATGGGCTCCTGCGCATCGGGATCGTATGCAACTTCGGCGATGCGGTCGCCGTGACGAAGGACGATGAAAGCCGCTTGAAGCGACGACGTAGAACACTTCGTGACGAGCCTCAAGACCATCCGGTTTTGTGCAACATCGCCGTCCACACGCGTGATCTCGGCCGCACACCCGGCCGGGTCCGTGAAGGTGCGACATTTCGTGTTCGCCGCGACCGCCGCCAAGTACTTCGCCGCATCGCCGGAAGCGAACGTCAACACGCTGGAGGTGACATATGGACCAACACGGCTCTTGTAGTAATTCCGCTGAACTCGCGCGCGGGGACGGAGGGTCGGGGCGGCGCACAAATAGAAGCGCACGTCTTGGGCTCGCTGGCGGTCAGCGAGGCGGTAGCCCGACGGCAGGTCTTGGACGCGCAGCCGCCTGTCGGGCGCGGGGTCATGCGAACCAGGTTTGGTGCTGCCCGCACATGCGCCGAGCAACGCTAAGGCGAACGCGGCCAGCGCCGTGGCCTTAGTCAAATGGCGGGAGGAGGGCTGCACCACCGCCGCATACTGCCCTGACTCGCATCGGCACCTATGCGTGCGCGTCGGTGAGGCTTCGACCATCAACGCCTTGGCCATCCCCTTCCGTTGACGGCCAGTCGTTCGCGGCTAGGACCCTTCAAGCAAGGTTGCACTGTCGATCCACCTCGCAACAACGCTCAGCGCGGCGAGATACTCAAGCGCCTCTTGCTCGGCGATGTCGGTGTCATCGTGAACGGCCCAGTTCCGAATGCCCATCATGCAGCCGCGACCGAACGCCGCAGCGCCCTCGTGCGCTGACTTCCAACGCTCGCTGCCGGGGACCAGGTGCGCGAATCTGAGCCTCGGCTGGGCCGTCTTGGTCGCAGTGGCGGCGGTGGGACCATTGAGGCTGAAAGCGTTGCCGACGAGCGACGCACCCGAGTCGTCGTGCTTGGCGAGTTTCGTTTGTAGCTGGATGTCGAGCTTGCGACCGGCCTCGGTCACGGCGACCCGGTACTCGCCTTTGTCCCACAGGTCCAAAGCTGCGTTCCAAATCCAAGGATGCAGCGCGGAGGCTGACAACTTCGGACCAGAAGGGGCAAAGATGGCGTCCGCTTCCGCCTTGGTGTCGATGATTCCGATGAGTCGCGTCACCGAGTCCTGGCAGTTGAACCAGCCCCATTCCCCCATGAGTGACCGATTCGCGAAATGAGTGGGATTCATCTCGTCCAGCTCTT
The DNA here is from genome assembly GCA_041166405.1 of Actinomycetota bacterium. Lineage (GTDB taxonomy): Bacteria > Actinomycetota > Acidimicrobiia > Acidimicrobiales > JACCXE01 > JACCXE01. Next base: position 255 of record JBEEFV010000065.1, on the reverse strand, counting down.
TCCCGATCTGCTCGACAACCTTGAGCCGAGCGACGATGTTCACGTCAGCATCAGATTGTTCCTTCGACCCGTCTGGTGCGCTCTTGCTCAGCGCCAGGGACCGCTTCATGTCAAGGAGATAGTCGCGGGCCTTTTCGAGATCAATTGGCATCGAGTTGGAGCGTATGCCCGACGACCGGGCGCGTCTCCAGCTGCGAGCACGTGCACAGGGCGACGGCTGTCCCATGTCCGAGATCGGCACTTAGGCGCTTCGGC
>JBEEFV010000064.1:0-8541 GCA_041166405.1 Actinomycetota bacterium | reverse complement strand
CGCTGGTGCACTTCAAGAAAAGAACGGAGATGCACGAGGTCAGTACCCATAAGAAAATGTTATTGCTACGCACAGCGATCGGAACTGGTTCTAACTACCTCACTCGTAGATCCTGGGTCGAATGGTTCCTGACCTCTCCGGCCTTTGGGTCCCCATCGTTACCCCGCTCGACGCCAGCGGCGAGGTCGACCTCGTCGCGCTTGGCCGGCTAGCCCGACGACTCCTGGGCGAAGGATGTGCCGGCCTCGTCGCGCTGGGCACGACGGGCGAGCCTGCGACTCTCCGCACCGGCGAGCGGCGCGCAGTGGTGGACGTCTGCGCCGAAGCGTGCACTGAGTCGGGCAAGCCGCTCATCATCGGTGTCGGATCGAACTGCACCCAGTCAACGATCGATGAGGCCACGACATTCGAGGGCACACCAGCCTTGGTCGCATTCCTTATCGTCGTCCCGTACTACACACGCCCCACCGCCGCCGGCGTCATCGACCACTTCAGGGCGGTCGCTGCGGCGTCCGCGACGCCGATCGTCGCGTACAACGTTCCTTATCGAACAGGCCGCGGACTGAGTGCCGACGCGCTGCTCGAGCTAGCCGACTCGCCCAGCATCATCGGGTTGAAACAGGCCGTCGGTGCGCTCGACGCCGACACTCTCGATCTCTTGCGACGCAAGCCGCGCGACTTCCAGGTTCTCACGGGCGACGACTCGTTTATCGCACCGACGATTCTCATGGGTGGCGTCGGTGCCATCACCGCGTCAGCACACGTGTGCACGGACCTGTTTGCCCGGATGATCGACGCCGCGCGCTCCGGCGTCAGCGACACCGCTGCGACGCTCGGACATGCGCTCCTGCCCGTAGTCACAGCGGGATTCGCCGAACCGAACCCTGCATGCTGGAAGGCCGCTCTCTACGCACTCGGCGAGATCGCTTCGCCAACGCTTCGCCCGCCGATGTCAGCGGCCTCAGATGCAACGACGCGGCGGCTCTTGGACGAGATCACCGGCGTTGGCGGCGCAAACGCGCTGACGTCGACCAACAGCGCGTAGAAGTTGCAGCCGCGCCGGCATTCCTAAGGAGGTCGAGACGTTCCTAACGATGCCGGGTCTATGACAACAAAATGTTGAAAGGCTCGCGACAGCAACCTCATTAGAGAACTACTGCGAGCGCGGCCACGAGTACCGCAACGACGGGCGACCCGCCTGCGGCGCGCTGGGCCGGACTGTCGCTCCAGAAGCGATCCGGCGATAGCGAGCACACGTGTGAGCAACGCGTTCAACGCGCGGGTCCGCGGTCGTGCCTCCGGTCGCAGTTAGACCTTCGGCTTCGACCGACCCGATGCCGCCACGCGCTTAGGGGCGGGCGCCACCATCACATACACACCCTCGACCCGCTGCGCGACCAAGGGGTTGTACAAGCGCCGCATGAAATTCCGGTTGGCGCTGATACAACGTTCAGCCTCGGCCTCCTGCGCGGGAGGCACGATTGTTGCTACTCCGACGAATGGCGGGCCCAGCGGTCGGCCACGCGATGTGCACGGAGCGATGCGCACCTCCGGCGTGGCACGGATGCGCTTCGTCTTCCCGTTGTGCGGAAGACTCCGGAAGTAGATGACGCCGTCGCCGATCCCGAACCACACGGGTGTCGGTACTGCCTCACCACGACGGCGATAGGTCACCACCAAGCAGTACTTGTGTCCGCGCAAGCCAGCAAGCTCGCCCGAAGGCGTCGCATCATTTGCTTCGCGGGCTTTGACGCTGCGCATCCGATTGAACATCGCCTGGGAGTACTGCATCATCCGGTCAGCCGCGCTCATCACGCATCCGCCGAACGACAGTAATGACTTGCGGGTCACTAAGCATGCAAAGATAGTGACTGACGCGTCACTAGCGTGTCAAGATGAGGTCCGTGGACTCGTCGCCTCCGAAGCGGGAACGCCTTCAGCCCGCAACGCGGCGCGTCCTTCTAATGGAGGCCGCCGTCCGGACTTTCGCCCGCCTCGGATTCACGGGCACCCGGATGGATGACGTCGCCGAGGAGGCGGGGGTTGCGAAAGGCTTGTTGTATCGCCACTTTCCGTCGAAGGAGGCGCTGTTCCATGCGATCATGCAGGACCGGGGAGCCGAATTCACACGTCGGCTACAAGACAGCTGGGAGCGTGTGAAACAGACACCTGGCGCCAACCCGTGGGAGATGGTGGACGCCGGACTCGAGACTTTCATCGACGAGGCCGCTGATCCTGACACCATGCTCAACTGGGTCGAGCCGGCACAGTGGGAACTCGTCTCGGCATACCGCGACCAGACGCTGAAGGCCATCGTCGACGAGTTCGTCCAGCTTGTCCCCGGCTTCGACGAGTCACAGGCGTGGCTCGTAGCAGCCGTCTTCCAAGGATGCCTTGAGGGGGGCGTCCTCGAGTGGCGCCGGCGCGGTGGCGCATCCTCGGACGAACTCTTCGGCCTGGTGCGTGCATTCGCATTTCACGGCCTCGACGGCATCCGGACCTACTTCGACATGCCCGTGCCCGAGATCCCGCCCGTTGCGCGCAAACAGGCGATCGACCGTCCGAGGAGAAGAGGCCCGGTCCCTCGCGGGGGTCTCCGCGCTGCTCGCGAGTCTTGAGGCAAACGCCTCGTGATCGACGTCACCAGCGAAGGTTGAGCGACTCAAGACCTCTGATCGTGAAGCTTCCGCGGGCCCTCGGTGATCCAGCGAGTTCTACGCGGCCCGGGAGTTGCGCGAGGGCGCGGAGGGCTACTCGGAGTTCGAGCCGAGCGAGCGCGGCACCGATGCAGTAGTGGATTCCGCCGCCGAAGGCGCGGTGTGGGTTCGGATTCCGAGCGAAGTCGAGGCGCTGTGGATCAGTGAACAGGTCCGGGTCGCGGTTCGCCGCCGCAACTACCAGGATGATGATTCGGCCAGCAGGGACGTCGACTCCGCCGATCTCGATCGGTGTATGCCTTATCCGTGCCGCGATCTGGACGGGCCCGTCGAGGCGGAGGATCTCCTCGACCGCCGTCATCGCGGCGTCGTCAACCGTTCCGAGATGGTCTAAGGCTCCTCCTTGCGCTACGAATCTCGACATCGCGTCGCCGATCACGTTGGCCGTGGTTTCGTGCCCCGCGAGGATGAGGAGGAGCCCTGTCGCGACGAGCTCGTCACGACTGAGTCGCTGTCCTTCGCTCTCGGCGCAGAGATCAGGGCGGACAAGAGGTCGTCCGTGGGGGTACGTTGCTCGATGAGTTCGTTGAGGTAGTCCGTCAACGCTGTCGTCGCCGCGTTTGCTCGGGCGACGCTGTCGGCAGTGCGCATCGGTGCGGGGTCGAGGCCGGTTGCGAGTGCTGGGGCGTGCTTGACGAAGAGGGCCTGTTGGTCGGCTGGGACGCCGAGCAGTTCGCAGATGACTCGGGCGGGCAGCGGGTAGGCGAACTCCTGCATCAGCTCGATCCGGCGCAATAGGAGCAGGCGCAAGCAGTTCGTCGACGACCTCGCTCACGACCGACCGCCGCGCCGAGCCCAAGGCCCGTGCCATTGCAAGGGTGTCGACGCGGGCGCCGTTGCCGTTTTCGGCGAGTTCCTCGGCGAGGACGCGCAGCAACGCGGTCGAAGTGGGACCGAGGAGCGGCAACCAAAGGCGTTCGACGCACCGTGAACCCGGGCTGAACGATACGACGTGACGAGTTGCCGCGCTCCACTCACCCAGCTCAAGCCGGGTCGGTAAGGGATGATGATTCATCGACGGATGTCTCACCTCGCGGCACGACCTGACGCGTGGTCCGCGGTCTTTGACGCGGAGCGTGTCATCGCAGTGCCACTGCCCGCTGTCCGCGTCCATGCGGCGACGAAGGGTTCATTCACGACTGCGGATGACGCCGACTCCGCTGCTTCAGTGGCATATCTGCGGCCCCCACACGAGGGGTCGAAGCCACACTCGAGCGCAAGCGCGCCCAGGAAGCGAAAAACGCCTACGTAGCCAACCACGTTTGGGCGCCGCTGTCTCGGCGGTCGTCCGGCGGTCGGGGCCCTCGCGGCGCCAACCCGGCGCGTTCACGGCGGCAGGGTTCGATGAAGCGGGCGCATTGGCCCGAGGGTGTGGGCTTGCTGCGCACGCCGTCATGCCAGCCGGAGTCACACTCGGTCTCTGGGTCGAAGTCCAACTACCGGAACAGCGTCGATCGACATCGTTCGACCGGTAGAACGTTGTGCCATCGCGCTCCAGTGAGGGCGGCGTCGCCGATAGCGGTCGATAACTTCCGACGCCTCGTGCGGCGAAAGGACGCGATGGCCCGGGGCGAAGCGCGTCCTCCCGATCATCACTTCCAACGCGGGACCTGCCGCCAAGTTACGGAACCAGTCGGATTCCGGGCCCCAGACTGCAGCGACCCGATACTCGCCCGTCACCGCATCGCACTCCATGATCTCGAGCACGGTTTGCCGGCGCCTGCCGGTTACGCGCCCTGTAGTCGTCAGCCGAAGTCTCGAGCCCAGTAACCGACCGAGTTGCAAGCGGAACAGCAGTAGCGGCATGCGCTGGACAGCCCGCACAAGCCCTCGTGGTCGGTGCTCTGGAACCGACGGTGTACTCACGCATCCTCTAGGCGATACAGCCGAGTGACGTTCTCATACGTCACGAGTTCGAATTCGTCCGGGGCGAGAGCTGTCTCCCGGTTCGAGGCGACGCTGCCTTCGCGGCACAGAAATCCGGAACGTCTCTCCCGACCAGGGCTGCGATATGAGCGGTGGTTCACCTCGAACTCGTCGGGCTTCGAAACCCGCATTATCGATCTCCACGGCGTGCGCGATTGAGCGGGAGCGCTGGCGGGGATGCGCTCTGCGTTGGGCGAGCCGCGACGACGAACGCGATCCAGAGCGCGTAGCTCAGGACGGCGATCCCGAGCGCGATGTCCAAGAAGACGAACGTGTTCTGAAACACGCTGAGGTCGCTGATCGATACACCGAGGTAGTGCGCCGGGCTAATGAGACCGCTGGCGGAGTACGCGCCGAGCCAAGCGGCCGCTTCGGGCCACCGCCGCTGGCGGAACCGGCGATACGCAAAGGCGGCCGCGGCGGTGAACAACACCCAACTTGCGGGGATCATCCATTGCGCGATCCAGGCAGTGATAAATGGGGGCGAGCCCTGATATTCCGAGAACCGCACGGTGTTGTCGAGGTAGTGGACGAACGATTCCCCGATTGCGATAGCGAGAAGGACACGCAGCACGGTCAGGTTGGGGTTCGAGTTCGGTTTCACAACTTCTCCCGGGTTGGATGTCGATGCAGCGTCATTGGAACCAGTCGACGTGCGTGGCGGTTCTAGGCGAACCGCTTCGCGGTCATGAGTGTGATCACAACGAGGACAAGCAATCCGTGAGCGATCTCGACCTTGAGATACCGCCCGTACACGCGCTCGTACTCCGCCCCCCACATGACTTTGTTTGTGGGCGCCGACGCGGCGACGTCTGCGCTCGCCAGTTGGGCCATTCGCCGGCTGACGGGAATGATGTAGGCCGCGCCGATCAACGAGATCGTCGCGAAGAGGACGAGCGCAAGATCCAACCAGGCTTCTTGCCAGAGGTGGTTCTTCGTCGCCATGTACGCGCCGAACAAAAAGATGAACGCGGAGGCCGGGCCCGCCGCTCGCTTATTTAGACGAAGCTGGACGTCGAGCACGCCCGGCATGGCGCGCGGATGGTGTTCTCGCAGATGCGGCAGCAGCGAGGGGTACGCGAGCGGCAAGCGGTACGCCGCCATCACCGCAATGATGTGAAGCGGAAGCACCGCCCGATAAATCGTGAGCGCGATCTGCATCCGCGTCATCCCGCGTCATTCACCGAACGGTTCAACTCCTCGATCATCGGCTGACTGGATGGCGTCAAGCGCCGCCTGGACTGCCACGACAACGGACTCGGCGGCGACGTACATGGGCTCGGTACTCTTCGTGGCTCGGGCGAGGATGAACGCACCCTCGAGCGCGCTCACGAAGGTGATCCCGAGCCGCCGAGCGGCGTCGGCGGGCAGGCCAGCCCGCTCGCCACGAGACGCGGCCGACTCGATCCAACTCTCGAAGATGTCCGCGGTGACCCGCCGAAGCGTCTCGTTCGTGCTCGCAACTTCGAGGGCAACGGTCTCGATGGGACACGCGTCGGCAAAGTCGCTGAGGACGAGCACGTCAGCGGCGGCGGCGAAGCAACCTCGGATACCTGGGACGAGATCTGGAGCGCCGTCGAAGACCGCCTCCACGAGCATCTGGTAGCCGGCCCCTGACCATCGGAGGGTCTCAGCGGTCAGTTGCTCCTTGCCGCCCGGAAAGAAGTGGTAGAGCGACCCGAGGGGGGCGCGGCTCTCGGCGGAGATCTGCTTGAGACCGGTGCCCGTGTACCCGTGGCGACGGAACAGCTCCGCGGCGGCCTCGAGGATCCGATCTCTTGTGCTTGCTGGCATCTCGCTCCGTTTGTGCAGGTGCGAAGAACTTAGTAGAACGTTCTATCTACTACCAGTCGAGGAGAGACGTGCCCCAGGTCGAGTTGTCGGTCGGCGCCATCGAGTACGACGACACCGGTTCGGGGCCGGTCGTCGTACTTGTCCACGGGGTGTGGATGGCGGGCTCCCAGTGGCGCGAGGTCGTTCGCAGGTTGTCTACGGAGTTCCGCTGCGTGGTCCCGGAGCTGCCGCTGGGCGCTCACCGCACCCCAGTGAGAGCGGACGCCGACCTGTCGCTCCGAGGACACGCCGCGGTCATCGCCGAGTTTCTCGACTGTCTCGAACTGACCGACGTCACGCTGGTGTTCAACGACTGGTGCGCGGCGCAGGTCCTCGTCGCAGACCGCCAACTCGCGCGGGTCGGACGCCTCGCCCTCGTCTCGTGTGAGACCGACGACAACTATCCACCCGGCTTGCCAGGACGAATGCTCGGGCTGGCGGGCAAGCTCCCGGGCGGGCTCGCGGTCACCGCCCAGCTCTTCCGGGTGCGGTGGGTGCGCAGGTTGCCGTTCGTGTTCGGTCGGATGTCCCTTCGACCGATCCCGGGCGACGTCATGGATCGCTGGTTCGAGCCTGCACGAACGAACGCCGGAGTCCGACGAGACCTCGGGAAGTACGTCCGCGACATCGGCCGCGGCAAGCGCGACCTCGTTAACGCGACGAATCAGCTGGGAACGTTCGACAAACCTGTCCTCGTCGTGTGGGGAGCGAACGATCGTGTGATGCCCATCGACAGCGGCCGTCGACTGGCCGAGGCATTCCCTGACTCGATCTTCGTAGACGTCCCCGACAGCGGAACGTTGATGCCATGGGATCAGCCGGACGCGCTCACCGCGCATATCCGAACGTTCATCCGCCGCTGCGGATCGGCGCGGTCGTGACGCCCCCGAAGACCGCTGCGACGGCACGATCGGGAACTCCAGCTTCGGACTCGTGGCTCGACCAGCGGACAGGAGTCGTCGTTGGCGTAGCGGGCGCCGCCGCCACACTGCTCACTCTCGTGGAGCTCGATCCACGCACGGCTACCGCGCTCGGTGCCGTACTCGTGGCCATGATCTACGGCGTCTACTCAGGCTTCGCGCTCTCCGCTGGGTCGCCTCGCCACCTCGCCGTCGAAGGCGTGTTCCTGCTCACAGGGCTGACCCTCGCGTTCTTGAGTCTCGGCCACGGCCGAGTGTGGTTGGCGATTGCTCTGCTCCTGCACGGCGTTTGGGACGTGCTTCATCACGCCGATCGCCACGTGCTCGGCACGCCCGGCGTACCGCGCTGGTATGTGTCGTTCTGCTCGACCTATGACATCCTCGCGGCCGCCCTTGTCATGGTCGTCCGGTAGCACTCGCCATGGCTGTCGTCGACACGCGCCGAGACGACCGGCTCGTCGGGCTTGCGACCATCTTCGCCATCGCAGTCCTGGTCCACAACTTCGACCACCTCCGCCGAGGCGGCTCGGCGGTGTCGACCGACGTGTTCTGGATCGGGACGCTCGCGATCGTCGACGAGGTAGCTGTCGTCGTTCTCGTCTACGTCCGTCATCCCTGGGCCGCATTCGCTTCACTTGTGTCGGGCGTCTCCCTCGCAGCCGGCTACGTGTTCGTGCACTTCACCCCGAGGCGAACCTGGCTCAGTGATTCGTTGGTCGGCGGCCACGCAAGCGCGCTGTCGGTGTTCGCCGCCAGCCTCGAGACCTTCGCGGCGCTCGCACTTGCCGCCGGCGCGTTCCTGATCCTCCGGCGCCCAAGGATCGAGAGTGCAACGCCGCAACTCCCGCCCGCAGCGACCACGCGCACCTGGACGCATCCCGTCGTGCTGGCGATGGTCCTCGGGAACGCCATCGTCCTAGCCGGCTCGCTACTGACGCGCTGAGGAGCGATTCAATGACAACAAGGAGTGCGCCATGTACCCGCACAGCCTCGAACTGGCTCAAATCTTGAACGACGCGTGAGTGACATACGCATGCGGCTCCCGAGAGCGGAGTTCTGGGATCGTCGGTCGCTGCGGGGCCGCGACGTACAACAAGAGATCGCGCGTCTCGATCCGGAGGCCGACGATGCCGAGATCACACATC
>JBEEFV010000063.1:0-69305 GCA_041166405.1 Actinomycetota bacterium | reverse complement strand
GCACTTCCGCTCGAACGCGTACGTGTCGAGCGCGCCCAGCACGTAGCCGCCGGCGACGTCGTCGTCATCGACGACCACGAACGCGTGCTCGGGCTCCAACAGCCCGTACTGCGCCGCCCAAATGTGGCCGTACAGCTTCTTGTCGGTCACGAGATCCCATGCGTCCCGACCGGCGTCGCCCGTCCGCACGCAGATCTCGTACAGGCGCTCCAAATCCCCAGGTCGATACGCACGGATCACGCTGGGCTGTCTAGCCTTCCCCGATGGATTTCGCGCTCACCGACGAACTGCTCGGCCTCCAGGAGACCGTTCGCCGCCTCGCCCAGGACAAGATCAAGCCGCGGGCGCGCGAAATTGACGAGACCGGCGAGTACCCCGAGGACATCTTCGAGGCGTACAAGCAGGCCGACCTGCTCGGCCTCTGCATTCCCCAGGAGTACGGCGGCGGCGGCGCCGGGATCCTCGGCCTGACCATCGCCATCGAGGAAGTCGCCAAGTACTCCAATACGTGCGCCCTCATGCTGCTGCTGACGCGCCTCCCAACGGGCCCGATCATGATCGCCGGCACCGAGGAGCAGAAGAAGAAGTACCTCCCGGGCATCGCCGCGGGCGAGACGCGCTGCGCCTTCGGCCTGTCCGAACCTCAGGCCGGCTCCGACGTCATGGGCATGCGCACCAAGGCGATCAAGGACGGCGACGAGTACATCCTCAACGGGACCAAGTGCTGGATGTCGGGCGTCGTGCAGGCCGACTGGTACACCGTGTTCGCCAAGACGAAGGACCCGTCGGCGCGCGACCACGACTCGATCACCGCCTTCATCGTCGACCGCAAGACCGAGGGCCTGCGCGTCGGCAACACCGACCGCAAGATGGGCGTGCGCGGCGTCGACACCGGCGAGCTCCTGCTGGACAACGTGCGCGTGCCCGCCGAGAACGTCATCGGCGAAGTCGGCGGCTTCCAGCTGGCGATGCTCGGCCTCAACGCCATGCGCCCGATCGTGGCTGCCCGCGGCATCGGCCTCGCCGAGGGCGCGCTCATGTACGCCGTCGACTACGTCAAGGAACGCAAGGCGTTCACCGGCGTGATCTCCGACTTCCAGGGCATCCAGTGGGAGATCGCCAAGATGGCGACGGAGATCGAGGCCGCCCGTCTACTCACCTACCGCAGCGCGTGGATGGCCGACCGCGGCGAGTTCACCCGCGAGTTCGTGCCCTACCTGTCGATGGCGAAGTACTACGCGACGGAGATGGCGGTGCGGGCGTCGGGTCTCGCGGTGCAACTCCTCGGTGCGGCTGGTTACATGAAGGACCACATGACGGAGCTGTACTACCGCGACGCTCGCCAGCTGACGATCGTCGAAGGCACGTCGCAGGTGCAGCTCGGCCTCATCGGACGGGGAGTCTTGAACAAGGATCTTTGGTGGTAGAAGGCGGAATCGTCTGGTCCGAGCTGCTCGACCTCCTCGCCGAGGGCGTCGACCTCACGCTCGAACAGTCGCAGGCCGCGTTCGACGCGGTCCTCGCCGGCGACGCGACGCCGGCGCAGATCGGCGCGCTGCTGATCGGGATCCAGTTCAACGGCGTCACGTCGGACGAACTCACCGGCTGCGTGCGCGCCCTGAAGTCGGCGTGCGTCGGCCTCACCGTCGACGACGACGTCATCGACACGTGCGGCACCGGCGGATCACTCCAGCGCCGTCACGCCACCTTCAACGTCTCGACGTTGTCGGCGTTCGTCGTCGCCGGTGCCGGCGGCAAGGTCGCCAAGCACGGCAACCGCAAGGCGACGGGAACGAGCGGTTCGGCCGACCTCCTCGAATCCCTCGGCGTCAACGTCGACCTCGACGGAGACGGCGTCGCCCGCTGCGTCAAGGAGACGGGCATCGGTTTCATGCTGGCGCCGCGCTTCCATCCCGGCATGCGCCACGCCGGTCCCGTCCGCCGCGAGCTCGGCATCCGCACGGTGTTCAACTTCGCGGGGCCGCTCGCCAACCCCGCGGGCGTGAAGCGTCAAGTCGTCGGCGTTGCCGACGGGTCGATGGCGTCGACGGTCGCCCGCGTGCTGCAGGCCAACGGCGCCGAGCGCGCCATGGTCGTGTACGGCCACGATGGGCTTGACGAGTTGACCATCACCGGGCCTTCGACCGTGCTCGAGATCCGCGACGAGTTCGTCGTCGAGCACACCATCGACCCCGAGACACTCGGGCTCAAACTGCAACGCCACGCGCCCGAGGGCGGCGACACCGACGCCAACGCCGCGCTGGCGCGCAAGGTGCTCGCGGGCGAGCCTGGGGCGCACCGCGACATCGTGATCCTCAACGCTGCGGCGGGCCTCGTCGTCGCCGGCGTAGTCGACGACATCGCGGACGGCGTGTTGGCGGCGACCGAAGCGCTCGACAGTGGCCGCGCCGCCGCCAAGCTCGACGCGCTCGTCAAGTGCTCGAACGCGTAACGCGCTAACGCGCCACCCGCGCTAGTCGACGAGGCGCAGCGCCACCGCGGGCGGGATCTTGGACGCGCTGCGCGCCGGCAGCGCCGAAGCCGCCAGCGCCGCCAGGAACAGCACGACCATCAAAATCAGCACCGTCACGGGCGGCGGACGGAGCGGCGGCTGGAAGCCGATGATCGCCTTCATCAGCTCGCCCTTCGTCGTGGCCATGACGGTGAGCACGCCGAAGCCGACACCGACGACCAAACCCTGCGCGGAGACGAACGCGCCCTCGACGAGGAAGCTCGTGCCGATCTCGCCGGCGTCGAAGCCCATGGCGCGCAGCACGCCGATCTGGTGGCGCCGGTCGCGAACCGAACGCACGAGCACGACGGCGATCCCCGCGATGCCGACGACCACGCCGATGCCGAGGTCGCTGCGGAACAGGTTGATGATGCCGCTCAGCGTGGCGAACTGCTCCCGGGCGGCGGTCTCGATGTCGACGGCCTCCACGCCGTTGTCGACGCCCGCGTGCTGCAGCTGCGTCGCCACCGTCGGGTCGTTGCGCGTCACCAGCATGGCGTCGCTGAGTGCGAACGTGTCGCCGAACGTTTCCTTCATGCCGGTCGCGCCGTAGAACGGGCCCTGCGCAAACACGTCCTGTTTCTTGATGCCGACGACGGTGACGTCGCGCGCCTGGCTCGTGACCGGACTCGTCATCGTGTACGTGTCGCCGATCGCCGGCGGGCGCGTCGGGTCGTCGGGTCCCGGCCCGAAGCCGCCCGACAACAGGAAGTCGCGCGTCACGATCACGAGATCGGGGTTGTGCTCCACCGCGGCGTACACCGCCTTGTCGGTCTTGTACTTCGGGTCGCGCTCGACGAGTCCCGGCGGGTCGACGCCGTCGTACATCTGCTTGTCGAAGCCGGTGATCGTCCACACCTTCGGGTGCTTCGCCACGTCGAAGGTGAACGACGCGAACACGGTGCCGGTGGGGGCGACGTGCGTGACGTTCGGCGACGAGAACTTCGTGAAGTCGAACGGCTGCGCCTTGTCGGAGCTGGCGAACAACGTGTAGTCGCCGGCGATCGTGGGCGCCGTACGCGCCAATTCGGTGCTGATCATGTGCGACAGGCCTTCGGCGTACACGAGCGTGAAGATCACGAGCGCGAACGGGCCGACGGTGAGCAGCATGCGCACGCGGTGGGCGACGGGATTGGCGAGACCCAGGCGCGCCGGCACCGTCCCGCGCCCGCGGCCGATGCTGCGCAGGAAGCGCGCGATGCGCGCCTGGCCGGCGTTGATGAGGAACACCCCGGCCGTGACCGACACCACTCCCGACAGCACCGCCGACTGCGGTCCCGTCACGTGCGCGGGGTTGATGGCGTTGAACACGATCGTGAACGTCACGAGCGGGACGCACGCGATGGTCGTCCCGGCCGCCCACCCGAAGCGCCGCGTCGCCAGCATGCCCGCGGCGACGGCGATCAGGATCGGGCCGACGAGGAACGGCAGCGACGCTTTCGCGACGTAGCCGAAGTACGTGACGACCGTACCGATGACGATGCCGGCGATGAGCAGCGGCGTGGCGGCGCGGCGGTGCGGTCGCGGTTGCGGTGGGAGCCGTCGCAACGAACGGATGACGTCGAGTTTGCTGACGCGATAGCTCGTGCCGATCACCGCCAACACCGACACCAGGAACCCGAGGGCGACGCCCGACATCACGGTTTGGCGCGTCACCGCGAAGTACAGCGGGAGGCCGCGGAACGCCGCAGTCGAGTGATTCGTCTGCTTGTTCATGTAGTACACGAGCACCTGGCCGAGACCCACTCCGGCGGCGCCGCCGATGGTCGCGCCCACCGCCGCGTAGATGCCGCCTTCGAGCGAGAACGATCCGATCAGCGGCGTGCGTGACAGCCCGACGGCGCGCATCGTGCCCAACTCCGTGAGCCGTTCCTCGGCGAGCATCAACAGCACGTTGATGAGCAGCAACATGCCGGCGATGATCCCGAAGGTCCCGATCGTGGTGAGGAACGTGGCGCTGTTCTTGCCGGCGGCGATCGCGCCCTTCAGTGCGTCGGAGCGGTTCATCGCCACGTCGCCGTTGAACGGCGTGACCGCGCGCGTCAGCGCGGTGCGCAACGCATCGACGGCAACCGGATCGGGCGGCGCGTTGGTGTGCGGCATCTTCCCGACGACCAGGGTCAGCCAGTCGGGCGTCACCGTTTGCGGGTACTTCGCCTGCAAGTCGGGGATCGTGCCCGGCGGCACGAGCACGCCTTCGCCGGCGCGCACCTCGCCGTCCTTGAAGGACACGAGGCTGTTCTTCACGATGTTCGTGACCGTGAGGTGCAGCGGTTGCGGCGTGTGCACCGTCAGCAGCGAGCCGACGTGGAGGTGGAGTTTGGCGGCGAGTCGTTTCGACGCCCACGCTTGTCCGGTCGTCGGGCCGAGGCCGCTGCGTCCGTCGACGGCGCCGAGTTGGCCGGCGCGGCGGTAGTCGGCGTCGATCAGGTTGGCGCGCGGCGCGGTGGCGTCGCTGCTGTTGGTCGTGATCGGCGCGCGCACCACGGCGACGGCAGCAGACGACTCGACGCCCTTGATCGGTGTCGCTGCCAGGTAGGCGTTGCCCTTCGCCCACTCGTCGCGATTGCCGAAGGTGACAGATGCGTCGAGCGCGCCGAAGTCGCTCAGCGCTTGGCGGCGGATCGAGTTGGTGAAGCTGTCGCCGACGGCCGAGTTGCCGACGATGAGGGCCGTACCGAGGACGCAGCCCAGCATGACGAGCGCGGCTTCCCGCGGTCGACGCACCGCGTTACGCAGCCCGATGCGGCGCACCAGCGGATAACGGATCGCGGCGAGTAGCAGGCCGACGACGACGAGGCCTGCGACAAAGACGACGAGCATCTACTCGAAGGGGTTGTCGTAGGTGATCGGCTGCGGGCCGTCACTTCGCGGCTGCGGGCTGGGGGTCCGCGGCGGCGAGGCCTGCGGGCTCGGGTCCTGGCGTGGCTGCATGTTCATGCGCGCCTCGCGGCGAGCCGCGCGCCGTGCCGCCTTGCCCATCGGCGCCTTCGGCGCTTCGGCCGGCGCGGGCGCCTCCTCGCGTAGATCCAACTCCTGCTTCGGCGCCTCGTGCGCGCGCGGGGCGGCCGGCGCTTGCTGCGTCTGCGGCGCCGGCCGCTGCATCTCGCGGTTCTGCCCGCGGATGGCGTCACGGCGCGTCATGTCGGCGAGCAACTTCCCGTCGCGGATGTACAGCCGGCGCGTCGCCTGCTCGGCGATCGACTCGTCGTGGGTCACCAGCACGATGGCGAGGCCGTCGTCGTTCAGTTCGCGCAGCAGCTTCATGACCGACTCCGCGGTGGCGGAGTCGAGGTTGCCGGTCGGCTCGTCGGCCCACACCAGCGCCGGGCTCGCCGACAGCGCGCGGGCGATGGCGACGCGCTGCTGCTCGCCGCCGGACAGCGCGTTCGGGTGGTGGTGCACGCGATGGCCGAGGCCGATGCGCTCGAGCGTTGTGATCGCCTGCTTGCGCGCCTCGTCAGGTTTCACGCCGTTGAGCAGCAGCGGCAACTCGACGTTCTCGACCGCCGAGAACACCGGCACGAGGTTCCAGTTCTGGAAGATGAACCCCATCACTTCGGAGCGCAGGTGGCTCTGCTGCTTGTCCGACAGGTCGTGCACGGTCTGGCCGCAGATGAGCACGCGACCGCGGTCGATGCGGTCGAGGCCCGAGAGGCAGTTGAGCAGCGTCGTCTTGCCCGAACCCGACGGACCGGTGATGGCGACGAACTCGCCCTCGTGCACGATGAGGCTGACGCCGTCGATGCCGACCACGTCGTCTTCGGACTCGATCGACACGTAGTGCTTCACCACGCCCTCGGCGTGCAGCAGCGGATCCGTCGTCCACCGCGGCGTGTTCGCCGTCGGCACCCACTTGTCGGCGGCGCTCTCCGGAACTGGGCGCGTGGAATCACGTTTTTCGGGACTTGGCGCGCCCAGTTCGGAATTGGGCTGGGGATCGGTCGTGATCGGCGGCAGCGTCAGACGCGCCGGCATCGCGGCGGCGGCTTCGATGAGTTCCTTGCCGCTGGCGTCGGCGACGACGCGCCCGTCACGCACGCGCACGACGCGCGGCGCACGCGCCGCGATCTCCGGGTCGTGCGTGATGAGCACGACGGTCTGGCCGTTCTCCTTCGACAACCGCCGCAGGATCGCCATGATCTCCGACCCCGTACGGGTGTCGAGGTTGCCGGTCGGCTCGTCGGCGAGGATGACGCGCGGGCCCTTCGACAGCGCGCGGGCGATGGCGACGCGCTGCTGCTCGCCACCCGACAGCATCGACGGCAGGTGGTCGGCGCGGTCGCTCAGGCCGACGCCGTTGAGCAGGCGCAGGGCGCGCTCGTGCTTCTTCCGGCGTGACCCTCCGAGGGGGGCGAGCGCCGACTCGACGTTCTCCACCGCCGACAGCGTCGGGATGAGGTTGAACTGCTGGAACACGAAACCGAACGTGCGCAGCCGCAGCGTGGCGAGCTTGGAGTCGCGCATCGTCGCCAGGTCGTCGCCTTCGAAGAGGACGGATCCCGCGCTCGGGCGGTCGAGGGCGCCGAGCATCTGCAGCAGCGTCGACTTGCCCGAACCGCTCGGGCCTTCGATGACGACGAACTCGCCGGCGTCGATCTTCAGGCTGATCCCGTCGACGGCGCGCAGCGCGGCGGCGCCATCGCCGTACGACTTCACGACGTCGTGCAGCTCGTACATCGCCTAGCCGAGCTCTCGCAACGCGTCCGCCGGACGCAGGCGGGCGGCGCGCAGCGCGCCGGCACCGCCGGCGACGAGGCCGCCGCCGATGGCGAGCGCGATGGCGGCGAGCAGCACGGTCGGCTTGAGCGGCGCCGTCAGCAGGATCGCTTCCGACGCCTTGTCCGACAGCACCTTGCCGAGGCCGAAGCCCGACGTGAGCGGGCCGGCTTGCGACGACGCCGCGGCGTGCAACGAGATGTTGGCGCTCGTGAGCGCGAACGCCGCCAGCGTGCCCAGCGCCGCGCCGATGATCCCGCCGAGTGCACCCTGCGCGAACGACTCGGCCAGCACCTGCCGCACGATGAGCCGGCGCGACCAGCCGAGGGCGGCGAGCGTGCCCAGTTCGCGCACGCGCTTGGCGACCGACGACAGCGTCAGCAGTATCGCGATCAACACGGCGGCGAACACCGCCAGCGCGCCCAGCGCCACACCGAGCCGGTTGGCCAGCGTGCCGGCGGACACCAGCGATCCCGTGATCGAGTTGGCGAGGTCCTTGGCGCTCGTGACCGACGCGCCCGGGAACGTGCGCTGGATCGCTTTTGTGAGCGCCGGCACGTCCGCCGCGTTGTCGGCGCGCACGAGCAACGTGTTGACGCGCCCGGCGCGGCTCGAGATCCGCTGCAACTCGCTGAGGGGCAGGTACACGTCAGCCGACGTGCCGCCGAGGGGCGGGCGGGCGAAGCCGACGATCGAGTACGTCGTCCCGCCGACGACCAACTTGGCGCCGACGGCATAGCCCTTGCGGCGGGCGTAGCCCTCGCCGAGGACCACTTGGTCGGTGGCGTTCTTGTCGAGGAACTTGCCGGTCACGATCTGCGCCGGCGTGATGAGCCCGAGACCCGGGCGCGCGGCGTCGACGCCCGCGGCGGTGTACGGCTCGGTCGCCAGGTCGGTCTGCGGCGGGTTGAGGACCTTCTTGATCACTTCGCCGGGTGTGATCAGCGCCGCGCCCGCGGGCACGGTGACGGTGATCTCCGGGACCTTGCCCTTCTGGTGCACGGCCAGCAGCGTGAGGGCGCCGGCGACTTGGTCGACGCCGTCGAGCTTGGCGATCTTGCCAACCTCGGTGTCAGGGAACGTGAGCTGCGTCGCCGGCAAGAACATGTCGCGCTCGAACGTTTGCCCCGCCTTGCCCAGCTTCGAGAAGTCGGTCTGGAACAGCGACTGGTTCTCGTCGACGAGCGAGTCGACTTCGTTCGGGTTCGTGTTGCCGACCACCGCAGCGTTGCCGCCCGCGCCGGCGAGCGGCACGTCGACGGGGTGGGAGACGACGAGGTCGGTCCCGACCTTCGCGAGGGGGTTGAGGATCTTGTGCTGGGCGCGGTTGAGCCCGCTCGAAAGCGCGGATACGAGCACCACCAAGGCGACGCCGACGGCCAAGCCAAGGACAGTAAGAACCGTCCGCCCCAGACGCCGACGCAACTCGCGATGCAGGTACGTCAGGTAAAACACGAAGCCAGAACGATAACTTGCCTGCCGTGTCCGCCCGGTATCGCTGCGCGTCCTGCGGGAACCGCACTCGGTTCACCGTCACGACGACGCGACGGACCCGTGGCTACTACCACTTCACCATCGCCGGCGAGCTCACCGTCGAGGAGGAAGAAGTGCTCGGCGAGGCCGTCGAGTCGGTCGCCTGCCGGTGGTGCGGCAACGGCGACGGCATCGAGATCGAGCCGGACTAGTTCCATCGTCCCGCAACCAGAGGTTGCGGAACGAGCCAAAACCGTCGCGTACGTCGCGTTGCCTACGGGCCGAGTAAAGCGGCCCTACGGCTTTTGATCGGTACGTTCGGCCGGAGGATCCGGCTTTGCCGGTCCGGAGGCTCGCAAACGGCGCGCGACATGATCGCTTCGCAACCTCCGGTTGCGGAGCGAAGCCGTTACACCCCTTCGGCATAGTGGCGGCATGTTGATCGATTGCGAGACGTGTGTCGCTCGGTTCACCGACGCCTGTTCCGACTGCGTCGTCACATTCCTGTGCGAGGAGAGCGGCCCGGTCGAGGTCGACGCGTCCGAGGCGCGCGTGCTGCGGTTGTTGCGCGACGAAGGTCTCGCGCCCGACGTGCGGCATACGTTGAGCGCGTAGCGCGGAAATGACGTAGCTCCGATCCGCGTAACCCTCCATTTGCGGTGGTACCGTCCGCCGCGTGCAGCGTCTGCATGTCGTTGGGATCACTGAGGACCGCGAAGGTCTCATCCTCAGCGCGCGCCGCGGCACGAAGAGCGGCGGCTGGACGATCGTCGTCGACGCCGAACTCGAGGAGTGCGTCGCCGAACTGCTGAACGAGCGCGGGGCTGAGGCGGAGCCGCGGATCCCGCGTGCCGAATCGCAACTCAGCGTGCGCGAGATGCAGCAACGGTTGCGCGCCGGCCAGTCCATCAAGCAAGTGGCGCGCGCCGCCGGCGTACACGAGGAGTGGGTCGAGCGCTTCGCCATTCCGATCGAAGCCGAACAGCAGCAGGTCGTGCGCCAGAGCCTCGAGCTCACGTTCGCGAAGACGCGCAACGGCGGCACGTCGACGCAACCGCTCGGCACCGCGGTGTGGTGGAACCTGCTCGACCGCTCGGTCACCCTGCCCGAGAACGGGTGGGACCAGGGATGGTCGGCGTTCTTGCTGCGCGACGCCGTGTGGGTGGTGCGCTTCGAATACGACGCGCGCAAGCGCCACCAGATGGCCGAGTGGGAAGTCGACCTCAAGGCGAGCACGATCATCTCGCGCAACCGCCTCGCCACCGAGCTGGCGTTCGTCGAGCCCGGCCGTCGTCGCCGTCCCGGACCACCGCCGCCGATCGCCGGTGGTCTGCTGACGCGCGCCGCGCCGCCGGTCGACCCGCCGAAGCCCAAGCCCGCCGTCGTCGACGACGAAGCGCCCGCCAAGAAAAAGGCAGCACCGAAGAAGAAGGCGCCGGCGCGCAAGAAACTCGCGGCGACCAAGCTGCCGGCGACGCGCCGCAAGGTGCCGATCAAGCCGGCGCCTGCGCCCGCTCGCTCCCGCCGCCGGTAGTTTCGGGTCCGTGCAGGACCTCACCGCGCGCGTGCTCGAGGCCGGACGCGCCGCGGGTCTCGTCGCCGTCGGCGTGTGTTCGGCCGAGCCGTTCGACGACGTAAAGCGCACGCTCGAAGACCGCCGCGCCGCCGGCCTGTCGTCCACGATGCAGTTCACGTACCGCAACCCGGCGCGCTCGACCGATCCGTCGCGCGCGCTCCCGGGCGCGCAGGCGTTGGTCGCCGGCGCCCTTCCGGTTCTGGGCGCGCAGAATCCCGCTGGACAGGATTCTGCGCGCCCAGAACGAGGAAGGGGGAGGGTGGCGCGGTACGTGTGGCGCGATTACTACGGCGAGCTGCGCGCTGCGCTGGAGCAGTGCGCCGAGGTGGTGCGCGCCGACGGGTTCGACGCCCGCGTGCTGTGCGACGACAACGCGCTCGTCGACCGGGCCGTCGCCGTGCGCGCCGGGCTCGGCTGGTACGGCAAGAACGCCAATGTGCTCGTGCCGGGTCACGGGTCGTGGGTGGTGCTCGGCAGCGTGGTCACCACCGCGCCGCTCGTCGCCGCCAACGAGCCAGTCGCCGACGGGTGCGGCGGGTGCACGCGTTGTGTCCACGGGTGCCCGACGGGCGCCATCGTCGCCCCGGGCGTTGTCGACGCCCGCCGCTGCCTGGCGTGGCTGGTGCAGCAGGCCGGGACGTTCCCGCTCGAATACCGCGAAGCGCTCGGCGATCGCGTCTACGGCTGCGATGACTGCCAAGAGGTGTGCCCACCGTCGCGCCGCGTCCGCCACGACGGCGCGCCGCGCACCGTCGACCTCGTCGCCATCGTCGAGGCATCGGACGAGGACCTGTTGCGCGACTACGGCGCGTGGTACATCGCCCAGCGCGACCCGCGCCACGTCAAGCGCAACGCTCTGATTGCACTGGGCAACCTGGGCGACGCGTCGGCGGTCGGTGTGCTCGAACGCACGGCCAACGGCGACGACGAGATGTTGGCCGAGCACGCGCAGTGGGCGCTGGCCCGGCTCGCGCCGCCGCCATGACCCACCTGTTCGTCACCAACGACTATCCGCCGAAGGTCGGCGGTATCCAGAACTACTTGTGGGAGCTGTGGCGCCGCCTGCCCGCGGGCCGCGCCCACATCCTCACGACCTCGTACGACGGCGACGCTGCGTTCGACGCCACGCAGCCCTATCCGATCGAGCGCACCGGCACGGTCCTGCTGCCGACGCCGGCGACGCGCACACTCGTCAACGGCGCCGCCGATCGCATCGACGCGCCGCTCGTCGTGCTCGACCCCGCACACATCGTGGGCCTCCTCGGCCCGTCGCTCGCGCGGCCGTACGCGCTCGTCGTGCACGGCGCCGAGCTGTCGATCCCGGCGCGGACGCCCGGTTACAACGTCGGGCTGCGCAAGGCGATGCGCGGCGCCCGCCTCATCGTCGCCGCCGGACCGTGGGTGGCCCGTGAGGCCCAAGCGATCGCCCCCGACGTCGACGTCGTCGACATCCCGCCCGGCGTCGACGGCAGCGTGTTCCACCCGTCGTCGCCCGAGACGCGCGCCGAAGCGCGCCGCCGCCTCGGCGTGGCGCCCGATGCCGAAGTGGTGCTGCACCTCAGCCGGCTCGTGCCCCGCAAAGGCGCCGACACGCTCATCCGTGCGCTGGCGAAGCTGGCGCCGTCGCGCCCGAAGCTCGTCGGGCTGATCGCGTGGGGGCGTGGTCGCGACGAGGCACGTTTGCAGCGCCTGGCGCACAAGCTGCACGCGCCCGTCCGCTTCGTCGGCCGCGTCCCGGGCGGCGAGCTGACGTCGACGTACGGCGCCGCCGACGTGTTCAGTCACGTGTGCCGCAATCGTTGGGGCGGCCTCGAGCAGGAGGGCTTCGGCATCATCTTCCTCGAAGCGGCGGCGTGTGGCGTGCCGCAGATCGCCGGCAATTCCGGCGGTGCCGGCGACGCCGTGCTCGACGGGGTGACCGGATACGTGATCGACCCGCCGACCGACGCCGATGCCGTCGCGGCGCGCATCGCCGAGCTGCTCGACAACCCGCAGCGCGCCGTCGAGATGGGCAAGGCGGCGCGCCAGCGCGCCCTGCTCGACTTCGCGTACGACGACCTCGCCGCGAAGCTGGACGTCGCCCTCACCAAAGCCGAACAGGCGTGAGCGAAGACCGCGCCATGGTCGCGGGCACGGCGGCGATGGTGGTCGCCGTCGCACTCGGTCTTGTGTCCGAAGTCGGGCGTTCGCTCACAGCGCTGGTGGCGATGCTGATGTTCCTCGGCGGATTCGTGCTCATGGCCGTCGCGCTGGTCATCGCGGCGCGGCGCAGCCGCGAGTCGGTCATCACCGTCGGCGAAGTGTTCTTCCGCGTGCCGCGGGTGTTCCTCGTGTGCTTCGGCGTGCAGATCGTCGTCGCCTTCGTGAGCGCCGGCGCGCACCCGAACACCGGCGCGGCATTCGCCATCCTGGCGCCCGTGTTCGGCCTCGGCGTGATGGGGCTGTGGGGCGCGCGCCACGGACAGTTCCCGGCGCGGGACACTTAAGCCATGTCTTGGGTGCTGCTGCTGTTCGGGATGGAGTTCCCCGGCATCGTGGCGCTCACCGACTGCTACCAGCGTTCGCCGGTGCGCTTCGCCGGGGGCGAGCGCGACCGTGCCGCGTGGCTCAAGTGGCTCGTCGTAGCGTTGTTCCTCATGCCGATTGGCGTCGGCTATGGAATCCTGCTCGGCTATCACTGGAACGTGGTCAAGCGGCAGCCCTTCGCGGATATGACGGTGGAAGACGAAGATGAGTGATCAAGCGACGGAATCGATCGTGGTGGCAGCGCCGCCCGAACGCGTCTTCGCGGTAGTGACGGACTTCGCGAACTACCCGACGTGGGCCGCGGATCTCAAGGAAGTCACGGTCGTGGACTCCGACGCCGACGGCACGGCCCACAAGGTCCGCTTCCGCGCCGCCGCCTTCGGCCGCTCGACGGCGTACACGCTCGCTTACGACTACAGCGCGGCGCCGAAGAAGCTGTCGTGGGTCCAGGACAGCGGCGACATCACGGCGCGCATCGACGGCACGTACGACTTCGAGGCGGTGCCCGAAGGCACGAAGGTGACGTACCACCTCGAGGTCGACCTCAAGTTCCCCGTCCCCGGCTTCATCAAGCAGCGCGCCGCGCAACGCATCGTCGGCACGGCGCTGCGCCAACTCCGCATGCGCGTGGAGGCGTTGGCCACGACATGAGCCGTGTCCTTCTCTTCACCGGCAAAGGGGGAGTCGGCAAAACGACAGTGTCGGCGGCGACGGCGTTGGCGTGCGCCGAAGCGGGCCAGCGCGTGCTCGTCATGTCGACGGACCCCGCGCACTCACTCGCCGACTCGTTCGACGCCGACCTCGGTTCGCTCCCGACGCGCATCGTCGATCGCCTCGACGGCATGCAACTCGACGCCACCGAGCGCCTCGAAGAAGCGTGGGGCGACATCCAGCGCTACATCGCGCAACTGCTGGAATGGGTCGGCGTCGAAGGCATCGAAGCCGAAGAGCTCGCGGTCATTCCCGGGCTCGACGAAATCTTCAGCCTCGGCGACATCCGCAAGGCCGACGAGTCGGGTCGCTACGACGTGATCATCGTCGACTGCGGTCCAACGGCAGAGACCATCCGGTTCCTGTCGCTGCCCGAGATCCTGTCGTGGTACATCGAGCGCGTCGTGCCCATCCAGAAGCGGGCGACGGGCCTGCTGCGCCCGGTGCTGGCGTCGGTGACGACGCTGCCGATCGCCGGCGACACCGTGTTCGACGCCGCCACGCGCTTTCTCGGCCAGCTTGAGGGCGTGCGCGAACTGCTCAACGACGGCACGCGCTCGAGCGTGCGCGTCGTGGTCAACCCCGAACGCATGGTGATCGCCGAAGCGCGCCGCACCGTCACCTACCTCAACCTGTTCGGCTACAACCTCGACGCGGTCATCGCCAACAAACTGCTGCCCGACGACGTGACCGATCCGTGGTTCTCGTCGTGGAAAACCACGCACACCGAACACCTCAAGACCATCGAGGCCGACTTCGCGCCCTTGCCCGTGTTGCGCGCGCACCTCGCCACCGACGAGCTGTGCGGCATCGAAGGTCTGCGCGCGTTCGCGGCGTCGCTGTACGGCGAGCGCAACCCGGCGGCGGTGTTGCACAGCGAGCAGCCGCTGCGCTTCGAAGGCACGACGCTGTATGTGCGGCTTCCGTTTGCGACGCGCGACGATCTCGACGTGGCGCGCCGCAGCAACGAACTGTTGATCCGCGTCGGCACGCAGCGCCGCCGCGTCGTGCTCCCGGATTCGTTGCAGCGCCGCGCCATCACCTCGGCGCGGCTGATCGACGACGAGCTGAAAGTGGTGTTCGATGGAAGTTGACCCGCGGGTGGCCGAAGCGATGGGGCACGTGCAGAAGGCGGGCCTCGAACTGATCTCGGCGATGCGCAACGCCCTCGACGTCGCCGAAGACTTGCTCGGCGACCCGCAGGCCATCACCGTCTTGCTGCGGGGCGCGGCGGACGCGGCGAAGACCGCGGCCGAGCCACTGCAGCGGATCCGCGTTGACGACTGAGGACACGGCCTACGTCGGCGTCGACGTCGGCGGCACGAAGGTGCTTGCGGTCGCGCTGGGCGCGTCCGGCAACGACGTCCGTGGCGAGGCGCGCACGCCGACGCCCGACTCCGCCGACGCGCTGGTCGACGTCATCGTCGACACCGCCACCACCGCCGCCGAAGGAGCCGGAGCGCGGCTCGGTGCGCTGTCGGTCGGTGTGCCCGGTCTCGTCGACGCCGACGGCGTCATGCGCTTCGCGGCCAACCTGCCCGGTCTGGTCGAGCTGCCGCTGCGCACCATTTTCAGCGAGCGCCTCGGCGTGCCGGTGGTCGTCGACAACGACGCCAACGTCGCCGCCTGGGGTGAGCGCTGCGCCGGAGCCGGCGGGGGCGCGGACGACCTGCTCCTCGTCACGATCGGCACCGGCATCGGCGGCGGCATCGTGCTCGGCGGCAACCTGTACCGCGGCGCGCACGGCATGGCGGGCGAGATCGGTCACACCGTCGTGGAACTCGACGGCGAGCCGTGCTCGTGCGGCCAGCGCGGGTGCTGGGAGAAGTACGCGTCGGGCACCGCGCTGAACCGCATCGCCCGCGACGCCGGTTTCGACTCGAGCGAGATGGTCGTGGCCCGCGCCGGCGAAGGCGACGCCGCCGCGCTCGACGTGATGAACACGTTCACGCACTGGATGGCGATCGGCCTCGCGGGGCTCGTCAACATCCTCGACCCGTCGGTCGTCGTGCTCGGCGGCGGACTCGTCGAAGCCGGCGATCTGCTGCTCAACCCGCTGCGCGACTGGATGGGGAAACTCGTCGAAGGCAGCGAGCATCGCCCTGCCGTGCCGCTGTTGCCCGCGACGCTCGGTGAGCGCGCCGGCGCCATCGGCGCGGCATTACTTGCGCGCGAGTCGGGTACAAGAAACGTGTGACCAACGTCACGCGTAATTTCCGAAATTGACCGTAAGTTCCGGTCTTGACGGCGGTTTTCAATGCAGATCGAAACCCGGGCCTCGGGGCACCCCAGCCCCCCGAGGCCCGGGTTCGTTCGCGTCTGGGCGGCGCCCCATAAGGTCGCTTCGTGAAGATCGGCATCACGCTCCCGCAATTCAGCGCTGACGCGCGCGGGATGGTCGCGGCCGCGCAGCGCGCACAGGCGGCGGGACTCGACGGCGTGTTCGTGTACGACCACTACCCACGCCCGGGTCGCCCCGAGGCGTTGCACGGTCACGTGATGCTCGGCGCGCTCGCAGTGGCGACGCACGACATCACGATCGGCATGCTCGTCGCCCGCGTCGGCGTCGTCCCCGACGGCGTGTTGATCTCGAGCATGCGGACCGCGGCGCGCCTCGCACCCGGCCGCTTCGTCGCCGGCCTCGGCGTCGGCGACCACGAGTCCGACGTGGAAGACGAGGCGCTCGGCATCGCCCGCCCGTCGCTCGACGAACGCTTCACGCGCCTCGAAGCCATCGCCGCCACGCTGATGCACGACGGCGTCGAGGTGTGGGTCGCCGGACGCAGCCGGCGCGCCGCCACCGTCACCGCCGCGCTCGGCGCCAAACGCAACCTGTGGGAGCCCACCGACACGCAACTGAAGGACGCCGTCGCCGAAGGTCCCGTCACGTGGGGCGCCACCGGCGACATCGCCGCCGACACGCTGCGGACGCTCGCAGACGCCGGCGTCGAATACGCAGTCGCCGCACCGCACAAACCCAGCGCGCCCGACGCTGCCAAGCGCGTAATGAGTGCGAAGGAACAAGCAGGGCTGCCGTAGCCTTAGTGGATGGAGTTCCGCCGCATCACGGGGTTGCCCCCGTACGTCTTCACGATCATCGACGGACTGAAGCTGCAGCAGCGCCGCGCAGGCGTAGATGTCATCGACCTCGGCTTCGGTAACCCCGACATCCCGTCGCCGCAGATCGCAGTGGAGAAGCTGAGCGAGGCGGCACACAACTCCCGCAACCACCGGTACTCGTCGTCGCGTGGGATCCCGAAGCTGCGCCAAGCGGTGAGCGCGCGGTACAAGCGCAAGTACGACGTCGACCTCGATCCCGAAACCGAAGTGCTCTCGGTCATCGGCGCCAAGGAAGGCCTCAGCCACCTGATGTGGGTGCTCGTGGGACCGGGTGACTCCGCGTTCGTGCCGTCGCCGTCGTACCCGATCCACATCTACGCGCCACTGTTCGCCGGCGCCGACGTGAAGCAGATCCCGCTCGGGCCGAACGAAGACTTCTTCGGCAACCTCATGTCGGCGTGGGAACAGCAGTGGCCCAAGCCGCGCGTGATCGTGTTGTCGTTCCCGCACAACCCGACGACGACGTGCGTCGACCTGCCGTGGATGAAGTTGATCGTCGACTTCGCGCGCGAGAACAACGTCATCCTCGTGCACGACTTCGCGTACTCCGACACGTACTTCGAGGAGGGCGCGGCGCCGTCGATCCTGCAGGTGCCCGGTGCCAAGGAAGTCGCCGTCGAGCTGTACACGATGACCAAGTCGTTCTCGATGGCGGGGTGGCGCGTGGCGTTCCTCGTCGGCAACGCCGAAGTCGTCGCCGCGCTCACGAAGCTCAAGAGCTACCTCGACTACGGCACGTTCCAGCCGATCCAAATCGCGGCGACCGTCACGATGAACGAAGCGCCCGAGTATCCGCTCGAGGTCAACGAGATCTACCGCAGCCGGCGCGACACGCTGATCGAAGGACTCGGCCGCATCGGCTGGCACGTCGATCCGCCGAAGGGAACCATGTTCGTGTGGGCGCCGATCCCGGAGCCGTACAAGGACATGGGCAGCCTCGAGTTCGCCAAGATGCTCGTCACCGACGGCGACGTCGCCGTGTCGCCGGGCATGGGCTTCGGCCCGGGCGGTGAAGGCTTCGTGCGCTTCGCGCTCATCGAGAACGAGCAGCGCATCAACCAAGCGGTCCGCAACCTGCGCAAGGCACTGCCCAAGTTGGGTTAGTGCAACCCATCGGGGCGAAGCTCGCGGAGGGCCGCGACTCGGAGATCTTCGAACACGGCGACGGACGCGTCCTGCGCGTGAGCCGCGTGGCGCGCGATCTGTCCGTCGAGGCGCGCGTGATGCAACACGTGCGCGCGCACGGCTACCCGGTGCCCGAAGTGTTCGACGCCGGTGACGGGTGGCTGCTGATGGAACGAGTCGACGGCATCGACGTGCTGGACGCCATCGACAAGACGCCTGCGGGTGTTAAGCGCGCTGCCGCGCTGCTCGCGGACTTGCACGCGCGCCTCGCCGCCATCGACGCGCCGGACTGGCTGCCGGTCGCGCCCGGTCCGGCGGGGGACCACATCGTGCACCTCGACCTGCATCCGATGAACGTGATGATGGCGGCGTCGGGTCCCGTCGTCATCGACTGGGGGAACGCCAAGCGCGGCGTGCCCGAACTCGACGTCGCCAACACGTGGGCGCTGCTCAGGGCGGGGCAGATCCCGTTGCGCGGCTTCGACCGCGTCGTGTCGGAACTCGGGCGGCGGATGATGCTGCGCGCCTTCCTGCGTCACTGCGATCGCGACGCGGCGGCGCGCGTCATGCGAGCCGTCGTCGAGTGGCGCGCCGACGACCGGCATATGTCGGTGAAAGAGATCGCGCGACTACGCCGACTTGCGGCGTCCGTTTCGTAGTACTCGCCACGCGATCTTCGGCGCCATCATCGACGTCGGCGGCGCCATCAAGTTGCCCACTTCGTCGAACTGACGCGCCACGACGGTGTCGGTTTGATCGGCGACGACGGCGCGCGCCATGTAGCGGTTGATGAGCTTCGTGCCCGGCGGCCTCTTGCCCGTCGTCTTGGGGTGCGCGAAGTCGCCGCCCGTCGACAGCATCCACGGGTTGGTGACGGCTTTGCCGGCGGCCTTGTGAATCCGGAACGTCATGTCGGCGTCGACGTGGTCGTAGCCGTCGAGCGATTTGCCGAGCGCTTCGGCTTGCAGCGCGGCGGACGACATGCCCTGGCCGTACACCGGGTTGAAACTGGCGACGGCGTCGCCGAGGAGCGCCCAGCCGCCGGGCGCCGACTTCATCTTCTCGACGAGCCGGCGCTGGTTCGACGGCAGGCGGTGCGTGCGATAGTCGGAGATGGGCTTGGACGACGCGATGACGTCGGCGATGGCGTGGCTCGGCAGCGAGCGGGCATACGCGAGGTAGGCGTCGTCGTCGGACTCGGCGTGGTCGCCGTGGTAGCCGCACAGCGTGATCATCCAGCGGTTGCTTTCCATCGGGAAGCAGGCGGCGAGACGGTCCTGACTGATCACGATCGCCAGCTTGAAGTCGCGCGCCGGGTCGGCCGTGCGCTCGTACACGCGGGTCGTGTAGCGCATGTCGATGCCGACCTCGACGACCTTCGGCGCCGCGTAGCCCAACTCTTCGATCCACGGGATCGAGCGACCCGAGCGCCCGGTGCAGTCGAGCACCAGCGCCGCGTCGACGATGGTGCCGTCGTCGAGCACGACGCCGGTGACTCGCGACTTGTCGGGCGTCGCCGTGAGGTTCTCGGCGTGTACGCCTGTGCGCAGTTCGACGTTCTCGATCTTCTCGACCCGGGCCCGCACGGCCTCTTCGAGGAAGGGACGGGAGCACACGGGCGCGGCGACGCCCGTTGCGTAATGCGCCTTCAGGCCGCCGCCCTGGTGCCAGTGGAAGTCGACGCCGGGGTCGACGACTTCGGCGCCCCCGTCGATCAGCTCCTGGCTGATGCCGGGGAACCATCCTTCGATTCGCTCCAACCCGGCGCGCAGCAGCGCGTGGGCGTGGCGACCTTGGGGGACGCCGCGGCGGCCGTCGACGGTGTTCTCGAGGTCGTCGCGCTCGAGCAGGACGACCGAGTCGAAACGCTCCGACAGGACCCGGGCTGCGAACAACCCTCCGAGGCTGCCGCCGATGACGACGGCGCGGCCTGCGTGCTTGCGAGGATTCATGGGAGCCCCTCCCGCGTTGTGACTCTACGGAAGGAGGGTACGGACTACGCGGGCGTTCGTACAGCCCCGCGCAGGCCGCCGAGGCAAAAGTCGACCGCGGCGTCGGCGACGTTCTTCGGGCTCTGGCCCTGCGTGAGCACGAACGTGCGGGCGAGGTGGTTCGTCACGCCGAGGATGGCGTGGCTGATCACGTTGGGGTCGCCGTCGGCGAGTGACCCGTCGGCGATGCCTTCCTTGACGTGCTTGGCGAGGTCCGTCACCGCCACTTCGCCGCCGCGGCGCAGGTGGGGCGCGAACCGATCGTCGGTCGCCGCGAACTGGATCAACTGCACATAGGTGCGGTGCTCGGCGAGCCATTCGATCGAGCGACGGATGCCCGCTTCGATGCGTTCGAGCGGCGTGTTGAGGCCGGCGATGGCGTCTTGCTGCGCCCGTCGCAAGTCGAGTTGGCCCTCGGCGAGGATCTCGAGCAGCAGCTCTTCCTTCGACGAGAAGTACCAGTAAAAGACGCCCTTGCCGACCTGGAGGCCGTCGACGATGTCGGCCACCGACGTCGGGTGGTAGCCGCCCTCGGCGAACCGGCGCGCCGCGTACTCCATCAACTGATGGCGACGGTCCCGCCCGCGCTGCGTCAGCTTCCGATTGTCGGACATCCCTCCACCAACGTAACCGAGAACTTGACCAACCAGTCAAGTACGCCCGACGTCTGCGGGGCGCGGGCGTCTCGGGGGTGGCTGAGCCGCCCTGGAGACGCCCACGCTCATCGCGGGAGTCGTGTTACACCCCGTCGACATAGTGAGGCGGTGAAGAAAGAGGCCCTGAAGAGAAAGCAACGGTTGAGCGTTCTCGCCGCCAACAACGACTGCGTCGTGACGATTACGGAACTAAGCCGGACGGGTTATTCGAAACAGGAGATCGCTACGGCGGTCACCAAAGGGCTTTGGAAGCATCTCGATCACGGCGTGTACTTCCTCTCGGCGGGCAAGCCGACGTGGAGACAGCAGGTCCGAGCGGCGTTGCTCGCCGCCGGCGGTGACGCGCAGATGGCGGCGCGCACGCTTGCCGCGTGGGAGGGAGTCGACGGAGCGACCGAAGGCATCATCGAAATCGTCGTCTCTCACGGCCATGCCGGGCCCAAGCCCAAGGGGGTGACAGTTCACCGCACGCGTCACGTGTCGAAGAAGCGCATGTACGACGGTCTTCCCGGGACCTCGCCGGAGCGACTACTCATCGACTACGCAGCGCACGTCTCGACCGACCTCGCCGAGCGAGCGGTCGAGAGTGTGCTCTCGAAGGGACTGACCGCAGAGCGACGTATCTGGCGCGAGTTGGCGACGCTGCCGGAGAACGTACCGGGGGTGCGACGCCTCGCCCGCATCATGGAACTCCGCCCGACGGGCAAGGCGGCGCGCAGCACGCTCGAGATCGACACTCTCAACCTCATTCGCAAGTCCGACCTGCCGATCCCGGCGCGCAACCACGACGTGTGGATCGACGACGAACATTTCGAGCTCGACCTCGCGTTCCCAGAGGCGATGAAAGCTGTGGAGGTCGACAGCAAGCGGTGGCACAGCACGGCGACGCAAAAGGCGAAGGACCGCCACAAGCAGGAGCGTTGCGAAGCCGCCGGGTGGTCCTTCGTGCGCGTCACGTCCGTCGACGTCTACGGCCGCCCGGAGTGGGTTGTCGAACAGATCCGCGACCTGCTGCTCACGCCGGGCTTCGCGGCCGCCGACGACGCGGACGCGACAGGTGTGGGCGTCTCCAGGAGGGCTGAGCCGCCCTGGAGACGCCCACACCCGGTGGAGCAACCCCGGACGGCATAGATTGCGGCCGTGGCGTACTGGGTGCTCAAGGCGATTCTCACGCCGGTGTTGCGCTTGCTGTTCAAGGTGAAGGTCGAGGGCGCCGAGAACATCCCGGGCGACGGGCCGGTGATCATGGCGTCGAACCACATCTCGTTCTGCGACTCGATCTTCTTGCCGCTGGTGTTGAAGCGCCGCATCACGTTCGTCGCCAAGGCCGAGTACTTCGACGACCCGAAGACCGCGTGGTTCTTCCGCGCCGTGGGACAGATCCCGATCCGACGTGAGGGCGGCAGCGCCAGCCAGCGCGCCCTGGAGACGGCGCGCGCCGTGCTCGACGCCGGCGGCGTCTTCGGCATCTACCCCGAAGGGACCCGCTCGCCCGACGGCCGCCTCTACAAGGGCCACACCGGCATCGCCCGCCTCGCGCTGCAGACCCAGGCGCCCATCGTGCCCGTCGCCATGATCGGCACCCGCGAAGCCCAGCCCATCGGCAAGGTCGTGCCGAAGTTCTTCATGCCGATCACCGTGTCGTTCGGGCGCCCGCTCACGTACGAACACCTCGCCGACCGCGTCGACGACCGCCAGGTCCTGCGTTCGATCGTCGACGAGGTGATGTACGAACTGCGCGAATTGTCGGGCCAGGAATACGTGAACCAGTACGCCAAGCGCAAGGACACCGACGACGCCATGGCCGCCGAACCCGCAAAGGTCGCCTAGCCAACAGCGGTACCCTGCGAAGCGGTGGGCAATCCGCGGTGGCGAAAGCTCGTGCTTCTCGTCGCGATCGTCGCCGGCCTACTACCGACGACGGGCGCGTTCTCCGACGACTCCGACACCACGCCGCTCGTCCCGCCGCTGCACTTCGTCAACTCCGGACTCGACGGCGGCGGATTCCAGAACGCACTCGCCCTCCGTGACGGCGTGCTGATCGCGGGCGGCGACGTCTCCGGCTTCAACCGCTCCGACGACGGCGGCGCCACGTGGCAGGCGCACAACCGCGGCGTCGAGGCGCTCGGCCCGCGCTACCTCGGCGTGGCCGACGTGGCGTTCTCGCACACGCAACCCGACACCGTCTACGGCTGCACCACGAAAGGTCTCTATCGCTCGACCGACAGCGGCCTCACGTGGGCGTTGCTCCCCGCCAGTCCGGTGTGTTTCGCCGGCAGCGCCGGTTACTTCTCGCCCGACGGACCACCGATTCCCGAACTGCCGTTCGAACACCCGCGCTCGACGGGCAACCTCGTCGCCGAGGTCGGCGACCGCCTCGTCGTCGGATCGTTCGATCGCGGGATCCAGCTGTCGAGCGACGACGGCGCGACGTGGTCCACGCTCGGCCTCGCGCCCGAGTTGCACGACGACGGCACGACGAACCACTTCTACATCCGCTCACTCGTCGCCGATCCCGCGCAGCCCGCCGTCGCCTACGTAGGCACGTACGACGACGGCATATGGAAGCTCGACGCGCTCGACACCGACACCCCGACGCTGACCCACCTCGACGCCGCGCCCACAAGCGCCGAGGAGATCACGGTCGTCGGCGGCGTCGTGTACGTCGCCGCCGGCGCCGACGGCTTGTTCCGTTCGCCCGACGCCGGCGCGACTTGGGAACCGGTGAACAACGGCGTCGACGTCGGCGGGCAGACGCGCTGGATCGCGCTCGACGGAGTCGTCGACGACGCCGGCGTCACCACGCTGTACGCCGGCTCGTCGCTGGCGCCGCGCACGGCCAACGGGCAGGCGCGCTCGGTGGTGAAGTCGACCGACGGCGGCGCGTCGTGGCAAGCAGTCACCCTCGACCCCACGACCATCCACGGCACCATCGGCGGCCCCGACGGGCCCAACTGGTGGTTGTTCTCGTCGCGCCCGCCGATCCGTTTCGGTCGCGAACAGTTCGTCGCCGCGCAGATCGTGATCGACCCCGCGCAACCCGACGTCGTCTACGTCGCCGGCCGCAGCGGTGTGTGGAAGACGACCGACGGCGGCGTCAACTGGTACCCGATGATGCGCGGCCTCGGCGTGACGATCAGCCGCGCGCTGGCCGTCAACCCCGCCGACCCGAACGGCGTCATGATCGGCGTCACCGACTGGATCGGCGTGCGCACCGCCGACGGCGGCGCCACCATCACTGCCGACGAGCCGCCGATCCGCGGTGCCGCCGGGAAAGGCAACATGGCGACGGCCATGGCGTCCGACGCCACCCGCGTGTACCTCGGCGTCGGCAACCGCGACACCAACACCGCCGGCAGCTTGTGGTCGCGCCCCTTCGACGGCTCCGCGGGCTGGGTCGACGAAGGCTTGTCGGCCCCTGCGGGCGGGAAGCGTCCGTTCGTCGTGACCGCGTTCGTCGATGACACCGGCGCGCGCGTGCTGCTCGCCGTCGTCGGCGACGGCGACACGTGGCGCAAAGTCGGCTCGGGGCCGTGGACGTCGCTGGGTACCAACGGGCCGCAACTCGGCCCCGAACGCGAACGCGGCTCGTTCGCCGCGCTCGACGACGGCCACATCTTCTTCTACGACCTCGGCCGCGGCGTGATGCGCTCGAGCGACTACGGCCGCACGTGGTCGCTCGTGTGGCCCGCGCCGCAGGACGCGGGGCACACCGGTTTCCTCATGCGCGACCCGTACCACGCCGACGCGCTGTACCTGTCGAACCAGTTCGGGCTCTTCCGCTTGCGCGACGTGTCGACCGACACCATCACCTTCGACGCCATCACCGCAGTCCCGCGCCCGGGGTCGCTCACAACGGTCCCCGCGACCGACGGCTCGACGGCGACGTACGTGGCGTCGTTGGCTGGCGTCGGTCCGTTCGCCGACGCGGGCTTGTACGTCACCACCGACGGCGACACCTGGACCGACGTCGCCGACGACGAGTACCGCCGCCAAGCGTTGATCCCGCACCAAATTGCCGGCGGCTCCGACGGACGGGTGTACGTCTCCCTCGACGGCAACGGCCTGCTCGTCGGCCTACCGCCGAACCCCGTGCCAACGACCACCACGACGACCGGACCGTCCACGACCACGACGTCGACGTCGACGACCACGACGTCGACCACGACGACGACACCGCCGGCGGTCGACCGCACCATCCGCATCGGCGCGACCGCCTACAGCCCCGCGTCGTTCACGACGACGGGACCGAACTACAGCGTCGCCTTCCTCAACCCGACGGCCGCCAAGCACGGCGTCGTCGAAGCGGCCAAGCTCGGCCCCAACAAGACGCCGCTGTTCGACTCAGGCACGATCGCCGCCAACGCCCGCTGGCAGTACCGGTTCGTCCTCGCCGGCGCCTTCAAGTACACCGACCCGCTCGGCAAGTACGCGGGGACGGCGCGCATCGCCTTCGCCGTCGACCGCGCCAGCGCACCCTCGGGCACGCCCTTCACGTTGACGCTCAGCAGCGCGGCGCTGCCCGCGCACGTCACCTTCGACGTGCAGGTCAAGAAGCCGGGCGCCGCCGGCTTCGTCGCCGCCGCCACCAAGCTCGCCGCGCCCACGTTCGCGTTCACGCCCAACGCCGGCGCCGGCACCTACGTGGTGCGCGCTCGCGTCCACACCGTCGCGGGCACGTACTCGGGTTGGTCGCCGGTGAAGTCGCTCACCGTCACCTGAGCGGCGCGGCGCGCGCCTACGCCTTCGTGAGGATCTCGGCGGTGTGCGCCGGCAGCGCCAGCGACGTGACCGTCGTGCCCTCGGGACGCCGATAGCTGCCACCGAGGTCGACGGTCGCGGGAGTCGTCGTCGAGTTCACCAACACGCGCCCGTCGGCGAAGCTGCGCTGGTACACGCCGTCGGTCTTGGCGTAGCCCGACGTCGGCGCGCCGAGCACGGTGTCCCACAAGCTGTCGGTCGTCATGGCGTTGCCCGACCCGAACTCGAAGCCGAACATCGACTTGCCGTTCGTCGCCAAGAGGAACGTCGCCAGGCAGTACTTCATCACGGCGCGCTTGCGATCCATCGTGCCCGTCGTGAACGTCTTCGCCAGCGGCAGCGCGTACTTGCCGTGCGACTCGACGTCGCGAATCATGTCGACGTCCTGCTTCCACTGCGCTTCGCCGTAGAACGAGTCGAGCGACGCGCCCGGGCGGCGGCAGAACCCTTCGTGCACGCTGGCGTCGAGGCCGTCGAGCAGTTGCCGTTCAGCGTTCGCCGGCGACGTCCCGAAGTACTTCGCGCCGGTGGCGCCGCCGCTGCCCCACGTGACGCGTGGCGCGATCGCGGCGCGGAAGTGCTTGGCGACCTCGGTCGTGGCGCGCAGCCACTCCGGTCCCGTGATCTGCTTGCCGGTGTTCGGGTTGATCGGCATGGCGGTGTTGCCCTGAAGCGCCCACGTCGCCAGCGAGTCGAGGTAGCAGCTGTCGTACCCCGTGAGATCGAGGATCTCGAGGCACTCGTTCGGCCGGCGGTCGACCCACGTCTTGTCGAACACGTTCATCAGCCACGTGTCCCACGCCGGCTGCAAGATCTTCTGGCCGTTCGCGTCGTAGAGGAATGACTCCGGCGGCCAGGCGACGCGATCGTCGTGCTCCCACACGTGGCTGCCGTTGACGTGCGCCATCAACAGCAGGTCGGGGTTGACGGCCTTCATGGCGGCGACGTTGTCCTTGTACGACACGATGTAGTCGGGCGGATACGTCGACGACAGGATGGCGTCGAAGTGACTCGCCTGGTCGACGGCTTCGTCGCGGGTCCAGTCGTGGCGGGCGTCCTCGTTCTCGGCGGCCCACGTCTTGATGCTGCCGTCCCAGCCCGACGTATCGGGGTCGCCCGACGTGACGGTGACGTCGAGCGTGAAGTCCGACGCCGCGGTCCGCGCTGACACCGCGAACTTCCACGTCCCGGTCGTGCTGACGACGGCGTGCACGCGCTCGGGCTTCGCGGTGCGCGACGTCGACGACGCGACCACCGTCCCCGCCGGGTTCTTCACGACGACGTTCAGGTCGGCGGCGGTGTTCGTCCAGTCGAGCACGGCGTCGACCGCGCCCGTCGCCGTGACCTTGACGCTTTTGACCTGCGTGCGCGCGCCGGCGCTGTCGACCGTCCCCGTGAAGTGCGACGTGTCGGTGGCGCCGTCGGCACCGCTAGTGGCGCACGACGCCAGAATTGCCACTGCTACAACGACCACACCCCAACGACGCACCGGGCGAAGGTTAGGTCGTAGCGCGGGTGTAACAACCGCGTCATATATCGCCTGTACGGTGCGCGCATGGCCGCCGTCTTCGTCGTGCGCGTCTGGTTGCCCGATCGCCCGGGCGCGCTCGGCGCCGTCGCCAGCCGCATCGGGGCTGTGCGGGGCGACCTCGTCGGCATCGACATCCTCGAGACGGGCGCCGGCCGCGCCATCGACGAACTCGTCGTGTCGTTGCCGTCGGAGGACCTCGTCCCGCTGCTCATCAAGGAGATCCAGGAAGTCGACGACGTCGACGTCGAAGACATTCGTCCCGTTCACGGCGACGTGCCCGATTCGCGCGTCGCCGCCCTCGAGTCGGCCGCGGAGTTATTGGCGCAGCCCGACGCCGCCTCGGTGTGCGCGGCGCTCGTGAAAGAGGTGTGCCGCGACTTCGAGGCCGACTGGGCCGCCGTCGTCGGCGACGAGATCGTGGCGGCGCACGGCAACGCGCCGAGCGTCGACTGGCTCACTGCGTTCCTCGCGGGTGCGGGCGCGACCGGCGTCGACGAGGTCGCGTCCGCCGCGCTCACGTCGCGAACGACGCTGGTGATCGGCCGGGAGAGCCGCCCGTTCCGTGACCGGGAACGTCGTCAGCTGGTGGCGCTGGCGCGCATCATCAGTTGGCGGCTTCAGTAGCCCAGTTGCGCGACCGGCCGACGGCGTTGTGCCACTGGTCGAGGCGCATGTCGGCCAACTCTTTGGGCACCTGCGGCTGCCAGGCAGCCTCAACAGACCAAAGCGCGGAGAGCTCGTCGGTCGAGGACCACACGCCTTCGGCCAACCCGGCCAGGTAGGCCGCGCCCAGCGCGGTCGTCTCCGTCACCGCCGGCCGTTCGACGGGCACCTGCAGTTGGTCGGCCTGCATCTGGCACAGCAGGTCCATCACCGACGCGCCGCCGTCGACGCGCAGCGTCGTCACTTCCCGGCCCGCGGCGGCGCACATGGCGTCTACGACGTCGCGCGTCTACAGCACCATCGACTCGACGACCGCGCGCGCGATGTGGGCGCGCGTCGTGCCGCGTGTGATGCCGACGATGGCGCCGCGGGCGTACGGGTCCCACCACGGCGAGCCGAGGCCGGTGAACGCCGGCACCACGAACACGCCGTCGGTGTCGTCGACCGACGCGGCGAGCGGGCCGATCTCGGGTGACTCGTCGATGAGGCCGAGCCCGTCGCGCAGCCACTGGATCGCCGCGCCGGTCACGAAGATCGCACCTTCGAGCGCGTACGCCACTTCGCCCGTCGCCAGCTCCCACCCGACGGTCGTGAGCAACCCTTCAACCGGCGGCGGCACATCGGGACCGACGTTCATCAACACGAACGAACCCGTGCCGTACGTGTTCTTGGTCATGCCGGGGGAGAAGCACGCCTGGCCGAACAGCGCCGCCTGCTGGTCGCCAGCGATGCCCGACACCGGCACGCCGTCGGCGGTGACGCCGAAGCGTCCCGACGACGGGCGGATCTCGGGCAGCGTGACACCGGAGACGCCGAAGATGTCGAGCAGCTCGTCGTCCCACGCCCGCTTGCCGATGTCGCACAGCAGCGTGCGTGACGCGTTCGTGACGTCGGTGGCGTACTCACCGGTCAGCTTCCACAGCAACCACGTGTCGATCGTGCCGACCATCACGTCGTCGGACACGTCGATGCGTTCCAACAGCCATGCCAGCTTCGTGGCGCTGAAGTACGGGTCGAGCACCAAGCCCGTCTTCGCGCGGATCGTCGGCAGGTGCTCGGACAGCGCATCACACACGCCGGCGGTGCGACGGTCCTGCCACACCAACGCGCGGTGCAACGGCTTGCCCGTCGCGCGCGACCACACCACAACCGTTTCGCGCTGGTTCGTGATGCCGATGGTCGTGATCGGGCCGCGTACTTCGGCGAGGCAGGCCTGCACTGCGTCCCAGATTTCGAGGGCGTCGTGCTCGACCCAGCCGGGTTGCGGGAAGTACTGCGGGAACTCGCGGTAGTAGACGTCGACGGGCTTGCCCGTCTCGTCGATGACGAAGGCGCGCACGCCGGTCGTGCCGGCGTCGATCGAAACGACGTAACCCACGGCGCAGTTTTAGCGAACGTTGGGCGGTCGTACGTGAAGCCGCGCCGCGCGGCGGTCGATGGAGAGGAACAGGGAAGCTCCACCCTCGGCACCTGAGCGCCTCTGCGAAAGCAGGGGCGCTCTGTGTGTTTACGGGTTGGCTTACGGGTTGAAGCGGTAGCCGATGCCCCAGACGGTGGTCAGCCAACGCGGCTTGTCGGGGTTCGTCTCGATGCGCTTGCGCAGGCGGCGCACGTGCTCGGTGACGGTGTCGGTCGACTGCCACGCCGAGGACGAGTTCCACACCCGGTCGAGCAACTGCTCACGGGAGAACACCTGGCGGGGCGACGACGCCAGGAACGACAGGAGGTCGAACTCCTTGGCCGTCAGCGTGACCGTGTCGGCGCCGAGGAACACCTCGCGGGTGCCCATGTTGATCGTGAGCTCGTCGTAGGTGAGCACGGGTGCTTCGGCCGCCGGGCGGGTGCGGCGCAGCACCGATGCGATGCGCGCTTCGACTTCGGCGGGGGAGAAGGGCTTGACGACGTAGTCGTCGGCGCCGAGCTTGAGGCCCATGACGCGGTCGGACTCTTCCGACTTGCCGGTCAGCAGGATGACGGGAACCTGCGAGGTCGCCCGCATTTGCTCGAGCAGGTCGAGGCCGTCGTCTTCGCCGAGCATGACGTCGAGCAGCACCAGGTCGGGCTGTTCGTCGTGCAGGGCAACGAGCGCCTCTTCGGCATTGGCCGCCGAAACGACGCCGTAGTGCTCGAGCGTGAGGTAGCGGGTCAGAACGTGACGGATTGAACGGTCATCGTCCACCACCAGCACCTTGGCGTGGGTTGTCTCGGTTGAGTGCATTCCCTGCGTCATGACCATGCGGTTCATATCGGCCAAAATCCCAACTGGTTGAGGCTCGGCCCGACGAATTGGGATTCTGTTGACGCGATTTGAGTTACGCGGCGACGAGCGTGTCGGCGAAGGCCAACGCTTCGGCAACCCGCGCCTCGACCTGAACGAACGCGCCCTTGAGCTCGTCGTCGGAGGCTTGCGCGGCCAATTCGAGGTTCTTGAGCGACGCCGCGAGCGCCTTCATGCCGAGGTTGGCGGACGCGCCTTTTGCCTGGTGAGCGGTGCGGGCGATGGTGTTCTCGTCGCGAGCGGCGATGGCTTCGCGCAGTGCGGCCACGTGGGCGGCGATGTCGTCGCGGAACATGCCGACGAGTTCGGCGATGAAGCTGCCGTCGGAATCGAGCGAGCGCAGCTGTTCCAGCGTCTCCTGATCGAAAGAATCGTCGGCCGTGTTGTTGGGGGTAGTCATCGTCATTGCTTTGCCTTCCATGCAGTCGCGCAGGACCTTTGCCAGCAAGTCCCGGTTGATGGGTTTTGAGAGGTAGTCATCCATTCCGACCGCGAGGCATCGATCTCGGTCAGCTGCCATCGCAGAAGCTGTCATTGCAACTATCGGCGTGTGAGCGTCCGATTCCAGTGCCCGGATGGCACAAGTTGCGTCGTAGCCGTCCATTCGCGGCATCTGGCAATCCATCAAAACGGCGTCGAATGACCCGCGACCGAACGCGGCGATGGCTTCGACGCCGTCGAGGGCGACCTCACACGTGTAGCCGAGTTGCTCGAGCATGCCGACCGCGACCTTGCGGTTGACGGCGTTGTCTTCGACGACGAGGACGTGGCCGCCGTGCTTCGAGGAACGTGCCGAGGCCGTCGAGAGCATGGACTCGGCGACCTTCGGCACACTCGTCGCCGGCACCAGCGGCAGGCTGAACCAGAACCGGCTGCCGCCGCCCGGTCGCGGCTCGGCGCCGATCTCGCCGTTCATCAACGTGACGAGTTGCCGGCAGATGGCGAGGCCCAGGCCCGTGCCGCCGAAGCGGCGCGTGGTCGACGGGTCGCCCTGGACGAAGGGATCGAACAGATAGTTCGCGGCGTCATCGGAGATGCCGATGCCCGTGTCGAGCACTTCGAACACCAAACCCTGCGCGCCGCGGCTGACGCGCAGCTCGACCGAACCGGCACCGGTGAACTTCACGGCGTTCGACAACAGGTTGCTGATGACCTGGCGCAGGCGCAGTCGGTCGCCGTTGATGGCGTCGGGAATGTCGGGGGCGACGTGGGCGCTGAACTCGATGCCCTTGTCGGCGACCGCCGGCATGAACGGCGTGATCGTTTCCTGCACGAGCTTGCGCAAGTTGAAGTCGCCGTTGTCGATGGAGAGTTTTCCGGCCTCGATCTTCGACACGTCGAGGATGTCGTCGATGATGCCGAGCAGCGCCTCGGCCGACGTCGCCATCGTCTGCACGTAGTCGAGCTGTTCGTCGTCGAGCGACGTGTCGAGCAGCAGGCCGACCATGCCGAGCACCCCGTTCATCGGCGTGCGGATCTCGTGGCTCATGTTGGCGAGGAACGCCGACTTCGACCGGCTCGCCTCGCGCGCGTCTTCGAGTGCACGCGCCAACGCCGCCTTGTGCGCGTGGCGTTCCGAGATGTCGTGCATGAACGCGTGGAAGTAGGTGGCGCCGTGCGCGCCTTCCGTCGACCAGATCGCCAACTCGATCGGGAACTCGTGGCCGTCGCGGTGCACCGCGGTGACTTCGCGGCGCGTGTTCAACACGTTGATCTGGC
Organism: Actinomycetota bacterium; assembly: GCA_041166405.1. Classification (GTDB taxonomy): domain Bacteria; phylum Actinomycetota; class Acidimicrobiia; order Acidimicrobiales; family JACCXE01; genus JACCXE01. The sequence continues at coordinate 37,944 of JBEEFV010000063.1, read as the reverse complement.
CCGTCGTGAGGAAGCGGCTCACGCCCACGTTGTGGGCGGCGCGCTGTGACTCCGGGATGATGATGTCGGGCAGCAGGCGCCCCATCACCTCCTCGCGCTCCCAGCCGAAGGTGATCTCCGCTTGGCGGTTCCAGTCGGTGATGCGCTGTTCGAGGTCCATGCTCACGAACGCTTCGCTGGCCTGCTCGACGATGCGCGTCGTGCGGATCTCGTTGGCGTGGATGACTTCTTCGGCGAGCTTCGCTTCGGTGATGTCCTGCGCGATGCCGTTGGTCATCGACACCACGCCGTTGTGCACGCTGCTGTGGCCCTGCACGCGCAGCCACCGGATGTCGTTGTCGCGGTGCACGACGCGCACTTCGAAGTCGAACAACGTGCCCTTCTCGCGGGCTTCCAACACGGCGTCGCGCGCCATGTCGGCGTCGTCGGGATGGAGGCACTCGATGTAGCGCACGATCGAGGCGCGCGCCTTTTCGGGTGCGATGCCGAACACGCGGTCGAACTCGTCCGACGTCGACATCGCGTCGGCCAGCGCGTCCCACTGCCAACTGCCGATGTGGGCGATGCGCTGCGCTTGCTCCAACCGCTGGCGGTCGATGCGCAGCGCTTCGGTGCGTTCGGCGACGCGCGCTTCGAGCTCGGCGTTGGCTCGCTGCAGGCCGCGTTGCGACCGGTCGCGTTCGGCCACCACCGCGGCGAGCAGCAGACCCATCGTGGCGAGCACGCCGAGGAAGGCGTCGAGCAGGAACAGGTCGCCGATGGGGTGGTGCGTGGTGAACGGTCCGCCGTGGTTGACGGTGCGGTACACGGCGAGGCCGGCGACGACGAACGTGGTGACGGACGCGCCGCGTCCGCCGAAGCGCAGCGCCGCCCACGCCACGACCGGGTAGAGGAGATAGGCCGACGGGTTGTTGCCCTGCAGCGCGACCGCCGACGTGGCACCGATCGCCAGGATGATGGCGACCATCTCGTAGACGTTGCCGTTGAACGGCTCGGCGTCTTCGTCGGCCCACGTCAGGATGAGCGGCGCCACGACCATCACGCCGAGCGCGTCGCCGGCCCACCACACCCGCCAGTGCGCCCAGAACGTGCCGTGCTCCAACGCGCCCGCGGCGAACAGCGACACGTTGCCGATGGTTGCGCTGGCGATGCTCGCCAGTCCGGCGGCGAGGACCAGCAGCGCGCCGACGTCGCGCGGCCGGCAGATGCCGCGCATGACCTTCGCCCGCTTCAGCAGGTCGGCGCCGACGACCGCCGCGAAGGCGTTGCCGCAGCCCATCGTGATGACCGCGATGGTTGGGAGGCCGTGGCGGTTGGCGAGGATCTCGCCCAGCGCGACGCCCGGCGCCACGCCCGGGCCCCACAGGAAAACTGCCGCGAGGGCGATGCCGGCCGACGGCCACACCGGCGCAGCGTTGCCCGGCAGGGAGCCGATGTTCAGCCCCACCCGGGCCGCAGCCCAGTACGCCGTGGCCAACGCCACGATTTGCAGCACGCGCCGACCGCGGCGCGCTTGCCCGCCTCTCACCCTCGTTATTTCGGCCGACCGGCCCAAAGTCTTGAGCGGCGCGCCCATATGTGCCGCGCTCATAGCGACAAGCGACACGTTCGGTTGGGCGACCCGTCATGCCCCAGAACCGCGATCCGTACACATGAAAGTACGACGGGTCGCGTTGGGTGTCATTTGCGAGTTCACCCAGCTACAGCGGCAAAACACACTCCGATTAATGGTGTATGCGGAGTACCTCCTCGTCTGCGCACGCCCAGTTGGGCAAACGTTGGGATTTGAAATATCAAATCTTGATAATCCGGAGGGTTTTGCCTTAGGAATCGGTGGGATTTGGTCGAATATTTAGGCCATGCGAGCAAAGACTTTCGTCGCCAGCCTTTCCACCACGCTGATCGTTGCGGGCCTCGCCTCCCTGTGGGCCGTGGCATCGCCGACGAGCGCCAGCTGCGCCGCGGCGTTCGCCGCGACCGAGGTCACGGCGGCGCCGGCCGAGTCGTCGGCGTTCGTCGACCAGATCAACCAGGTGCGTGCGTCGAAGGGCCTCGGCGCCCTCGTCGTCGACAGCAACCTGAGCAGCGTCGCCCAACAGTGGGCGGAGCACATGGGCGAGGCGCAGGCCATCTCGCACCGCGGCAACCTCGCCGCCGGCGTCACCATCGATTGGAAGATGCTGGGCGAGAACGTCGGCCTTGCTCCGACCGTCAACGACATGATGTCGGCCTTCGTCAACAGCCCGGTGCACTACGAGAACATCGTCAACGGCAGCTTCACCCGCATCGGCATCGGCACCGTCCGCACCCCCGACGGTGAGCTCTACAGCGCCCACGAGTTCGCGTCGGTGCGGTCGGCTGCACCGGCTCCGGCGCCCGCGCCGGCCAAGGTCGTGGCGCAGCACGCGGCGCCGGTCGTGGCTGCGGTGGCGGCGCCGGCCCCGTCGACGAGCACCACCGTCGCGGCGCCGGCCGTGATCGAAACCGTCACGGTCGAGCACGTTCCCGCGGCCACGCACGTCGCCGGCAAGTCCACCAACGCCCCGGCGGCGAAGGCGCACACTGGCTGCTGATCGCACAACCTGGGGACTAGATGTTGAAGACGTGTGGATTCGCGTCAGGAAGCTGTGAGGTGCCGTGATCGCGAAAGTAAGCACTTGCGAACCTTCGCGAACCACCCTCTGACCTGGGCAAACGCGCGGGACCATTTGTTGACAAGCCTGTAATTACGGTGTTGTATTGCCCCCTCATCTCGCGGTCCGGGGGGACTCCTACCACAAGATATTGTGGTTACCCCCCGCAAAACGCCCAGAAACAAGGGGAGCGCCCACAATCATGGCCATCGCACCGGAACAGCTCGGAATCGGCATCCGCCGCACCTTCACCACCCCAGGGGTGCACCCCTACGACACGGTCGTGTGGGAACGGCGGGATGCGCGCATCTCGAACTGGAAGACCGGTGAAGTCGCCTTCGAGCAACTGGGTGTCGAGGTCCCGTCGACGTGGAGCCTCAACGCCACCAACATCCTCGCCCAGAAGTATTTCCGGGGCACGGTGGGCACGCCCGAGCGCGAGTGGAGCCTCAAGCAGGTCGTCGACCGCATCGTCGACACGATCACGGAGTGGGGCCGCAAGGACGGCTACTTCGTCGACGACGAAGAGGCCAACACGTTCAGCGACGAACTCAAGTTCCTCCTCATCCACCAGCGCGCCGCGTTCAATAGCCCGGTGTGGTTCAACATCGGCGTGCCCGACACGCCGCAGCAGGCGAGCGCGTGCTTCATCCTCAGCGTCGACGACCAGATGAAGTCGATCCTCAACTGGTACTCGGAGGAAGGCGTCATCTTCCAGGGCGGGTCCGGCGCCGGCGTCAACGTCAGCAAGATCCGCTCGAGCAAGGAACTGCTCAAGGGCGGCGGCACAGCGTCGGGGCCGGTGTCGTTCATGCGCGGCGCCGACGCGTCGGCCGGCACGATCAAGTCGGGCGGCAAGACGCGGCGCGCCGCCAAGATGGTCATCCTCAACATCGACCATCCCGACATCCAGGACTTCATCTGGTGCAAGGCGATCGAGGAGAAGAAGGCCCGCGTTCTGCGCGACAACGGCTTCGACATGGACCTCGACGGCAAGGACAGCCACTCGATCCAGTACCAGAACGCCAACAACTCGGTGCGCGTCACCGACGAGTTCATGCAGGCCGTCATCGACGACGCCGACTGGAACCTCACGGCCGTCACCACCGGCGAGGTCGTCGAGACGATCAAGGCGCGTGACCTGTGGAAGCAGATCGCGCAGTCGGCGTGGGAGTGCGCCGACCCGGGTCTGCAGTTCGACACCACCATCAACAAGTGGCACACCGCGCACGCCACTGGTCGCATCAACGGTTCGAACCCGTGCAGCGAGTACATGCACCTCGACAACTCGGCGTGCAACCTCGCGTCGATGAACCTGCTCACGTTCCTCGACGACGAGGACGTGTTCGACGTCGCCGGATTCCAGTCGGCGGTCACGACCGTGTTCACCGCGCAGGAGATCCTCGTCGGCAACGCCGACTACCCGACGGCGCGCATCGCCAAGACGTCGCGTCGTTTCCGTCAGCTCGGCATCGGCTACGCCAACCTCGGCGCGCTGCTGATGGCGCAGGGCCTCGCCTACGACTCCGACGGCGGACGTGCGTGGGCCGGCGCCCTCACCGCGCTGCTGACCGGTCAGTCGTACGCGACCTCGGCGCGCACCGCGTCGCGCATGGGTCCGTTCGCCGGTTACCAAGAGAATCGTCAGCACATGCTCAACGTGTTGTCGATGCACCGCGACGCCGTCAACGCCATCGACGAAGAGCTCGTGCCGGTCGCGTTGCTCGACGCGGCGCGTCAGTCGTGGGACGAAGCGAACTCGCTCGGCGAGCAGCACGGCGTGCGCAACAGCCAGGCTTCTGTCCTCGCGCCGACGGGCACCATCGGCCTGCTGATGGACTGCGACACCACCGGCATCGAGCCTGACCTTGGTTTGGTGAAGATGAAGAAGTTGGTGGGCGGCGGCACGATGTCGATCGTCAACCAGACCGTGCCGCGTGCGCTGCGCAAGCTCGGCTACACCGACTCACAGATCGACGACGTGCTGGCGCACATCGACTCGGAGAAGTCGATCCTCGGCGCGCCGCACGTGTCGCCGTCGCACTACGACGTGTTCGCCTGCTCGATGGGCGACAACACGATTCACTACATGGGCCACATCAAGATGATGGCGGCCGCGCAGCCGTTCCTCAGTGGCGCCATCTCGAAGACCTGCAACGTTCCCGAAGAAGTCACTGTCGAGGACATTGCTGATCTGCACATGGAAGCGTGGAAGCTCGGCCTCAAGGCCGTCGCCATCTACCGCGACAACTGCAAGGTCGCCCAGCCCCTCGCCACGGCGAAGAAGGACTCCGCTGAGTCTTCTTCCACCGCGTCGATCGACGGCCATCCAACCGACTCTGTCCTCGCCGCGAAGATCGCGGAGCTCGAGCAGGAGATCGAGCGCCACACGGTGTTCGTGAAGCAGCCGGTGCGCGAGCGCATGCCCAACAAGCGGCGCTCGATGACCAACAAGTTCCGCGTCGCCGACCTCGAGGGCTACTTCACCGTCGGCGAGTACGACGACGGCCGTCCCGGCGAGCTGTTCATCAGCGTGTCGAAGCAGGGGAGCACGCTGGCGGGAATCATGGACGCGTTCGCGGTGTCGATCTCGCTCGGCCTGCAGCACGGTGTGCCGTTGTCGACGTACGTGAAGAAGTACACGAACTATCGCTTCGAGCCTTCGGGCATGACCGACGACCCGGAGCTGCGCATCGCCACGTCGCTGATGGACTACATCTTCCGCCGCATCGCCGTGGACTACATGCCGTTCGAAGAGCGCGCCGAGATCGGCATCCTCACGCAGCAGGAGCGCATCCAGCCGACGCTTCCCGGCATCGAGGAAGCGGTCACGATCGACCACTCCTCGCAGGACGCCGGGCAAGGGACGTTGGACCTCGTTGCGCCGGCCGCCCCGACGCCCGTCGAGGCGCCGAAGGTGCCGAAGATGGAAGCGCCGAAGAGGAACGAGGTCATCGCGCCGATGTGCTTCACGTGCGGCAACGAAATGCAGCGCGCGGGTGCCTGCTACGTGTGCTCATCGTGCGGGTCCACGAGCGGCTGCTCGTAAGACACAGCGGCATCTAGCCCGCGAGCGCGTCACACCCTGTCTGTACTTTCGGCGGGGTGTCGCCTCGCGCGCGTGACCTCGCAATTGGCGTCGTTGCGGAAACGCTCACGACGACGGAACAGGGCCTGACTCGCGTCGGAGCATCGTCATCGTTCGTGCCATCCGCAGAAGTCGCTGCGCGCGAAGTGATCTTGCGGAACGGCTTGCGCGTCGTCGGCGCTCCGGCGCAGTGCGTGCTCGTCGGCACGGCACACGGCTTCGCGTGGCGGCAGCTTGACGCGGTCTGCTTAGGTGACGGCGTCGCGACGCAACTTGGGGCCGAGGTGTGGTCGCGAGCGCCTGCGCGTTTCGACGACTTCATTCCTACGAAGCCGTACGGTCCGCAGAAGTCGGTCGACGTTCCGACCGAGCTGACGTGTGACCTCGCGTTCTTGTTAGGCGCCTATGCCGCGGAGGGCCACACGACCTTCAGCAACTGGACGCTGACGATTACGAACGCGTGCGACCCGGTACTCGACCGCGTCGTGGCGGCATGGAAGTCAGAGTTCGGCGTGACCGCGAGGATCACCCGCGATCCCGGGAAGTGTCCCGGAGTCGTCGTCTCGTCCAAAACGATCGTCGAGTTCTTCCGCTACCTCGGTACTGGTCGCCGCGCGTCCGATAAGCGGATACCGGACGCGATTCTCCGATCGCCAAGGCATCTCGTGCTGTCGTTCTTGCAAGGGCTCGCGCTCGATGCGTACGCGAGCGTCTCGTCGATGCCGAAGTGGGCCATCTGCCTCGACGCACCGGAACTGCTCGACGATCTACAGGTTGTTCTCGGAAATCTCGGCGTGATGACCGGACGCATCGCGAAATACAACAAGCAGTACGACAAGGACTTCGGCGAGGTCTACGCGACCGGGCCGCACGCGCAGAAGCTCGCGTCCCTCGTTCCGTTCATGGAACCCGAGAAGGCTGTCCGTGCCGACGAGTTGGGCCGACGGGTTTTTAGTGTCGAGCACGCAACGGCCGATGTCATTCCTGGCCTTCCGCCTGGAGACCTGTTCGCGCTTCTGCCGCGCGCACACCGCGCGAGGTTCCACTTCCTCACGGACCCGCGGACCGCGTGCACCACGCGGCGGTCAGTCGAGCGTGTCGGCGCAGTCTTGGGCGCCGATATGCCTCCGTGGCTCGCAAAAGTGCTCGCCAACGGGATTCACTTCTCACCCGCGTGCACGGTCCGGGACGCCGGCGTACGGCCCGTACTGAACGGCGCACAAGGGCGCACCTTTACTGCAAACGGCATCGTTGTCAGCGGGTCCTCAACGACGCCCCGAGGGCGCTCAGTCGGCGACAACACCCTGCGGTCTTTCACGGTATTTGGCTAGTGTTCTCCCGCTGGGGCTTGGCTGGGAGAGGTGCACAACTCACTTGTTAGACACGTTGCGCGTCTGGTTGCCGCGAGGCAACACCCTTCCCTTTGACGTCTGGCAACGTCGCCATCGCGGCATCGTGGCACTGCTGTGGGTTCACGCGGTGGTCATTCCCGCGTTCGGGCTCGTACGCGGTGTCAAGCCTGCGCACCTCTTTGCCGAGAGCTTGATCGTGCCGATGACGGCCGCCTACGCCGCGTGGCCTGGGGCGACGCGGCGAATGCGAACGGTGGCTGCTTCGGTCGGCCTCCTGAGTGCATCGGCAATCCTCGTGCACTTCTCCGGTGGCGTGATCGAAATGCACTTCCACTTCTTCGTCATGGTCGCGGTCGTTTCGCTCTACCAGGACTGGCTGCCCTTCCTCACGGCGGTGGCATACGTGTTCGTGCACCACGCCGTGCTGGGCTCGGTGGATCCGAAGTCGGTGTTCAACCATCCCGCGGCATGGCATCACCCGTGGAAATGGGCTGGCATCCACGCGCTGTTCATCGCCGGCATCAGCGTTGCCTGCCTCGTCGCGTGGCGGCTCAACGAGGACAGCCTCGAACTGCAGCGGCTTGCCGAAGAACGGCTGCGGCAGGAAACCGACATCGTGGACACGCTGCATCGCGTCGGGCGTTCCGTGGCTGCTGAACTCGACCTCCACACGGTGCTGCAGCGCGTCACCGACGCCGCGACCGAGCTGACCGACGCGCAGTTCGGGGCGTTCTTCTACAACGCCATCGACGCCAGCGGTAAGTCGTATCAGCTCTACACGCTGTCGGGCGTCCCGGCCGAAGCGTTCGCCGGGTTCCCGATGCCGCGCGCCACAGCAGTCTTCGCGCCCACCTTCAATGGCGAGCGCGTGGTGCGCTACGCGGACGTGACCGCAGAGCCTGACTTCGGCAAGAGCGCGCCGCATTTCGGGATGCCGCAAGGGCACTTGCCGGTGCGCAGCTATCTGGCAGTGCCCGTCGCCGCGCGCGACGGCGAAGTGTACGGCGGCCTCTTTTTCGGACATGGCGAAGTCGACCGGTTCAGCGAGGTCCACGAGCGCATCGTGGTAGGGATCGCGTCGCACGCGACGGTCGCCATCGAGAATGCGCGGCTGTACGACTCCGAAAGGCGCGCTCGCGCGTCGGCTGAGGAGGCCGGGAACCGTCTGCGCATCCTGGCGCGCGCCGGTCAGGTTCTCGCGGGCTCGACCGACGTCACGGAGACCTTCACGGACCTGACCCGCCTGCTCACACCGGAGCTGTCCGACAACGCCGCGGTGTACCTGCTCGACAAGAAGGGCGAGCTCACCGCCGTCGCCAGCCACGCCAACTACCCGTCGCCCCCCGGGGCTTTCTCCGGTGGTCTCGCCGATCGCGACGCCGAGAACCCCTTGATGTACGTCCTACGCAGCGGTGAGTCTTTGCTGCTGCCCGACATCGATGCCGCGATGATTGAAAGCGCTTTCGCCGATCCCGCCGATCGCGCCTTCGTGCGCGAGACCGAGCCGACCTCCGCCATTCTCGTGCCGCTGCGCGGTCCCGCCGACGTCACGGGCGTGTTGGTGCTCGGCACCGTGTTGCGCTCTGGGCGCCGCTTGGGCGAAGCCGATCTCGCGATCGCCGAGGAACTCGCGCGGCGGGTTGCCGTCGCTCTCGAAAACGCGCGGCTGTACGCCGCGCAGCGCGACGTGGCCGAGACGCTCCAGCACAGCCTCTTGCCCGAGGAGTTGCCGATGCTTCCCGGCCTTGCCACCGCGGCGCGGTATTCGCCCGGCGGTCCAGGCGTCGAAGTAGGCGGCGACTGGTATGACGTGCTGTCTTTCGGCGACGGGACGCTCGGCGTTGTTATGGGAGACGTCGTCGGTCGCGGCGTGCCCGCGGCTTCGCTCATGGGACAGATCCGCAACGCCTTACGCGCCTACGCCGTCGAGGACCGCGACCCGCGGTCCGTGCTGCAACGGTTGAATTCTCTGGTCAACGACCTCGGGCCGGTCCACGCCATGGCCACGCTCGTGTTCGGCATCTACGACCTCGACACCGGCACCCTGCGTTTGGCGAACGCCGGCCACCCGCCGCCGGTCGTCGCGGCCAACGGGCGCGCGTCGTTCGTCGAGGGCGGCCTCGGCCCGCCGCTCGGTGCCGTGCGAGCGCCGGTGTACGGCGTCTCCGAGACGCGGGTCGACCCCGGGGCCACGATCGTGATGTACACCGATGGCCTGGTAGAGGACCGCGATGTTTCGCTGGCGTCGGGCCTCGACCAGATGAAGGAGTTGGTCGCTTCGGGGCCGAGCGACGTCGAGGAACTGTGCGACCACATCATGCGTTGCGCTCTCGACGGGCGAGCCGGCGGGCGCGCTGACGACGCTGCGTTGCTGGTGCTCCAAGTGTTGCCGGTGCACAGCGAGATTCGTCTTACCGTGCCGCGGCGGCCCGAGGTGATCCGAGCGTTGCGAACGACGCTGCGTCGGCAACTCCACCGAGCCGGAGTGTCGCCCGAGGAGGAGTTCGAGATTCTCGTGGCTGCGGGCGAAGCATGTGCGAACGCCATCCAGCATGCAGGGCCGGCGTCACCGACGTTCGAATTCGAGTCGACGGTCGACAGTGACGTGCATATCGTCGTGCGCGATAGCGGGCGGTGGCGCGACCAGCGGCCGTCCGAGGGCGGCCGTGGGCTAACGATCATGGAGCAGTTCATGGACTCTGTGCATGTCGACCGAGCCGCTGCTGGCACCGAGGTGCAGATGCGGAGGGCGTTGTCTCCTGTGGAGAGTGGGTCCGCATGAGTGAGCAGGCGGTCGAGGTGACGCGCAACGGCGGCGTTGCGGTGGCGTCCCTTCGCGGAGACATCGACATGATCAATCACGACGAGATGCTCAGCGCCTTGTTGCACGCGGCACTCGACCACGGGCCACGGTTCGTTCTCGACCTCACCCGCGTGCAGTACGTCGACAGCAATGGGGTGCGCATGCTGTTCGAGTTGGCCAACGAACTCGCACAGTCACGCGTCGAGTGGGCCGTCGCCCTCGACGACGATTCACCGATCATGCGGCTGCTGAAAGTGACCGCATTCAATGACGTCGTGCAAATCTTCTGCACGACCTCCGACGCCGCCACCGCGCTGGGCGGCGAGTAGTGGACGCCATGCTCGAGGTCGACGCCACGCGGCGCGACGACCACTCGGTACTCGCCGTCGCCGGTGAGCTCGACATCCTGGGCGCGCCGGTGTTGCAGGAGGCCGTCGACCGCGTGTTGCAACAGTCGTATCCGAGCCTCGTGCTCGACCTCAGCGCCGTGCGCTTCCTCGACTCCGCCGGACTGCGGGTGCTCGTGTACGCGCACCGGACGCTCAACGAACAAGGTGGGCGACTGCGGATCGTTTGCACGACGCGACGCGTGCGCGAAGTGCTCCGCGTGTCCAACCTCGAGCACCTTTTCGCCGTGTTCGGTTCGGTGGACGAGGCTTTGGCCGCGAGCGCTGGCGCTGACGGGTGATTCGTTGACGGAGCCCACCGCGGGGTAGCAGTAGGGCTCGATGGTTGTACGGGCGCTCACGGTCACGTTGTTCGGCGCGCTTTTGATGGTGTTCATCGCGCCCGCGCGTGGACACGCCGCCGACTTCGCGCCGTTGGACGCGCCCGGCCCGCCGCTGTCGGTGCCGGTTAGCGAGCTCGACGCGTCTCTGGCGTGCTCTGGGAACTTGGCAGGTGGAACCCGCAATCCGATCTTGCTCGTGCCGGGCACGAACCTCGATCCAGGGCCGAACTTCAGCTGGACCTACGAACGCGCCTTCAATGCCCTCGCCTGGCGCTACTGCGCGGTGACGTTGCCCCGTCACGGTCTCGGCGACATCCAGATCTCGGCCGAGTACGTGGTCCACGCGTTGCGAAAAATGTCGGCGTCCTCCGGTCGCAAGGTCGACGTGCTCGGCTTCAGCCAGGGCGGGATGCTGCCGCGCTGGGCGCTGCGGTTCTGGCCCGACACGCGCGCACTCGTCGGAGACATGGTCGGCTTGGCCCCCAGCAACCACGGGACGCGTGCGACCGACTTCCTGTGTGCGTCGTACTGTCCGCCGTCGTACCACCAGCAGGCGAGCACGTCGGCGTTCACCGTCGCGTTGAACAGTCGTGCCGAGACCTTCGCCGGCATCGACTACACGGTGGCGTACAGCCACTCCGACGAAATCGTCACGCCCAACTTCGACGACACCGGCAGTTCCGCGCTCCACACCGGTCAGGGCGCAATCTCGAACGTCGCGCTGCAGGACATTTGTCCGCTGCACGTCGCAGATCACCTCGCCGTCGGCACGTACGACCCCGTCGCGTACGCGCTCGCTATCGACGCTCTCACCCACGCCGGACCCGCCGACCCCCGGCGTATCGACGCGGCTGTGTGTACGCGGCCGTTCCAGCCGGGCGTCAACCCGTCAACGTTTGCCACCGACTACGCCGCGTATGCCGCCGACATCGTGAGTGCCTACCGGACAGCCGAATACACGCCCGAAGAGCCGCCTCTTGCCTGCTACGTGACGGCGTCGTGCGCAGCGGTCGCGTCGGGTCCCGCGCCCGCGCCCGCCGAGCCCGCCCGGGCGTTGCCGGCGACGTCGACGCTGCCGCAGACAGGCGCGGACGCTGCGGCGCCGCTGCGTGGGGGAGCCGTCGCGCTCGTGGTCCTCGCCGTCCGACGCGCCGTTAGGTCAGTATTTCGGGCGCCAAGCCGCTGCAGCTAGCCGAGGTCTGTAAAGAATGATTGCTAACCGGACGCTCGCGGGCGTAACGTCGCCGGGTTGCCTGATCTCGAGGTCCTCAAACAAATAGAGCAGCGCGTGCTGTGGCTCGCAGCGCGCATGGTCGACGTCGCCAATACCCGCGAGAAGACCGACGTCAAAGTTGGTGGCCACCAGGCTTCGTCGGCCTCGATGGTCTCGATCATGACGGCGTTGTGGTTCGCGCATCTCGACTCTGCCGACAAAGTTGCCGTAAAGCCGCACGCATCGCCCGTCTTCCACGCCATCAAGTACTTGACGGGCGAACTCGACCGTTCGTGGCTGACGCGCCTCCGGCAGCGCGGCGGTCTCCAGGCGTACCCGTCGCGCACGAAGGACCCAGACGTGGCCGACTTATACACGGGCTCCGTCGGCCTAGGCGCCGTTGCGCCGCTATTCGCTGCGGTCACGCGCCGCTACACCGATGCACGATTCGCGTCAGGCGACTCGTCACGGTTCATCGCGCTCGTCGGCGACGCCGAGCTCGACGAAGGCAACGTGTGGGAAGCGATCGCAGATCCGGTGACGGCCGGGCTCGGCAACTTCAGCCTCGTGATCGACCTCAACCGGCAGAGCCTCGACCGCGTCATCCCCGACATCCAGGCGGCGCGCCTCGCCGGCTTCTTTGCCAACGCCGGCTGGCACGTGATCGAGGCGAAGTATGGCCGGCGGCTGCAGGCGGCGTTCGAACTCGACGGTGGTGATGCGTTGCGCGCGCGTCTGGACGCGATGCCCAACGAGGCATACCAAAGCCTGTTCAGCCTCAGCGGCGAACCGTTCCGCACCAAGTTGCTCGACGGTGCGGATGCGGCCGTGGCGCGACTCGCTGCGCAGTTCGACGACGCCGAATTGTTCGCCACGGTGACCGATCTCGGCGGCCACGACCTCGGGATGCTGGTCGACACCTTCCGCGCTTGCGACGCCGTCGAGGATCGTCCGAGCGTTGTGTTCGCGTACACGATCAAGGGTTGGGGCCTTCCGATCGCGGGCGACCCGCTGAACCATTCCGCAATGCTCAGCGCGCAACAGATAGACGACCTGCGGACGCGCGTTGGCCTCGACTTGGAAACCGAGTGGGACCGCTTCGATCCGGACTCCGCCGCCGGTCGCGTGTGTGCGGAGGTCGGTTCGCGCGTCAACAATGTTTCGCCGGGTGCGCGACCCCGACTGCCGATCCCGTCCGAAGCTTCACCGGTTGTCGTCAGCGGACGCGTGTCGAGCCAAGAAGCGTTCGGGCGCACGCTGACGCGCCTGGCCGACATTCCGGAGGTTCGCGAGCGGATGGTGACCGTCGCCCCGGACGTGTCGGTAAGTACCAACCTCGGCGGATGGATCAACAAAGTCGGCGTGTTTTCGCACGACGTGCGCGACGACCACGGCGGTGGCGAGCGCCTATTGAAGTGGGCGCCTTCGCCGTCGGGACAGCACATCGAACTCGGGATCTCCGAGATGAATCTGTTCATGCTGCTCGGCCAGCTCGGCCTCGCGCACGAACATCACGGCCAGCACCTGCTCCCGATCGGCACGGTGTACGACCCGTTCGTCCTCCGCGGTCTCGACGCGTTCATCTACGGCGCGTACAACGATTCGCGTTTCGTCGTCGCCGGCACGCCTGCCGGAGTCACGCTCGCTCCCGAGGGTGGCGCGCACCAGTCGACGATCACGGCATCTGTCGGTATCGAACTGCCCAACGTCTGCTTCGTCGAACCGTGTTTCGCCACGGAGGTCGACTGGCTCCTGTGTGACGCGCTTGCCCGCCTCGCGCCGGCCGACGGCGAGAGCGCGTACCTGCGCTTGTCGACCCGACCCATCGACCAGGCGCCTTTCGCGGAAGCCCTCGATCGTTACGGCGAGGCGCGCCTACGCGAGCTTGTGCTCGCCGGCGGATACCGGTTGCGCGAGTCGGGCGAGGACGAGACCCGCCCGGGTGTCACCATCGTCACCACTGGAGTGATGGCGCCGGAAGCTCTCGCGGCCGCCGCGGAATTGGACGACGAAGGCGTCGACGTGTCGGTCGTGCATCTCACCAGCGCCGACCGCGTGTACCGATCGTGGCAAAGCCGGCATCGTGCGGGCGCGCAGACCGCGAGCGTGGTGCGCGTGCCAAGCCATCTCCACCAACTCATCCCGGCTGCAGAGCGTCGCCGTCCTATCGTCAGCGTCCACGACGCAGCCAGCCACAGCCTGGCGTGGCTGGGATCGGCGCTCGGCGCACCGCAGATCGCGCTCGGCGTCGACCGCTTCGGTGAGTCGGGCACGATCGCCGACCTGCACGAGTTGTGCGGGATCTCGAGCGGCAACATCGTCAACGCCGCGCTCATCGCTGTCTACGAAATGAGGGATGCATGACGGCGGCGTCCGAGACGCCATTCGCCGACACATTGGCGGCGCTGGCGACGCGCGTGCCGGACCGCTCCGCCGTGGTCGGGCCCGACCGCACGATCTCGTTCGCCGAGCTCGACGACCGCAGCACGCGCCTGGCGCACTGCTACGCAGAGCTCGGCGTCACTACCGGGTCGATGGTCACGATCGCCCTGCCGAACTCCTCGGAGTTCTTCGAGTCGATGTGGGCGGCGTGGAAGCTCGGCGCAATACCGCAGCCGGTGTCGGCGCGCCTGCCTTCGATCGAGCGCGCCGCGATCATCGAACTCGCCGACGCCTCGCTGGTCGTCGGCGTCGAACCAGGGGAGTCGGGCGGGCGTCCAACCGTGCCGATCGGATTCGAACCGCCGGACGGCACCTCCACCGAAGCATTGCCCCGTGCCATCGCGCCAGCTTGGAAAGCCCCCACGTCGGGAGGCAGCACGGGCCGGCCGAAGCTCGTGGTGGCCGGGACTCGAGCTGTGACCGAGCTGATCACCCCGGGTGCCGCGTTGTTCCGGATCGAGCCTGACGGCACGATGCTGATCCCGGCGCCGCTGTACCACAGCGGTCCGATGTTCCTATCCGCGGTGGCGCTCCTGCTCGGCAACACCATCGTCGTGACGGGCCGATTCGACGCCGAAGAATCCCTTCGTCTCGTCGAGGAGCACCAAGTCACCTGGATGTACGCCGTGCCGACGATGATGCAGCGGATCTGGCGGCTGCCCGAGCACGTGCGCACGAAGTACGACGTGTCGTCGTTGACCACGGTGCTGCACTCGGCCGCGCCCTGCCCCGCGTGGCTCAAGCAGGCGTGGATCGACTGGCTCGGCGACGCCGTGTTCGAAATCTACGGCGGCACGGAAGGCTTGGCGATGACGGCGATCACCGGCAACGAGTGGTTGGCGCATCCCGGAAGCGTGGGGCGGTGCATCTTCGGCGAGATGCGAATTCTCGATGACGACGGGAACGACGTCCCTCCGGGCACGACCGGGGGCATCTGGATGCGGCCCGGCGAAGACGTGCCGCCCACGTACCGCTACGTCGGCGCGGACGCGCGCGTCCGCGCGGGGTGGGAGAGTCTCGGCGATCTCGGCCGGATGGACGAGGACGGCTACCTCTATATCGCCGACCGCGACACCGACATGATCCTCGTCGGCGGTGCAAACGTGTATCCCGCCGAAGTCGAGGCCGCGCTCGACGCGCATCCTGCGGTGGTGTCGAGCTGCGTGATCGGGTTGCCGCACGAGGACCTCGGCAACGTGCCGCACGCGATCGTGCAACTCGACGGCGATGTCAGCGACGACGACCTCATGGCGCACCTGCGCGAGCGGCTCGTCACCTACAAACTGCCGCGCAGCATCGAGCGGTCCGTCACGCCGTTGCGCGACGACGCCGGCAAGGTTCGCCGCTCCGCGTTACGCGCCGAGCGGGTCGCGGCGCGCTGAGCTCGCCAAGGTCATACGACCTTGGCGAGCTTCACTGAGTCGACGTCGAGCCGCCAGTTCGCACCGGCATCGCTCTGCAGCAGCACGTTGACTGTCGCGGGCGAAGTGAGGCTGCAGTCAGTTGCCGGGCTGCTCGTCGTGGTCTTGAACGTCCACGCCGTCGACGTGAACTGCACGTAGCAGTACATCGTCGTCCACGTGCTGTTCCACACCGACACGCTTCCCGTCTGGCCCGCGCTCAAGACTTTCCCGAGTGCCTGCAGACGGTATGTGCCAGTCGAAGGGACACTCACCGCTTGGTAGGCCTGTCCCTTTGTGGAGCCCGTGCTGTTGTTGAGCAGGTACTCGGACGTCAGTGTCTCGGCGACACCAGATGTCCCACCGTTCAGGCATCCGCCGGTACCGCCGGCGTTGATGCAGCCCGACTGGTAGCCGACGTTGGTCCACGAGCCGGCGAGCTCGAACCCGCCATTGGTGACGATGTTCGGGCGTGCGTGCCAGTACACCTTCGCCCGGACTGCGTCGACGTTGAAGTCGCGCACGCCGTAACACGTGTAGTCGGCCGGTGTCAGGTAGTAGTTGCCGCAGTCGGTCGTGAGCCGGACCTGGAACGAACCGTCACCGATCTCCGAGATCAGGTCGGGATCGTTCGCCACATGGTGCACGTCCCACGTGTGCCCCCACGTATCCGTCGCTCCTCCGAACGTGTAGGTGGCGTTCGACGTGGTTCCCACGTTGCTCGACTTCGCGGCCCACGTGGTGCCGCCGTCCCACGACACTTCCGCCCACAGGAACGGCGAGCCGGCGGTCGAGTCGGCCCACCAGTCGGCTTGCACTTCGATGCCGTCGACGACGATCTCGCTGCCGTCGTTGCGCATCGCCGCGGCCACGTCCTGATCGAGGGCAAAGTCCCAGAAGCGGTGCGCGTCCCAGGTGCTGTTGACCGACGACGCGTAGGTCGCGCCCGAGGGATATCCGCCGCCCTTTGTCCGCGCCGCAAACTGATTCGACTCGAGCCCGTTGCCGTTGTCGCCGGTCACATAGCCGCTGCTGGCGGGATACCGGAAGTTCGCGCACGGCGTGTAATACGACGTGGGCGGCGTGGCGAACGGATCCGGTGCCGCGGTGCACTCGATGTTGTCGTCCGTGGTCGTGACGACGATCGGGTTCACCGGATCGTTCGTGACCCCGCCGTCGGTGAAGTAGCCGAGGCTCGTCTCGTCCGACGTGCCGCCGTAGGCGTAGCTGCAGCTGCCGGAGATCGCGTGCTGCGTGCACTCGACATACGCCTCACCGATCTTCCAGGTGCCGTACCAGTCGAGCGCGTCGCCCGCCCACCCCGGGTTCTCAACCATCATCTCGTGGTTGGCGATCAGCGGGGGCCAACCGTGAAAATCGCTACGCACCCGCAGGATCTCTCGGCCGGTGACACCGCGGTCCTTGAGTCGCTTGAAGAGCTTGTCGCAGCCCTGCTCACCGGCGGAGTTCGGCCACACGTCGCGATCGCCGGTCATGCACGCGAAGCGCATCGTTGTCGGCACGTGCGACACGTCGCTGTCGACTTCGAGTTCTGGGTGCGGCGGGTTCTCGGTGTTGCGGTATCCGATCATCCCGGGCGCGACGGCGAAGAAGAACTTCGGCGTCGCCCACGACGGCACCCCGGCGCTTGCTCGCGCGACGACGTTGAACCCCGTCGTCGCACCCCACGAGTTTCCGATGACGCCGAGGCCCTTCGTGGTGTCGATCCGGATGCCGCTCGCCGTCGACATCGTGGTGATGGCGTCGTTGATGGCGTCGATCGCGTTCGACGCCGGGTCCGCGGGCGACGTCGGGAGGTTCGGCGCAGCCGATGGCTGGTAGCGGGGATACACGACGATGGCGCCGCGCTTGCGGACGATGTGGCGGATGTAGTGGTCGTAGTACGAGTTGCTGCCGTCGGAAAGTCCGTGCAGCACAACTACGAGCGGGACGACCGTCGGCGCCGACGCGCCGCACGCCGTGTCCCAACTGCCCTTCGGCTGGTAGATCCAGTAGTCGTTTTCGGTCGGCGAGTCAGTCTGCTTGCCGGCGATGACATTCACTCCGTTGGTCTCGCCGCTCGTGAAGCAGTAGTTGCTGCCACCAGGGCCGGACGTCGGTTGGCCGGGAGGAGCGGGCGTCGCCCACGCGGGCTCGTGGCCGGCTGCGACGATGAAGCTGGACGCCAACGCGAGCGTGGCGAACACGCGGGACAAGGTGCGGATGGACAACTCGATGCCTCCCCAAACGATCGAAAGTCATCGCAACGTAACAAGCGAACGCGAAATAGTAAAGGAACTTTCCTAACAAAGTTTCGTCGGTTCTTGTGTCCTGACAACCGGGTTGTGCCGGCTGTCAGGACACAAGAAACGTGCGGAGTGACTTAGGCCAGTGATGCGGTGACGGCGTCGATCAACGCCGCGGGCCGCGGATCGCCCGCGGGGTTCAACTGCATGCGGTTCATCACGTAACCGAATGCGAGTTCGCGGTCGGGGTCCGCGCATCCAAGCGACCCGCCCGAGCCTTCGTGGCCGAAGGATCCCGGGCCGAACATCGGTGTGTAGGCCGACGACAGCATGAAGCCCAGGCCGAAGCGGCTCTGGATGTTCATCACCAGGTCGCGCTCCGTGTCGGTTTCGTGCGCCGCTTGTTTGACGATGTCGGTATCCAAGATCCGGACGCCGTCGACCTCGCCGACGAAGCTCGCGTACATGCGCGCCAGCGCGCGGGCCGACGTGATGCCGTTCGCCGCGGGGATCTCGGCGGCGTGAATCGCGGGGCTGTTCCAGTCGACGTCGTTCGAGAAGAGGCTGAGGCTGCGGTGCATCAGCGACGTAGGGTCGTTGTTCGTGGCGCCCGCCTGCTTGATGTCGTCGGGCCATGCCAGCATCACCTCGATCGGTGGCAGCTCCGGCATGACGAGTGTTGACACGCGTGGCTCTTCCGACTCCGGCAGCCCGATCCAGAAGTCGAGGCCGAGTGGCGTCGCGATCTCGTCGTAGAAGAAGGTCCCGAGCGACTTGCCGCTGATGCGCCGAACGATCTCACCCACGAGCCATCCGTAGGTGAAGCCGTGATAGCCGTGCGCCGTCCCTGGTTCCCAGAACGGGGCTTGGCGCGCCAGGCGGTCGCAAATGTCGGCGACGTCGAACGGATCCGCCAGCTGCTCGTCGAGCGCGCTCAAGCCCGCTTGGTGCGAAAGGATCCAGCGCACGGGCAGGGTCTCTTTGCCGGCGTTAGCGAACTCGGGCCAGTACGACGCGACCGGAGCGTCGAGATCAAGTTCGCCGCGCTGCGCCAGAAGAAGTGCACACGCCGCGGTCGCGCCCTTCGTGGTGGAGAACACGGCCTGCAACGTGTTCGCGGACCACGGGCGACCGGTCGCGGCATCGGCAACTCCACCCCACAAGTCGACGACCTTCTCGCCGCGGTGGTACACGCACACCGCGGCGCCGAGCTCGCCGCGGTTGGCGAAATTGTCGGCGAACGCGTCCTGGACTCGCTCGTAGCCCGGCGCTACCTCGCCCGCAATAAATGCCATTAGTTCGAGAATTCGAACGCAGGTTGTGGCGCGAGCAGCAGCCGTTCCGCGTGCGCTGCGCGACGCTGCGCGACGAGAATCGCGCCACGCAAGCCGCCGCGCAGGCCGAGCTCTGGGGTTCGCAATTCGAGGCGCTTCATGACCGGAGCGAGCGTGTCTGCTGCAAGGGCCGTGCGGAACTCGTCGAACACACCGCCGTCTTCGATGATGCTGCCGCCGGCGACGAGCACGTTGGGTCCGAACATGTTCACGAGCGTCGCTGCAGCGCTGCCGAGTTCGCGTGCGGCGCGAGTCAGGGCGTTTCGTGCCGCGCGGTTGCCGCCTGCCGCGGCATCGACAACGGCTTTGAACTCGTGCTGGCCGCCGCGGCGGCGCGCGCCGAGCGCGTCAGCGACGACGGCGCGCAAAGAGGCGACGGTTTCGAGGCAGCCTGTCTTTCCGCACGTGCACTTGGCGTTGGCACCAGCCACGCGACAGTGACCGATCTCGCCGGCTACGCCTGTAGCGCCACTGAAAGGTTCCCCGTCGATGATGATGCCCGCGCCCACACCGGTCTGCGCGTACAGGTAGACGAGGATGTGGCTGCCTCGTCCCGCGCCTTCGTTGAATTCGGCTAACGCGGCGGCTTGTGCATGGTTGCGAACGAGCGCAGGCACCTTCAGTCCGCGCGACACGATGTCGGCCACCGGAACGTTCTTCCATCCGATGTTGGGGGCGAGCAGGCATAGGCCCGAGGCCTCGTCGACGAGGCCGGGGATCGACACCCCGACGGCGCGCAGGCGGTCCGGCGGTGCGTCTGCGGACCGCATCAGTTCGCCGACGTCCTTGATCACGCGCGTAAGCACCTTTTGTGGATCTCTTGACGTCGGATGCGAGCGCACGGCGATCTCGTTGCCGGCCGCGTCGGTGAGGGCGACCTCGGTATCGGTCTCGCCTACCTGCACCCCGAGGAAGAACTGCGACCGCCAATTGAACTCCACGAGGACCGGTCGGCGGCCGCCCGTCGCGCCGCTCTCACCTTCACCGAGGTCGACCGCCAACTCCTCTTGCAGGAGGCCGTCGACGATCGCTGCCACCGTTGGCTTGGTCAGCGTCGTCCGCTTCGCCATGTCGGCGCGCGACATCGGACCTTCGCGCCGCAGCACGTCGAGTACCAACGACCGGTTCAAGCCGCGCATCACCGAGTGATCCGCGGGTGTTCTGTCAACCGCCATCGATACCAACCTCGCCTCTCACGTCGCCCATGGTGGAGGCCTGGGCGAGCACTGTCAAGAATCGTTACTATCCTCCCCGATGCGCGGCGCGAAGGGGAAACTGTGACCGATCTGGCGGTTGTCAACTACGGACCGGGGCAGGTCGAATTGCGCCCGGCTGAGCCGCCGCCGCTTGGGCCGCACGATGTGCTGCTCGAGGTGCAAGCAGTCAGCGTCTGCGGCAGCGACGTGCACCAGTGGCACGGTCAGATGTCGTGGAACGTGACGTATCCGGTGGTGCTTGGCCACGAGTTCACCGGCATCATCGCCGCGGTCGGCGTTTCCGTCTCGGATTGGAAGGTCGGCGACCGCGTCGTGAGCGAGACGGCGGCGCAAGTCGACATGAGCACACCGCTGAGCCGCGTCGGGCTTTACAACCTCTGCCCGTCGCGCAGCGGCTTTGGCGCGGTGATCAACGGCGCGATGGCGAAGTACGTACGCACGCCGGCGCGATGCCTCCACCGCGTGCCCGAGTCGATCTCGCCCGAAATTGCATCGCTTACCGAACCGTGCTGCGTGGCGTACAACGCGGTCGTCAACAACGGCAACGTGCGGCCAGGTGATCGCATCGTCGTGCTCGGCCCCGGCCCAATCGGAATCCTCGCCGGCGCGATGGCGCGTATTCAGGGCGGCGAGGTGGCAATCGTCGGACTCGAACGTGACGCGACGCGACTCGAGGTCGCGCGGCAGATGGGCCTCCATCCGATCGTCGGCGACGCGACGGAGTGGGCGTACGCGGTGGACGGCCTCGGCGCCGACGGCGTGATCGACGCGGCAGGCGTGTCGGCGACGGTCAAGACGGCCATCGAGTTGGTGCGGCCCGCGGGATGGGTCTCCAAGGTCGGATGGGGCGCAGGGGAGTTTCCCCTTTCACTCGATCCGCTCGTGCAGAAGAACGTCACGCTGCGCGGCAGCTTCAGCCACAACTATCCGGTCTGGGAGCGGGTCCTGCGCCTCCTTGATACGGGTGCCTTGGATGTGCGCCCGCTCATCGGCGGCGTGTGGCCGCTCGAGGAGTGGATGGAAGGTTTCGAAGGCATGCACAACGGTTCGATCGTGAAGGCGGTGCTGAAACCGTGACACGTCCTTCGCTCTCGGCCTTCCCGAAGGCATGGCTCGACGAGATGGTGCTCGCAGGAACGATGAGCATCGCGGACTGGGTGCAGATGGCATCGGTTCTGCCGATCCAGGGCCTCGAGATGTTCGCCGGGTTCATCGATCTCAAGGACCCCGCCGGATGGGCAGCGCAGCGACGCATCGTCGAAGACGCGGGACTCGTCATCCCGATGCTGTGCTGCTCACCCGACTTCACGCATCCCGATCCGGCCTTCCGTGCCCAACAGGTCGACCTTGAGAAGCAGTGGATCGACATGGCCGCCGCCCTCGGGTCACCGTTCTGTCGGATCCTGTCGGGCCAGGCGCGCCCCGGCGTGTCGCGCGAGGACGGGCTGCGCTACTCCGTCGAATGCATCGAGGCGTGCCTCGATCACGCGGCGGCTGCGGGCGTCACACTCAACATCGAAAACCACTACAAGGACGGCTACTGGGAGTATCCAGAGTTCGCGATGCCGATGGACATCTTTTGCGAACTCGTCGATCGCGTGCAGTCGCCGGTGCTTGGCGTGAACTTCGACCCGAGCAACTCGCTCATTGCCGGCGACGACCCGCTCGAAGTGCTCGCGCGCGTGAAGGACCGCGTCGTCACGATGCACGCCAGCGACCGCTTCCTTCCGAACGGCACCATCGAGGATCTTCGCAACGCGGAAGTTGACGGCGCGCTCGGCTATTCGAAGCTGTTGCACCACGGTGAAATCGGCAAGGGATTCAACGACTACGACGCCATCTTCTCGGTGCTGTCGGGTGTCGGCTTCGCGGGATGGATCAGCATCGAGGACGGCGTCAACGGGTTCGACGAACTCGAACGCAGCGCGCACTTCCTCGTCGGGAAAATCGCCGAGTACTGGCCGAACTAACGGGTCGGCCAGCCGCGCGCGACCCGGTTGGCGAGCACCGACCAATCGGGGATCGGCGTGCCTTCGACGCGTGCCGCCGCCGTGGCGGCGGCAGCAACGACCGCTTCGCTGACACTGAACCCCGACACCAAGCCGTGCAACAACCCCGCAGTTGCCGCGTCGCCGGCGCCTGTTGTCGTGGCGACCTCGACGGCGAACGCCGGCGTCCACCCTTCCGAGTCGTCGCTCAGTGTGTAGCTGCCGCGCGGACCGTCGGTGACCATCACGACGCTGCACCCTTGCTCGCGCACCCACCGCGCCGCGTCCTCTGCCGTGGTGAGACTTGGAACAACGCGCCGCAACTCGTCGACGCTCGGCGAGAACACGTCGACTTCGCGCAATAGCCGAGCGAGGATCGTTGCCCAGTCGAGGTTGGCGGCGGGCGACGCAGCGTCGTGCATGGCGATGTCGAGCGACGTCATGACGCCAGCGGCGCGCGCCTCGGCCAAGTACGTGACGAGCCCCGCGGCTTCGTCCGCGACGACTCGCGCCAGGAGCGAGGGATACCCGAGATGAAACAGACGAGCTGACGTGAGGTCGACCTGCGTCGGGTCGAACAGGTCATTCGCGCCGGTGCAGTGCCAGAACGAGCGGTCCGACGACGGGGGATCGACGACGACCGTGTACGACGTGGCGGCTCCCTCAACAGCGTGCACTGCGGCAGTGTCGACGCGTCGCGCCGCGACGAGAGCTTCGGCGACCAACCGGCCGAGCGAGTCGTCACCGACGCTGCCGGCGAGCCGCACCTTGGTCCCAAGGGCGGCGAGCGCCAAGCCCGTGTTGCCGACGCATCCGCCGACCGACACGTCGAGCGGTCCGACCGCCTGGAGCGCGCCGGGCGTTATCCGCGGCGCGGCGTTGAACTGCGGGCGTAGATCGACGCAGATCAGCCCAGCGACGACGACGTCGTCAGCGGGCAATCGCCACGGCCTGCTTGGTGGCCGCCGATTCCAGCGCGGCGGTGAACAGCGCGTGCTGCACCGCCGTCTCCTCGAGCGTGGCGCAGCGGAACCCGCCCTGCATGGCGTCGCCGTTGGCGACTTCGTCGACGTAGGCGGCCCACATCTGCAGCAACGAGTCGCTGAAGCCGAACTCGAGGTAGCCGTCGACGATGGTCTTGTACACGCTCTGCGAACCGATGTCGGTGTTGGCCCAGCTCTGTTCGGCGCCGGGTTCGTAGTCGAGCGTCCACAGCGCCTTGGGTGCCTTCGTGTTCCACCGGATGCTGCCGCGCGTGCCGTAGACCTCGATCGACCACGTGTTGGTCTCGCCGGGCGCAATGCGCTTGATGTCGATGATCATCGGGATGCCTTGCGTGGTTTCGCACGCGAGCGTGGCGTTGTCCCACGTCAGGCACGGCACCAGCGCGCCCGCGTCGTCCGGGCGCTCCTTGACGATGTTCGACAGCAGCGCGAACACGTTGGTCGGCACCCACCCGAGCCGGAACGGCAGGTGCACGGCGTGCATGCCGAGATCGCCCATGACGCCGTACTCGCCGTTGAGTTCGACCGAGCGCTTCCAGTTCATTTTCTTGTTCGGGTCCAGATCGCTGCAGTGCGAGAAGTCGACGCGCACTTCGAAGATGTCGCCGAGGCGCCCCGAGTTCACGGCCTCGTACACCGCCTGCGCGCCCGGGAAGAACGGGAACTCGCTGCTGCAGCGCACGATCAGTTCGGGCCGCGCCGCCGCCGCCTTGAGAATCTTGTCGTTCGCGGCTTGGTCGACGCCGAACGGCTTTTCACCCAGCAGGTGCTTGCCCGCCTCGATCACGTCGATGAACACCTGCTCGTGCAGCGTGTGCGGCACCGCGCAGTAGATCGCGTCGATGTCGTCGCGCGCCAGGATCGCCTTGTAGTCCGCTTCCGCCGCCTTGAGCGACGGCACACGGTCAAGGAACCACTGGCGTGCCGCGGGAGACGGATCGGCGATGGCGACGATCTCCGGTCGGGCACTGATGTCGAGCAGGTGCAGCCAGCGGCTGCACTCACTGGCGAACTGGCGGCCCATCAAACCGCCGCCGATGACGCCGAAGCGAACGACCTTCTGTGTCATGGCAGCAGCTTCAAGGCTTGCTCCGCGTCGGCACCGTCGTGCACGACAGCCATCAGCGCCCGGGTGAGCTCGGCCGGATGCTCGTGTTGGATGACGTTGCGGCCGTACACGATGCCGTTGGCGCCCACGGCCATCAGCGCAGCGGTCCGCTCCAGGATTTCCTTCACCGGCACTTTGCCGCCGCCGCGCACGAGCACGGGAACGCCCGCCGCGGTGTCGAGCACAGCCGGGTAGTCCTCGATGTTGTCGGTCGGATCGGCCTTGATCACGTCGGCGCCGAGTTCGACGGCTTGGCGGACGAGCGGCACGATCTTTGTGACGTCGCCGTCGACCATGTAGCCGCCGGCCTTTTCGTTGGGCTGCATGACGAGCGGCTCGACCATCAACGGCATGCCCCACTTCTCGCACTCGGCCCGCAGCTGCATGACGTTGCGCACGCACTGGCCGTGCAACTCGGGCTGGTTGGGCAAGAGGAACAGGTTGACGACGACGCACGCCGCGTCGATGCGCACTGCGGTCTCCACGGCGCCGTCGATCATCTTGCTGTACACGTAGGACGGCAGCGACGACCCGTAGATGTTGGCGGTGTCCGTGCGCAGAACGAGCGCCGGCTTATGACCGGGCCGCTCCTGGTAGCGCTTCGCCTGGCCGGGCGTGAGTTGAATCGCGTCGGGCGCGGCAGCGATCAGCGTGTCGAGCGCGCGGTCAAGCCGTTCTATTCCGCCGAGGAGCGGGCCCTCGTTGAAGAAACCGTGGTCAACGGCGACGTCGAAGCAGTTGCCGTCGGGCGCGAAAAGACGATGGAGGCGAGGAGTGGACACGGCGCCATCGTCATCGAAGCCGCGCCAGTCTGTCAAGAACCCTTACTTACCGCCTCGTTACTGGCGGCGGTAGCGCAAGCGGCTGTCGGCGCAGTCGAACGTGTCGGTCGCTTGATGGTGGAACGTCGCGGGCGGCACACCGACGACGGCGCGGAAATCACGCGTGAGATGCGCCTGGTCGCTGTAGCCGAGATCGCTGGCGAGCGCGGCCCAGTCGACCTTGCCCAGCCGCGCCCGTTCGACAACCTCCTGCAGCCGGAAGCGGCGAATGACGGCCTTCGGGCTGAGCCCGACGTGGTCGACGAACCGGCGCTCCAGCAACCGCACCGACATACCGGCATACGTGGCGAGCTCGTCGACCCGCAGGATCATGCGGTCGGCGCGTGCGTGCTCGACGATGGCGGACGTCGTCTCGGTATCGCCCACAACTGTGTCCGCGGCGGCGAGCAGCTGCGACACCGACTCGACGAAGCGCCCGGCGTTGCCGTCGCAGTCGCCGAGCGTGTTGTTCGGAAAGATGTCGCCGAGCGGCACGGTCGCATTGACGATCGTCGCCAGCGAACGTCCGAGAAACGGCCGGAATCCCGCCGGACGGAAGACCGCTCCAACCAGGAACCCGCGCCCCGAAAGCCGCAGCACCTCGGTCGCAGTGGGCGGACCGACGACGACCGTGCCCGTAGCGCTCGCGATCAGCGTGACCGTTGGATGCGCGAGTACGAGCTGCTCGTGCTCGGTGTCCTCGGGCAGGTTCCAGCGCACCGACCAACACCGCTCAACGAAGCGGGCCTCGGGGCCGTCGACGTCCACGTCGACGATCTCAAAGTGCTCGGCCCCCACCTCGCGTACTTCCCCCTGACGCATTTCTTCAAGACTAATGAGCCCGCCCTACTTACCCTCGGGACGAGGCCGAGCCTGGGGAGGGCAAGGGATGCGCGTACGCAAACGGGTACTCAAGGTGACGCTGGCGGCCGTCATCGTCGCGGCGACGATGGTCACGGCGTCCGCGCCGGCGCGGGCGACGATCGTCGCCAACAAGCCGACGCGGCCCGCGAGCGGCCCGGGCGCGACGGACTACTGCTACGCCGAGCCAGCCGCCGAGCTGGTGGCGGGCGCAACCAAGACGTACGACTACTGGCTTTACCGGCCGCTGCTTTCGACGTGGACGGGCGGCGCGTCGTGCACGGGCACATCCGCTTCGAGCACCCTTCCGCTAACGGTGATCGTTCACGGCGCGTTCGACAAAGGTGAAAGCAACTACGGACAGCCAGGTAGTCAGCCCGACTTTGATTACCTCGCCAAGCACCTGGCGCGGAAGGGTGCCGTGGTCGTGACGCCGCGCTACGTCGATCCCGACAACAGCCCGTCGCCGGGGCCGATCGGGCTCGAAGGCACCGCTATTGCAGACGGCTACTGGCCAGTGCCGGTTTCGCCCGACGTCGACGCGGCTGATGTGATCGCCCATTCCGTCAGCAACGCGTTGACGACCATCGCCGCACGGTCGGACGGCCGCGCGAAGGTGAATACGTCGCTCGGCATGCAACTGATCGGCCACTCGTGGGGCGCGAGCAACGCGTTCAAGGTGGCGGCGATCGCTTCGGCCAAGTCGCTGCCGCCGCCGTCGTCGATCATGGCGGTCGAAGCCGGACAGATGTTCGGCACCGACTTGCCGACGTCGACGCAGGTGAACACGATCCCGACGACGACGCGCTTCGCCTGCCTCGTCGGCAGCGACGACAACCCGGCCACGGTCTCCACGCTCGGAGGCGCCGCTGGCGAAATCGGCTGCGACCGTCTCTGGTACCTCGCCAAGCCGCGCCTGACGACGACCAAGGAGTTCATCCGCGTGCAGGGCGACCGCTACGGCGGCACTGATCCGAGCACCGGCGCGCCCAACTGGCTGATCGCCAACCACGTGATGATGGTCGAGACACCGTCGGACCTGACGTTCAAGTGGTTCGACGCGCTCGACTTCAACGGCACGTGGAAGATCGCCACGGCGCTCATGGAATGCGCCCGCGCCGCGGTGCACTGCACCTACGCCTACGGCGGCGCAACCACCGAGACGTCGATGGGCGCGTGGAGCGACACGCGTCCCGCGAACCCGATGATCGTCACGACGACGGATCCGAATATCGACGTGTCGTCCGACTGCGCCGCTGCGCGCAATCCGACCCTTTCGTCCTACACGCCCTGCCCGCAGTACCGCGGCGGTCTTGTCGAAGCTGCGACCGGAATCGGTGACGGCTTCGAGGCGCATCGCTACGGCATGTTCCTCGACGAGAACCCGCTCGGCAGCCCGTACACCGGCCAGTCGGACAACATCAACGGCTACCTCAACCAGCACCTCATCACGGGCTACAACACCGAGAACCTGTGGAACATGGCGCTCGTGCAGGCCGGCTCGGTTGGTCCGTGCGCGCCGTCGAAGTGCGGCCACATCGTCGTCGACGGCATCAAGTTGCGCCTCGACTGGTGGTCCGACTCGACGGTCGGCACGCCGTACATGGTTGCGGAGTTGTCGTGGGATCTCGGCGGGCACTGGAGCCCAGCGAAGTTGACACCGGCGGGGGCGACGTCACAACGCACCGATGTTCTGGGAGGATCTAGCGACAACTGGGGGCACGCGTGGGACATTCACTGGGATAGCGCGACATCGTCGGTGTTCAGCGAACTCGACTTCAATCACTTCTTGGTTCGACTCAGTAGTCAATGCGTGACCGGGGCTTCGTGCACCGGCGTTCGTGACTACTTCCTCGACTGGGCGCCGCTCGAAGTCTTCTGGCACCCGACCGTTTAAGAACGCTTGCCACGTAAGGAAAAGAGCTTTACTATCCGCGATGGTGTCTGAGTTGGGGGGAACGGCCGCCGGCCGTCGTTCGCGTACCGCGTTGACAACAATTGCGTTCGTCGCGGTGACGCTGCTGGCGTCCGGTTGCGCGCTCGGAGACAAGCAGGCGATGGCCGAGCGCATCAGCGACGCCGCCGACAAGGCGATCGCGGCCGGCAGCATCTCCGGCCAATACGACTACACGTTCAAGCCGCTCAACACGCCTGCTGGCCTTGGCGCCGCACTCGGTGCTCGCGGCGTGGCCAAGCGCGTGGCGCCCGTCGCCGTGAACTTCGCCACGAACCGCTCGCGCCTTGCCCTCGCCGACACCAAACTCATCTACTCACGCTCAACGGTGTACGGGCGCAAGCTCGCCGCTGCTTCGAGCGGACGTCCTTGGGTGCGCCTCAACTTCGCGCACCTCGAACGCGATGACAGCTCGCGGCTTTCGCCGGGATCCTTCCTTGCAGTGCCCTACAACCTCACCTTCCAGGTGCGGCTGCTCAAAGGCGCCTTGACCGGCTCCGTCGAGAAGCTCGGGTCCGCGCGCGTCGCCGGGGTGCCGACGGTTCACTACAAGATGAATGTCGACTTCGAGAAAGCGGCGAAGGGCCTGCCCGACAAGTCGGTGCTGGGCCTGGAAAAAGTGTTTCGCGCCAACTCCTTCAAGGGCAGCGTCTACAAGGCAGAGGTCTGGATCGACGCCGCCGGCTTGCCGCGGCGCATTGTCGTTCGCCTGAAGCAAGAGATCACGAAGAACGAGACGTATGCCTTCACCGCGAACATGCTCGTGGACAAGGCGGGTGGGCACGTCGACATCCAACGCCCTGACCTTGAGCAGATCGCGGAAGTGGCGAATCTGCCCCAACTCGTCCAGGCGTTGAAAGCGTGACGGCCACCGCGAAGCGCGCCATGTGGATGGTCGGGGCGACGGTCCTGACCATCGGAGCCGCCGAGGTGCTCGGCGCCACTGCCGGCGTTGGCATTCCGCCGGAAGTGTTGATCCAAGCGGCGTTGTTCGGCTGCATCAACGCCATGATCGCCGTTGGCCTCGTGCTCGTGTACCGCGCCACGCGCGTGATCAACTTTGCGCAAGCAGGCTTCGGTGTCGTTGCGTCCGTCGGGTTCCTCGAGCTGATGACCTACGAGCACTGGAGCTACTGGCTCGCCTTTCCCGCATCGGTGCTCGGAGCGGCCGCGCTTGGTTTCTTGACCGAGCTGTTCCTCATCCGCCGGTTCGTGGCGAAGACGCGATTGGTGCTCACCGTCGTGACCATCGCGGTCGCGCAGCTACTCAGTGTGATCGCGCTGTCGATCCCCGGGTTGCTCGGCGACGACGGACAAAGCCTGAGTAAGAGCAAGACGTTCCATACGCCGTTCAGTTCGCTGACGCACAAGTACGGCGTGGTGGTGTTCAACGGCAACCATCTGGTGTTGCTCGTGGCGACGGTTCTTGTCGTCGTCGGTATGACGGCGTTCTTCAAGCTGTCGAGCGTCGGCATCGCCATCCGCGCCGCCGCTGAGAACGACGACCGCGCCGCGCTGCTCGGTATCAACACGACGTCGCTGTCCATGATCGTGTGGATCGTCGCTGGCGGTCTGGCCGGGCTCGCCGCCGTGTTGCAGCTGTGCCTCGGCATCGGCGGTGGCGGTGCGGCCGCGCTCGCCGGCGGCGGCGCGGCGCTCGGTCTCGGCACGATGCTGCGGGTGTTGTTCGCCGCGATCCTCGGCGACATGGAGAACCTGCCGACCACGGTTCTTGCCGCGATCCTGCTTTCCGTCTTCGAGTCCGCCGTCTTCTTCGCCTACTCGCAGACCGCGGTGGTCGACGTGCTGGTGCTCGGCCTCACGATCGGCGTACTCCTGCTGCGCCGCAAGACGCTGGCGCGCGCCGGCGAGGGAACCGAGGGATCGTGGGCGGCGTCGGAGGAGATCCGTCCGATCCCGACGGAACTCGCGGCCCTGCCGACGGTGAAGTCGGGCGTGCGCCGCGTGTTCGTGTTCGGCGGCATCGTCATGGCCGCGCTGCCCTGGATCCTTTCGCCGAGCCAGACCGATCAAGCGGGACTGTTCGCCATCTACGGCATCATCGTCGTGTCGATCGTCGTGCTGACGGGCTGGGGCGGCCAGATCAGCCTCGGTCAGTTCGGGTTCGTCGCCGTCGGAGCCGTTGTCGGCGGCGCGTTGATCGACCGCGCCGGGTGGCCGTTCCCCATTGCGCTGCTCGTCGGGTCGCTCGTCGGCGCCGGTGTCGCCGTCGTGCTCGGCTTACCGGCGTTGCGTATCAAGGGTCTGTACCTCGCCGTCACGACCTTGGCGTTCGCGGTGGTCGCGTCGACGGTGTTGCTGAACCAGCGCTACTTCGGGTCGATCCTGCCCGTCACCGTCAACCGACCGAAGCTGTTCTTCATACGGTTCGAAGACGCGCGCGCCTTCTATTACCTGTGCGTGTTGAGCCTCGGCGGCGCGGTCGCGGCCGCGCTCGGCATCCGCCGCAGCCGTACCGGCCGCGTCCTCATCGCGATGCGCGACAACGAGCGCACGGCGCAGAGCTTCGGCGTGAACCTGGTGCGTACGCGTCTCGCGACGTTCGCCATCTCAGGTTTCCTCGCGGCGTTCGCGGGCGTGCTGTACGCCGCCCACCAGCACGCCGTGACGCAGAGCGCGTTCGGCCCCGAACAGTCGATCACGTTGTTTTTGATGGCGATCATCGGCGGCCTCGGGTCCGTGCCGGGCGCGCTCACGGGCGCGTTGTACTTGGGCGCGCTGACCATCGTGTCGAGCTCGCCAATCGTCCACGGACTGGCGAGTTCCGGCGGCGTGCTGTTCTTCCTGCTCGCGTTCCCGGGTGGCCTCGGGTCCGCCGTGTACAAGGTCCGCGATTCGGTGTTGCGGCGCGTCGCCATCCGCCGCCGCATCTACGTCCCGAGCCTGCTCGGCGAGTTCGGCATGGTCGGCGGGCAAATGGCGCGCGTACCTCTGGCTCCGAAGGCGGGCGAGGACCCGAAGGCGCCGGCCGCGTCTCCACGCTTCCGCCGCCGGTCGCGCATCGGCGTCGCCGGCGGTAGCCAGGTCGGTAAGGGGTGGTCGTTCTATGGCAATTGAGCCCGAGCGCATCGAGCGCCGCGCCACCAAACCCGTGGCGTTGACAGCCAAGCCCCGCCGCCAGCAGATCGTCGTCGAACCCGCGGCGCGCAACCGTCACCGCTTCGACATTCAAGAAGTTCGCAAGCCGGCGAAGGTGAAGCTCAAGCCCTTCGACGATTCCGATTCGCCCGAAACTGCGGTCGCGGTCGTCGACGACTTCCATCACGAGGAAGTCGCGGCTGCGCCCGTCAATCCCGTCATGGCGGAAGTGGCGGAAGCCATCGATACGCCGGGCTTCCTGTCGCTGCTGAAGCCGCGCAGCATCACCGGTGGACTCCCGATCAGCCCGCTGATGATCCTCGCCGGCATTGGCATGCTGAGCGAGGCCGACAAAGCCGTCTTCGGATTGCTCGGGCCCGACATCCGCGACTACTTCGGCGTCAGCATTGGCTTCGTCCTCACGATGACCGCGCTGACAGGCATCGTCAGCCTGCTCGCCGCGCTTCCGATCGGCTACCTCATCGACCGCGTCAACCGCGTGCGCATGAGCTCGGTGGGCCTCGCGGTGCTCGGGCTGTCGCTGGCGCTGACGGGTCTCGCGCCCACCATCGTGATGCTCGGCCTCTTCCGCTTCGTCGGCGGGCTCGGCACCTCATTGGAGGCGAGCAACTCGGCGCTGCTCGCCGACTTCTACCCGCCGCAAACGCGGCCGTCGGTGTACGCGTCACAGGAGTTGGCCAAGCGCGTCGGCAAAGTTGTCGTGCCGCTCGCCGCGGGAGTGCTTGCGTCAGCGTTCTTCTGGCAGCTCCCGGTCCTGCTCGAGATCATCCCGACGGCGCTGCTGTTCGTGCTCATGCTCGCCTACCTACGCGAGCCCGTTCGCGGCGTGTGGGAACGGCGCACGATGGGCGCCGACGAAGAGGTGGCCAACACCGCGCAGCGCCCTCCTTCGCTCGGCGAAGGCATGCGCATCGCGTGGAACGTGCGGACCATGCGCCGCATCCTGTTCGCGCTTCCGTTCCTCGTCGGCTCGTCGCTCGGCATCCTGCAACTGCTCGGCTTCTACTTCCAGGACGTGTACAACCTCGGTCCCGCCGCGCGCGGCACGCTGGCGTCACTGCACGAAGGCGCGGCCATCCCGGGTGTGCTGCTCGGCGGCGCGGTCGCGACGCGCTTGCTGCGCGATCGTCCGAGTCGCGTCATCACCTACGGCGGCATCATGGCCGTGTTCACTGGCATCGCCTACGGCGTGCTGGCGTTCTCGCCGTCACTGCCGCTCGCTGTCGCCTTCATGATCATCGGCGGCTTCGCCGGCGCCATCCTCGCCCCGGCCACGACGGCGCTGATCACCCTCGTCGTGCCCGCACGCGCCCGCGGCATCGGCCTTTCGCTCCTCGTGATCTTCGTCATCCCGGGTGTGATCCCGCTGTTCTTCATCGGGCAGTACGCCGACGACCACGGCGTGCAGCAATCCATGCTGCTCCTCACGCCGCTGTTCATCATCGGTGCCCTGATCCTCACGTCCGCCGGCTCGAGCGTTGACGCCGACATCCGCTCGGCGACGGCAGCCGCCATGGCCGCCGAGGAGTCGCGTCAGTCCAAGGCGGCCGGCGCCGCGAAGTTGCTCGTGGTGCGCGACCTCGACGTCGGCTACGACGACGTGCAAATTCTCTTCAACGTCGACTTCGACGTCGAAGAGGGCGAGATCATCGCGTTGCTCGGCACCAACGGTGCCGGCAAGTCGACGCTGCTGCGCGCCATCTCAGGGCTCGCCGTCCCGTGGAACGGCGCGGTGTTCTACGACGGGGAAGACATCACGTACCTGCCGGCGAACGAGCATGCGGGCCGCGGCATCATCCAGACCCCGGGCGGCCGCGGCGTGTTCCCGGGACTGACCGTCGCCGAAAACCTGCGCGTCGCCGCGTGGATGTTCCGTTCCGACGATGCTTACGTCGCCGACGCCACCGAAACAGTCCTCACGTACTTCCCGCGGCTGCGCGAACGGCTCGACCAACCCGCGGGCAACCTGTCGGGCGGCGAGCAGCAGATGCTCACACTGTCTCAGGCGTTCCTGTCGCGCCCGCGGCTGCTGATGATCGACGAGTTGTCGCTCGGGTTGTCGCCGCTCATCGTCGAGCAACTCCTCGGCATCGTGCGCGCCATCGCCGAGCGCGGGACGACCATCGTGCTTGTCGAGCAGTCGGTGAACGTGGCCCTGACCATCGCCAACAAGGCCGTGTTCATGGAGAAGGGCGAAATCAAGTTCCACGGGTCGACGGCGGACCTACTCCAGCGGCCCGACATCCTGCGCTCGGTGTACTTGCGCGGTTCGAGCACTGCGACGGGGTTGATCCTGTCGGGCAAGAAGAACTCCGTACTCGAAGGCGCGCAGGTCGAAACCGCGCTCGAACTGCGCGGCGTGCAGAAGCGCTGGGGCGGCGTCCAGGCGATCAACGGTGTCAGCTTCGCCGTGCCCGAAGGCCAGACGCTTGGGCTCATCGGCCCGAACGGTGCGGGCAAGACGACGATCTACGACATCATCTCGGGCTTCGTCGAACCGGACGACGGCGAGGTGCTGCTCTACGGCCAGCCGATGGCGGAACTAACGACCGACGACCGCGCCCGCCTCGGCTTGCACCGCTCGTTCCAAGACGCGCGGCTGTTCCCGTCGCTGACCGTCGCGGAGAACATCGCCGTGGCCCTCGAACGCCACGTCGAAGCGCGCTCGACCACGATGGCGGCCCTGCATCTCCCAGGCGTCAAACGCTCGGAGACAAAGCTTGCTCGCCGCGTCGATCGGCTCGTCGACTTGTTGAACCTCGGCGACTTTCGCGACAAGTTCGTGCGCGAGCTCTCCACCGGATCACGCCGGCTCGTCGACCTCGCGTGTGTGATGGCCGCCGATCCTCGCGTGCTACTGCTGGACGAACCGTCGGCCGGCATCGCTCAAAAGGAAGCGGAGGAACTCGGCCCGCTCCTGCAACGCATCAAGTACGAGACGGGCGCCACGATGCTGATCATCGAGCACGACATGCCGCTGATCATGTCGGTCTCCGACGAATTGCTGGCGCTGGAAGTCGGCACCGTGATCACCCGCGGCCTGCCCCAAGACGTCGTCGCCAACGAACAAGTCATCGCGTCCTACCTCGGGACCAGCGAAGAAGCCATCAACCGCTCCGGCAACAACTAGCTCTTACCGAAAGGCACCAATCATGGACGTCGTCCGCTTCAACAAGATCTTCGACCGCATCGTCGACAACGTGAACACCGTCATCCACGGCAAGGACGACGTCGTTCGCTTGTCGATGGTCGCGATCTGCGCCGGCGGCCACATTCTGTTCGAGGACGTGCCGGGCGTCGGCAAGTCTGTGCTGGCGCGTGCCCTTGGCCAGTCGATGCAGGCCGACTGGTCGCGCGTGCAGTGCACGCCGGACATGCTGCCCGGCGACATCACCGGTTCCTCGGTCATCGACACGAAGACGATGAAGTTCAACTTCCGTCCCGGTCCGGTGTTCGCGAACGTGCTGCTGGTCGACGAGATCAATCGCGCCACGCCCAAGACGCAGTCGGCGCTGCTCGAAGCGATGGCCGAGAAGTCGGTGACCATCGACGCCACCACGTACCGGTTGCCGGCGCCGTTCATGGTGCTGGCCACGCAGAACCCCGTCGAACTCGCCGGCACGTTCCCGTTGCCCGAGGCGCAGCTCGACCGGTTCCTGTTCAAGCTCACCATCGGCTATCCCGACTACGAGGCGGAGCGCGCCGTGATCCGAGGCAACGCTGTGGACCTCGAGGTCGACAGTCTCGAGGCGGTCATCGGCACGCAAGACATCCTCGACATGATCCGGCTCGCGGCGGAAGTGGTCATCCCGACAGCCGTCGAGAGCTACATCCTTGACATCACGCACGCCACGCGTGCGGAGAACGCGCTCACGCTCGGCGCGGGTCCCCGCGCCTCGATCGCCATGGCCAAGGCGTCAAAGGTGATGGCTGCAGCCGACGGGCGCTCGCAGGTGTACCCCGAGGACGTGCGGGCGCTCCTGCGACCCGTCCTCGGCCACCGCATCATGCTCACGCCCGACGCCGTACTGCGCGGCGAGACGATCGACAACATCCTCGAGCGCGTCGTAAGCCGCATCAAGGCGCCGCTCGGCGTGCGCGGCGCGGGCGAGACCTCCGAACTCCCGAAGACGAACGGCCATAGCAACGGCAACGGCAACGGAACGTCGAAGCGGAAGCCCCGCGTCGCCGCCTCGCGCCGTGGGAGGGGCGCCGCCTAGATATGGCAGCCGTCTCGGAGACCTCGCAGTTCGGCGCGCAAGCAGCACCGCGCCGGGGTGCTCTCGCGTCCGCGCGCGAGTTGGTTACCAAGACGACCGGCCTCACCGCATCGGGAATCATCGTCGCCGCCCTGTGCGTTTTCTTCTGGTTCCTCGGCTACGCCGTAGCCGGCACCACGATGTATCTGATCGCGTACCTGCTCGCGCTGGTGCTGTTTGTGGCGTACGTCGTCGGGCGCCGGCCGTTACCGCTCGAAGGTCATCGGTCGGACACGCGGCCGCGGCTGCGCGAGGGCGAGACGATTGAGATGGAGGTTTCGCTCACGGCGACGAGGCGGCTCTCCACGTTCATCCTCGAAGAGCGCGTGCCGCAGGGACTCGGTGAAGCAGCCCGTGTGCCCGTGGCCACGCTCGACTCCGGCGAATCCGTCGGCCATCACTACAGCCTCACGTGTCGGCGCCGGGGCGCCTACAACCTCGGTCCGCTCGTCGCGAAGTGGGGCGACCCCTTCGGATTGACCCAGCGCGAAGTCGTGCTCGCCGAACCCGTCGAACTGTTGGTGCACCCGGCCGTCGACTTGGTGCAGGACCGTCCGCTGACGCGCCTGTTCGAGGAACCCCCGATCCGTCCACCCGTGTCCAAGCCGTGGCCCGAAGGCCTCGAGTTCTACGGCATGCGCGAGTACGTACCCGGCGACGACCTGCGTCGTCTCGTGTGGCGCGCGTACGCCCGCACGGGCAAGTTGTTGGTGCGCGAGTCGGAGCAGGGGATCACCGACAAGATCACCATCATCCTCGACCAGGACAATCGGTATCACTCGAAGGGCGAGGTGTCCGAGTCGCTCGAAGCCGGCGTGCGCGCCGCCGCCGCTCTCGGCATTCGCCACCTTCGCGAGGGCTACTCGGTCACGCTGGAAGGCAACTCGCGCCAGCTCACGCCCGCGTTGCGCGGCGCCGCCGCGCAGATGCAGTTTCTCGACGCGCTGGCGCGCGTGACGCGCGAGAAGACGTCGGTCGTCGACCCGATCATGCGCCTCGTTTCCGATCCGAGTCGCGACACCCATATCGTGCTCATCACGCCGCGATTGGACGCGGAGTCGGCGGCGCGGCTCAACTTCCTCGTCCAGCGCGGCGCGTCGGTCCTCGTGGCTGCACTGATGTGGGACGAGGACTCAGCCGCAACGCTCGGTCTCGCCGCGGGCCTTGGCTGTCAGGTGATCGAGATGCGCCCGGGTGTGCCGCTCGCGGTTGCCTTCCGGCGCGAAGTCGGCGCGGGACGGCTCTAGTGACCATCACCGAAGTCCGCGAAGAAGAAGCGCTCCCCGCCGACGCCGCGGTCGCGCCGATCCCCGAGATCGACGCACCTACGCCCGGCGCTGCGGAGCCACGCGTACCGATCCTGCGCCCGCTCCTCGTGGCAGGCCTCAGCACGACCGCCGCCGCGCTCATGACCGGCGGCATCTTCGGCTCGTGGTCGGCGCGGCTCGTCTCGGTCGGTGGCGGACTGTTCGGCCTGTTCTTCGCCTGGTTGGTAGTGCGCAGCTCGGCGCGACGCGTGCTGCTCCAGTTGCTTTTCCCGCTTGTGCTGGGCGTCATCGGCATCGTGTCCACGCTCGTGGGCGGCAACGGCGAGAGCCCGAGCACGCTCATCGGCGACGCCATCAAGTCGGGCCGCGTGCTGCGCCCGCCCGTGCCCTTCGACGTCGGGTGGCGCCCGATCCTGATCGTGCTGTTCGCCGTCATCGGCTTCGCCGCCGCATGGTTGGCCACCGCACTCAAGCGTCCGCAGGGCGGGCTCGTGTTGCCGCTGCCCGTCCTGGCGCTGACCGCCATCTCGCAGCCCGCGGAAGGTCAGTTCATCGCCGCCGTACTCGCCGGCATCCCGCTGCTCGCCGCCTTCACCGTCATCTTCGGCGGCGAAAGTGGCGGCGCATCGCAGCTATCGCGCGAGTTCGAGATCAAACGCCTCGTGCGCAGCCTCCTGACGATGGTGCCGATCCTGCTGGCCTTCGTCGTGCTGGCCAAGACGAGCTTCCTGTTCCCATCGCCCGTGTACAAACCGGGGGAGAAGCCCCAGAAGCCGAAGGCGATCCCGCTGTCGGCCGCTACCGATCGCGTCTTGTTCGAAGTCGACGGGCCCATCACTGGACCGTGGCGCATCGGCGCGCTCGACGTGTACGACGGCCGCGCTTGGCGCCTGCCGCCGTTCGACCCGAAGCGTCTGAAGGGCATCGGCGACGGCGTCATCGACAAGACTCGCGTCGGCGACGTGACCGTGAAGCTGACGGTGCGCGATCTCGGCGATAGCGCCACGCTGCCGACCGTCGCCACGCCTGCGAAGGTCACGGTCAGCGGCGCCAACGTCGTGTTCGACCCGCGCACCGACACGCTGCGGGTCAAGAAGGGCCGC
>JBEEFV010000062.1:0-45173 GCA_041166405.1 Actinomycetota bacterium | reverse complement strand
GGCTCACGGTGTTCGCGACGGTGCGGCGCTGGCCCGTGTTGCATCTCGACGTGCCGGCGGGCATCCCGAAGGTGATGGGTTTCGAGCCCGCCGATCTCCTCAAGCTCACGGCGCGCCCTGAGCTCATCCGGTTCGCTCGCTTCGACATCCAAGGCACCGAGAAGATTCCCCGCGACGGCGCGGCGATCCTCGTCGCCAATCACCGTTCGTACTTCGACACCGTCGCCGTCGGCATGACGATCCTGCGCGCCGGTCGGTCGCCGAGGTTCTTGGGCAAGAAAGAAGTGTTCGACGCGCCGATTGTCGGCCCGGTGGCGTCCGCGCTCGGCGGGATCCGAGTCGACCGCGGAACGGGATCAGCCGAGCCGCTTCGTCGCGCTGCAGAAGCGCTCGAGGCGGGCGAAGCCGTCGCGCTGATGCCGCAGGGCACGATCCCGCGGGGCGAGGCGTTCTTCGATCCCGTGTTGAAGGGCCGCTATGGCGCGGCGCGGTTGGCGGCGATGACACACGCGCCGGTCATCCCCATCGGCCTGTGGGGCACGGAGAAGGTGTGGCCGCGTTCCGAGCGCGTCCCGCGCGTCTGGAACGTGCTGCGGCCGCCCAAGGTGATCGTGCGCGTCGGCGATCCCGTCGAGCTCTCCTACGACGACGAGACCGCCGACATCGAGCGCATCATGTCGGCCATCGTCGATCTTCTCCCGCCCGAAGCCCGCGAGCACCGCACGCCGACACCAGAAGAACTGAAGCTGACGAAGCCCCCCACCTAACAAACTTGTGTTCTGTCGCACACGAAACGTGTGCGACAGAACACAACTTTGGAGTTAGTTGGAGTGGTACTTGGCGCGGATGACGTTGAGGGCGCCGCCGGCGCGGAACCACGCGATGTGCTCTTCGCTCATGGTGTGATTCGCGAGGAACTCTTCGGTGGTGCCGTCGGCGTGGTGGAGCACGCAGCGGACGGGCTGATCGGGCGCGAGATCGGCGAGGCCGAGCACGCTGATCTTGTCGTCTTCGAGCACGCGGTCGTACACCGCGGGATCCGCGAACGTGATCGGGAGCACGCCCTGCTTCTTGAGGTTCGTCTCGTGGATACGGGCGAAGCTGCGCACGAGGATCGCCTTGGCGCCGCGGTAGCGCGGCTCCATCGCCGCGTGCTCGCGTGACGAACCCTCACCCCAGTTCTCGTCGCCCACCGCGATCCAACCGATCCCCGCTTCCGACGCCGCCTTGGCGATGTCGGGGAACGTGTGGATCTGCCCGTCGACGAACGACAGGCCTTCGCCCGCCGCGCCGCTGTAGGCGTTGATGGCGCCGAGGAAGAGGTTTCCACTGATGTTCTCCAGGTGGCCGCGGTACTTGAGCCACGGACCGGCGGCAGAGATGTGGTCGGTCGTGCACTTGCCTTTGGCCTTGAGCAGGATCGGCAGGTCTACGAAGTCGTTGCCGTCCCACGCCGGGAACGGCTCGAGCAGTTGCAAGCGATCGCTCTTCGGGTCGACGACGACGGTGACGCCACTGGGATCGAGCGGCGGCGCGATGAACCCCGCCTCGCCGTCCTCGAAGCCCGCGCTCGGCAGTTCGGTGCCGATGGGCTCCTCGAGCACCACGCCGTCGACGGCGTCGGTCCGCGGGTCGAACTCGAGCGTGCCGGCCAACGCGTAACCCATCACGGTCTCGGGCGACGTCACGAAGCACAGCGTGTTGGCCGAGCCGTCGTTGCGCTTCGGGAAGTTGCGGTTGTAGCTCGTGACGATGACGTTGACGTCTTCGGGCGTCACGTCGTCGCGTTGCCACTGACCGATGCACGGACCGCAGGCGTTGGCGAGGACCGTCGCACCGATGGCTTCGAGGTCGGCGAGCAGCCCGTCGCGCTCGATGGTGGCGCGCACGCGTTCGGAACCGGGCGTGACGAGCAGCGGCGTCTTGACGCGCAGTCCGGCGGCCGCTGCCTGACGCGCGATCGACGCCGTGCGCGTGATGTCTTCGTACGACGAGTTCGTGCACGAACCGATCAGCGCGCTCGAGATCTGCAGCGGCCAGCCCGCGGTGCGCGCGTCCGCACCGAGACGCGACACCGGATGCGCCAGGTCGGGGGAGTGCGGACCGTTGATCATCGGTTCGAGTTCGTCGAG
Organism: Actinomycetota bacterium; assembly: GCA_041166405.1. Classification (GTDB taxonomy): domain Bacteria; phylum Actinomycetota; class Acidimicrobiia; order Acidimicrobiales; family JACCXE01; genus JACCXE01. The sequence continues at coordinate 43,041 of JBEEFV010000062.1, read as the reverse complement.
GTTGATCTCGATCAACTGGTCGAACACGTCGGCCGCGTGCTCGTAGGCGTCGGCGTCGGTCTGCAGATGCTCGATGACCTTCGCAGCGGCGTCGGCGATCGCCTCGCGCCCGGTGGCCTTGAGGTAGCCGGCCGCATGATCGTCGTAGCCGAAGATGGACGTCGTCGCGCCGATCTCGGCGCCCATGTTGCAGATGGTGGCGCGGCCGGTGGCGCTGATCGTCTCGGCGCCCGGACCGAAGTACTCGACGATCGCACCCGTGCCGCCCTTGACCGTGAGGATCTCGGCGACCTTGAGGATGACGTCCTTGGGTGACGACCAACCCGACAGCTTGCCGGTGAGGTGCACGCCGATGACCTTGGGCCAGCGCACGCCGAACGTCGAGCCGACCATCACGTCGACGGCGTCTGCGCCACCGACACCGACGGCGATCATCCCGAGCCCGCCGGCGTTCGGCGTGTGGCTGTCGGTGCCGATCATCATCCCGCCGGGGAACGCGTACTGCTCGAGCACCACCTGATGGATGATGCCGCTGCCCGGCTTCCAGAAACCGATGCCGTACTTCTCCGACACTGTGCGAAGGAACGCGTACACCTCGCTGTTGATGTCCTCGGCGACGGCGAGGTCGTTGGCGGCGCCGAAGTGCGCCTGGATCAGGTGATCGCAGTGGACGGTCGTGGGCACCGCCACCTGCGGCAGGCCGGCGGTCATGAACTGCAGCAGCGCCATCTGCGCCGTCGCGTCCTGCATCGCCACGCGGTCGGGATACAACTCGGCGTAGGCGGTGCCGCGGCCGAGGTCCTGCGCTTCCGGGTCAGCGAGGTGGTTGACGAGGATCTTCTCGGCGAGGCTCAGTGGGCGCCCGAGGCGCCGGCGGGCGATGGCGATGCGTTCGTCGAGGCGGCCGTAGACCTCGTTGACGAGTTCGATCGGTGTGTTCGCGGCGACGGCCATTGTCGGTTCTCCTCTTTTGGCGTTGATACAAGTATAATACAAGTCGTGACGCACCGCTACTTGCAGATCGCGGCCGACGTCCGGCAACGCGTCGAGGCCGGCGAGTTCGCGGCCGGCCGCCTGCTGCCGAGCGAGGCTGAGCTTTCGCGAGGCTACGACGCCAGCCGCGTCACGATTCGCAAAGCGCTCGAGGCGCTGCGTCACGACGGACTCGTCGATGCCCGGCAGGGGTTCGGCTGGTTCGTCGCCGCCGATCCGGTTCGGCAGACCCTCGGTCGCCTCGCCACGATCGAAGGCCAACTCGAAGCCATCGGCGCACACGCCGAACGACGCATCCTGGACTTCGCGTTCGTGGCCGCGCCGCGTCGCGTGCGCGTGCATCTGGGTGCGGGACAGGTGTTGCGCGTGCGCCGCGTGAATCTGGCCGACGGCGAGCCGTTCGCGCGGGTGACCGTGTGGGTCCCAGAACGGTTCGGACGCGCGCTGTCGCGCGACGACGTTGCGCAGCGCTCGCTCTACGAGCTGTTGCCGGTCGAGCTCGGCGGCGCGACGCAGACGATCGGCGCGGCCGCGGCGTCCGCTGACGACGCCGAGTTGTTGCAGATCCCGCCCGGTTCGCCGGTGCTGCGGTGTGAGCGGGTGACGCACGACGTCGATCGCGTACCCGTGCTCGTGAGCGAGCACGTGTTCCCGGCGCACCGCAGCGAGTTCGTCGTCGAACTCCCCAACGTCGAGGTGCACGACGCCTCGATCGCGCCGACCGGTTTACGACTCACTACGTGAGTCGAAGACCGGTCGCGGTATCTCTGGCGCCTTCGGCGCTCCCCGGACGGGGCCCCATCCCCGTCCTCCTCCCGAGCGTGGGGCCCCTCGCTGCGCTCGCCCCACGCCGGGCCGTCCGGTCTACGACTTACGACGTAGCTAGTTCGTGATGACGCGGCCGAGGATGCCGAGCAGCATGGCGGCGCAGAACGTCACGACCAAGGCGAGGCTGGCGTAGGCGAGCGTCTGTGCGATCGAGGCGACGCGCGCCACGCGGGGGCTGACGGGTTCGGCGGCGACGGGTTCTTCCGTGGCGCGGGCGAGCATGAGCGCCGCCGGTGCCGAAATCAACACGAGCACGAACGTCGGCAAGGCTTTCTTCCCTCCGATCAAGCTCAGACCCATCGGGAGCAGGAGTCCGGTCGCGGCGCACACGACGGCAGCGAACGCGTAGCCGTCGGCCGCGGTGCGCGTCACGGACGCAGGCGCCGGCTGCATCTCCGCGGGTGCCGCGGGTGCCGCGGGCTCCGGCGTCGGCTCGGGCTCGAGGTCGGTCATCGCGCGAGGTGCTTCCACTGGGTCGATCGCTGATCCTCGGCGTAGACGAGCAACCCACCGAGCGAGGCGAGCCACGCGATCGTGGCGAGGATCAGTGTCAGCGCGGCGGGCGAGTTCTTCTGCGCGGCGATCGGCGCAGCGCTGGCGGTGGTGACCGGCGCCGTCGTGGTCGACGGCGAGGGTTCCGTTACCGGCGGAGTGGTCGTCGACACGTCGACCGAGCCGAGAAGGTCGGGCACCAGGGTTTGTGACGGGCCCGACGCCGGCGGCGGCACCGGTGCGGTGCTCTTCGGCTTGGTCGTCGACGTGGTCGTAGACGACCGTGTCGTAGAGGTCTTGGTTGTCGTGGTGGTCGTCGACGCCGCCGGGGTGGAGGTGGTGGTGGTCGGCGCGGGGCCGGGCGCGGTCGTCGTCGTGTCGAGCACTTGCGCGCTGGCCGCGCCAGCCGTCAGCAGACAGACCGCGAGCGCGCCCAAACAGACCCCGAGGCTCCTGCGCACGCCGTCATCGTAAATCACGTGCCCGAAAACTCTGCGACGCGACACCATGGGACATGGCGCACCCTTATTGGCCGTTGTTCGACCTTTCGATCCGTACGCCGCGCGTCGAGCTGCGGTATCCCGACGACGAACTCGTGATCCGGGCCGTCGACGTGGCGCGCAACGGCATTCACGATCCCGCAACGATGCCCTTTGGGTTCCCCTGGACCGACGCCAAGTCGCCCGAGTTCGAGCGCAATTCGCTGAAGCACTGGTGGAAGAGCCGCGCCGATCACACGCCGGACTCGTGGAATCTCAACTTCGTCGTCCTGGTCGACGGCGAGGTCGTCGGATCGCAAGGCGCAGTCGCCGCGAAGTTTGGGACGCTCCGCCAAGCAGAAACCGGATCGTGGCTCGGGCAGGCCTTCCAGGGCCAAGGCATCGGCAAGGAGATGCGCGCCGCAGTCCTGCACTTCCTGTTCGACGGCCTCGGCGCGCAACGTGCGATCAGCGGCGCATGGCACGACAACCCATCGTCGCTCGGCGTGTCGCGCGCGCTCGGCTACGAGGACAACGGCGTCGAGTTCCGCATGCGCCGCGACAAGCCCGACCGCCTCATCCACCTACTGCTCACGCGCGAACAGTGGGAACCAACGCGGCGCGACGACATCGAGATCATCGGTCTCGACGGATGCCGCGACATGTTGATCGCTACGGGGTGAACCCCGGGTCGTCGAGGATCGCCTGCGCGAGCGCGGCATCGCCTTCGACGCGTACGTCTTGCGGACGCGCGTCGGAACGGCCACAACACAGCACCATGAACGTCTCGCTGTCGGCAGTGAGACGGACGGTCGGCTCCGCCGGTACGTCGTCGAGACGCGTGCCTTTGCCATCCGCGAAGGACCACGCGTGCACGCCGGCGTACGGACCCTCGAGTTCCCACACGAGCGTCGATCCGTCGGGCATCACCGCGGCCTTCGCCGGTCCCGCGAACGCGGTGCAGCGATCGAAGGACACTGCGGCGGCAGGAGTGTCGTAGCCGCCGGGCCGGCCGACGGCGCGCCTGATGTCTTGTTCGTGGGCCCACACGTCGAACACGCGAATCCCGAGCATGCGGCCGAGCGGATTCATCGACCCCATCGGACCGCGCGCCGGTTCGTCGAAGGCCGAGTCGGGCAGCGCCCGCAAGGCTGCTAGGCGTCCGAGGAATACGGCGACGAACTCCGTCAACACCGCATCCGCGGGCAAGTGACGGCGGGCGTCGACGTGGCGCTCCATGTATTCGCCGACCGGGCCGGTGGCGTGCGGGAACTCGCCGACGAGTTCGTGGTCGGGTTCGACCCCGGTGATGATCGCGGTCTCGAGGCCGACGAGGTGCGCCACCGTGTCCTGCACCGTCCATCCCGGACACCCCGTGGGCAGCGCCCACTCCGCGGCCGTGAGGTCGCCGCACACGTCGGTGACACCGTCGACCGTCGACGCCAACGCCTCGACGAGTTCTTGCCCGTGCATCGTCGCCACGCTACGTGTTCCTAACATCTCGGCGGCATGAGCAACGGCTCCCATGGCTACATCTACGAACTGCTGCGCAAACTCGGCCTGTCGAGGTTCCAAGCGTCGACGGGCGAGTTCTTGTTGGTGCGGCCGCTCAAGATCGTCCTCATCCTCGTTCTCGCGCTGTTGCTGGCGCGCTTCGCATCGCGCGCGCTTCGACGAGTCATCGGCACCGCCCAGAAGCGATCACCGCTGCGGGCCGCGTCACCGCGCGCGGAGACCCGCGCCGGCACCGTGGGCGACGTCGTGGGCAACCTCGTGCGCAGCCTCATCTTGCTGATCGCGTTCTTGATGGCGCTCGGCCAGCTCGGCTTGAACCTCGCGCCGCTGATCGCCGGCGCGGGCATTGCCGGAGTCGCCATCGGCTTCGGCGCACAGACGCTCGTACGCGATTTCCTTTCAGGCCTGTTCATCCTCCTCGAGGATCAATTCGGCGTGGGTGACACGATCGACCTCGGCGCCGAGGTTGTCGGCGTCGTCGAGGAGGTGAACCTGCGCACGACGCGTCTGCGCGCCGCCGACGGCACCGTGTTCTTCGTTCCCAACGGCGAGATCAAGCGGGTCGGTAACGCGTCGATGGACTTCAGCCGCGCGGTGGTCGACGTCCCGATCGGGCGCAACGTCGACGTGATGGCGACACTGGCGGCGATCAGCGAAGTGGCGACCGCGCTCGGACAAGAGTGGTCCGATCGGATCATGCAGGCGCCGCAAATGCTCGGTGTGCAGAACATCGCCGTCGAAGGCACGACGGTGCGCGTGACGGCGTTGACCGCGGCGGGGGAGCAGTTCGCGGTGGCGCGTGAGTTGCGAGCGCGAATCCTCGACCGGTTACGCCGCGGCGTCGCGCAGTAGTAGTCGCGTGCCGAGGTTTACTTCCGGCGCGATTTCGTAGCGGCCTTCGCCGGTCGGCTGGGCGTCGGGCACCTCCGCGGCGTCGACCGTCGTGAAGGCGACGTGATGGACGCCCGGCGTCAGCGACGCTGCTTCGAACACGCGCACGACGCCGCCGCTCGTCCACGCGTACTCGACCCAATCGGCGGCGAGCATGTCGTCGTGCCCCTTGGCGCGTTCGTCGCCGTGGAGGAGGTCGCGATAGAGACGCACGCCGTCGTCGAACGTTTCCACCACGTGGCCGACGTACTCGAGCGTCGCCGGCTCGGTGCGGGGCGCGGGAAGGTTCGGTGGAGGCGGCGAGTCCCATTCGCCGGCCGACTGCGCGAGTTGGATCACGACGCCCGGCGCGTCCTTGGGATGAAGGAAGGCCTCTTTCCAATGTGGGTCCGACACGTCGATGCCGACCGGCCGGTACCCCGCGGCTTCCGTCGCAGCGATGGCGGCATCGATGTCGGGCACCTTGAACGTCATGTGGTGCGGGCCGGGGCCGCGGCGGTCGAGGAAACGGCGCAGGAAGTCGTTGCGTTCCCAGTCGGCCGGCATCAGCGCCTCGATCTTCATGCCGTTGGCGTAACGCACCTGCGCGGATGCGAAGCCGAAGCTCGGTCCGCCCGACACCCACGCGCCCGACAGGTCGCCGCGGTACCGCGGCCACAACTCATCCCACGTCTCGGCTGCGACGGCGAGGTGGTCGAGCTTTGCGGCGATGCCTCCGGTCATGCGCGGTCGAGCATCGACGTGAACAAGTCGATGTGCTCCGCGACCATGCGCTTTGTGGAGAAATAGGTCTCGACGACGGAGCGGCACGCGCCGCGGTCGAGTTCGCCGACGCGTTCGATCTTGTGTGCCATGTCGGCCTCGTCGTCGCACAAGAACCCGGTCACGCCGTCCTCGACGATCTCGGGCGCCGCGCCTTCGGGGAACGCCAGCACCGGCGTGCCGCACGCCATCGCCTCGATCATCACGAGACCGAACGGCTCGTTCCAGCGAATCGGGTTGAGGAGCGCGCTGGCCCCGGCGAGCAACTCGAGCTTCTGCTCGTGCGGCACCTCGCCGAGATACTTGATGGTGTCGCTGAGGTGCGGCTTGACGTGTTCCTCGAAGTACGACACCTCCCACGCTTCGCGCATCTTCGCCGCGATGATCAGCGGCACGCCGGCGCGCTCGGCCGCCGCGATGGCGCGGTGCGGTCCTTTGTCGGTCGCCATGCGCCCGAGGAACAAGCAGTAACCACCGTCGCCGGCGCCGAGCGGGAAGTCGACGGCGTCGACGCCGTGGTGGATGACGCGTTCGACGTGCACCGACGGCGACGACGCGGCCTGTGCGTTCGAGATGGCGATGATCGGAACGCCGTCTTTGTTGAGACGTTCGTAGAGGTCGGTCAACTCCTCGTTGAACGGGCCGTGGATCGTCGTCGCGACCGGGAGGTTGGCGTAGCGGTCGGCCGCGTGGAACGGTCCGACGATCGAATGGTCGTGCACGATGTCGGCGCCCCACTCGGCGACCGCTTCGTACGCGTGCATGACGTGGCGCTGCTCCGGCACGGCCATGCCGATCCGCTGGCCCTCCGCAACCTCGAGCGCCCACTGCGTCGGGACGGGGCAGGTGGAATCACCCGTCGCATAGAGCAGCACGTCGTGACCGGCCGCTTGAAAGCCGACGCACAGCCGGTCCACGACCAGTTCGATGCCGCCGTAGAGCTTGGGTGGGACAGGAGCCCACGGGGGAGAGATGACTGCAATCCGCATGAGGCCTAGATGATGGCAGCAGAATTACGCCGTGGCCGATACGCGACTGTTCTCGTTTCGCTCCGCCCGGCATCAGCGGCACACGAAAACCCGCTTCTTCGCCCTGGTCGACGGCGTGTTCGCCATCGCGACGACGCTGCTGGTCCTCGAGTTGCGGATCGAACATCACCACGCCGGCCACGTCGGCCAGGAACTGCGCGAGTTGTTCCCGCAGTTCGGCGCCTACGCCATCGGGTTCCTGCAGACGTTCGGCGGCTGGTCGGTTTCGCACCGGCTGTCGGCTCGGCTGCGGGGCATCGACCAGTGGACAATCCTGAGTCTCGGCTTGGGACTGGCGTTCGTCTCGCTCATCCCGTTCTCGACGGCCGTCCTCGCCGACTCCTTCGGCAACACACCCGATTTGAAGATCGCGGTGGCCCTCGTCGCCGGCCTCGGTTTCTTGTCCACGGTGAGCCTGGCCGTGGCGACGCAGCACGCCTGGAACGCACGGTTGATGATCGACGAATACCGCAAGGATCACTACGAGTGGCTGGCCCGGCTGATGCTCGCCGCGCTCGTCGGGTTCGGCGCCGCCACCGTGATGGCGTTCGTACTGCCGTGGGTCGCGCTCGTGCCGTTGATGCTCGGATACGCGGCGACGCTGCTGCCGCTGCGCATGGACGAGTTCCCGTGCGCGCAGGACGACTGAGGCGACGTAGCATCAGTAACGGAGCAGGAGGCCGCTCATGAGCAACGCAGGGGACTCAGGCCGTCACGGCGATCTGCGATTCCGTCCGGGATTGATGCCACCGTTGTTCGGCGACACCGCCGCGACCTTGATCGTGGACGACGACCCGGTCGTCGCGACCTTGCTCGACGCGATCCTGACGCCGGAGGGTTACCGGTGTCGCATGGCCGCGAACGCCACCGAGGCACGCGTGTTGCTCGAACAGCAGGATTTCGCGCTGGCGCTCGTCGACGTGATGATGCCGGGGCAGTCAGGCCTCGAGCTCGCCGCCGACCTGATCGAAAAGCACCGCGACCTCGCGGTCGTGATGGTGACAGGTGTCGACGAGCCGAGCATCGCGCAGCTGGCGCTCGACAGCGGGGCGTACGGCTACATCGTCAAGCCGTTCCGCGACACCGAAGTGTTGGTCACCGCCGCCAACGCCGGCCAACGACGCTGCCTCGAGATCCAACACCGCGTGCACCAAGAGCGGATCGAGCGCATGCTCGCCGACAAGACCGCCGAACTCGGCGACGCGCTGGAGCACGGCCCCGCGGAGTGACCACGGCAAGAAATTGAGTGGCGCGCTGCCACTGCGGGTAGCCGCTGTGCGTGGTGAAACTGCGCTGGGAGACACTCGGTGTCCTGGTTGGCCGCGAGGCGGTGGCAGTGGCCGTCGTGCTCGCCACCACGTTCGGTGGTTGGGGCACTGAACGCGCGCTGGCGTCAAGTGCCGCGGCGCACGCCGCGACGGCACACGTCGCCCGCGCCGCGGATCCGGTTGAGGCGGTGTTCGCGTTCGGCGACGACCTCGACGCGGTGAACTACGAGATCGCCTACCTGCCGGACGCACGCAATGAGCCGAGGCTGCACGCGGCGTGCCAAGCCGTCTTTGCCGACCAGCCCAGCTTCGAAGCGGCGCTCCACGCGTCGGACAAGACGAAGGACCTCGCCAACGATCTTTTGGCCGAGGCGGAGCCGACCGTCGAGTTGTGCTTCGACCCCATGTCGGCAGACGAAGACGCCGAGGGACGGGCCGCCGAAGGCTTCGCTGAGTTCCACGAGAGCGCGTTCGACTTCGCCAGCGTCCTCGGGTCGTAGATTCTGGGGGCGTGGACCCCGTCGACGTCCTCCTGATTGGCACTTTCCATCTCCAGGGCGGTGACAACCACGTCCACAACGCGGACGTCGACGACATGCTGAGCCCACGGCGCCTGGCCGAAATCGACGAGGTCGTCGCCGGGCTGGCGCGGTTCGAGCCGACGGCAGTCGCCGTCGAGTTTCCGTGCGACATGCAGGAAACGCTCGACGGCCTCTACCGCCGATACTGCGATGGGACGCTGCCGCCGCAGGCGAGCGAAGTCTTCCAGTTCGGAATGCGCGTGGCGCGCGACGCGGGCCACCAACGGGTGCTCGCCATAGACGTCCAGGAACCCGACTGGTGGGACGAAGGTTTCGAAGAGTTTGTGGCCGCCGATCCTGAGCGCACCCGTCGTTGGCAGGCGGTGATGGACGATGGCGACCGCTCCAACGACGAGGAGAGCGCGCTGCTGGCGACGTCGACCGTGCGCGACGTGCTGGCGTGGATCAACTCGCCGGAGCATCGCCGCGCCGCGCTCGGCGACTACCTGCACGACCAGATCTGGCTGAACGAACTCGGGAACTGGATCGGCGCCGACATGGTCGCGCGCTGGTTTCAACGCAACATGCGCATCGCCGCCGCGCTCGACCGCCTTGCACAGCCGGGCGATCGCGTGCTCGTGATCTACGGCGGCGGTCACACTCCGCTGCTCGACTACTTCTGGCGCTGGAACAAGACGATGCGCGTCGCCGACCCGCTGCCTTATCTGCGCGACTAACCGGGCTGGTGCAACTCGACGAGGTTTCCCGACGGATCGGCGATGAAGGCCTGTCGCCCCGTGCCTACCGGTGACGCGTCGCTGACCTGCTGACCACTCGCCCGCAGCTCGGCGATTGCCGCGTCAAGATCGGCGACGCGCAGGGCGAAGTGCTGACCGACGCTGCCCGGCACCGATCCCGCGATGAGGTGGAGTTGTTGCTCGCCGGCGTCGAGCCACGCGCCGTCGAACCCGAAGTCGGGCCGATCGTTACGCGGCGTGAGCCCCAGTTGGTCGACGTAGAACGCGACGGCCGCGTCGACGTCCGAGACGTTGAGCGACACGTGGTGCACACCGATCGTTTCCATCTGGTGGGCGTAACAGGACTCGAACCTGTGACCTCAGCCGTGTGAAGGCTGCGCTCTAACCAACTGAGCCATACGCCCGAAGCGCAGCGAGGTTACCGGCTACCCGGCTGAGTCACAGACTCAGAAGTGGGAAAGCGGTGCAGCTAGATCTTGATGCACTGCTTTCCGCCGAGCGTGTGAGACGTGATGCAGATGCTCAGCAGCTTGGTGACGCCGTTGATCTGTGACGTGTCGACGGATCCGTTGGCCAACACCGGCGGGAGCGGCTGATCCTCAGAGATCTCGACGGTGTCGGCGATCTTGATCGCAGACGCCGGCGCAGCGCCGATTCCACAGATGAGAGCGAGAGCAACCCCGCCCGCGAGACACAGTCGTTTCTTCATGTTTGACTCCCCAGTCGCAGCGATTTGCCGCCGCACTTTACCTCCCATTTGCCGCCGCTGTCCCGCTGAAAGCGCGCTTAATTGCCAATCGGCTGGAGTAATTGGCGCTCAACGACCGTTTCGAGCGAAAGATTCCTGTACCCGCCTTCGTCGAAAAGCACGACCAGGGTGTCGCCTTCGGTCCGGATCACCTGACCTTCGCCCCAACTGTCGTGGGTGACGCGCATGCCATGACTGAACGGTCCGGCGTCAGTGTCCGCGACATGGTCTTCGCTGCGACCCGACACGCAGTTGTCGCACCGCCCGCACAACTCTTCGTAGTTCTCGCCGAAATAGGTGAGCACGAACCGCACGCGGCACCCGCGCGTCTCGGCGAAGTTGCGCATCATCTCGATACGGGACCGGTCGAGGTCGGCGCGGCGTTCCTCCAAGTCGGCAATGGCGGCGACGGCACGGTTGGCCGACACACCCTTTACCGGTTTCACTTCGCCTTCGTCCGCGACGGTCACCGCGCCGACGTCGACGAGGCGGTTGACGACGCGCAGCACTCGCCGCGTCGAAACCCCGGCGCGCTCGGCGATCGTGTCGATGGTGACGCGGCCGCGTCCGCGCGCGAAGCGCAGCACGGCAAGCGCGTCGTCGGCTTGCACCGGTGCGCCACTGCCGAAGTAGCGCCGCAGCCCGAGATCCTCGGGGCGGTAGAACAACACGCAGTCGGCGCGTTTGCCGTCGCGGCCGGCGCGACCGATCTCTTGGTAGTAGGCGTCGACGGACTCCGCCACGTCGGCGTGCAACACGAAGCGCACGTCGGGCTTGTCGATGCCCATGCCGAACGCAGTTGTCGCCACGACGACGTCGACCTCGCCGTCGAGAAACCGGTGGTGCACGTCGTCGCGCACGCGCCGCGCCAGGCCCGCGTGGTAGGCGGCGGCACCCACGCCGGCGTCGGTGATCGCGGCAGCGAGCGCTTCGGCGCGCTTTTGCGTCGCGACGTACACGATGCCCGTACGACCGCGTCCCGCCTTCTCGAGCGTCGCGGCGACGACGGCCGCGTCCTTCTCCTCGGCATCCCCGAATTGCTCGACCTGCAAGCGCAGATTCGGCCGCCGGAAGCCGCGCACGATGACCGCGGGCTCGCGCAAACCGAGACGGTCGACGATCTCGGCGCGCACTGGTGGCGCCGCCGTTGCCGTCAGTGCGATCACAACGGGATGGCCCAGCTGTTCGATGACGTCGCCGAGGCGCTGGTAGTCGGGGCGGAAGTCGTGACCCCACGAACTGATGCAGTGCGCCTCGTCGACGACGAACACCGACGGGTGCGCCGTTCGCAACGCCTCGACGGTGTCGGGACGAGCGAGCTGTTCGGGTGCGAGGAAGACGAACTCCAACTCGCCGCGCGTGAGCCGGGCGAAGATGTCGACGCGCTCGGACTCACTCACGTTGGCGTTGACCTCCGCGGCGGCGCCGACCCGCTCGTCCTCCAATGCGGTGACCTGGTCGTGCTGGAGGGCGACGAGCGGTGAGATCACGACGGTGCAGCCGTCAATCGCCGCCGCGGCCAACTTGTACACGGCCGACTTGCCGTATCCCGTCGGCATGACCGCCAGGACGTCGCGGCCACCGATGGCCGCTTCGGCCGCCTCGCGTTGGCCGGCGCGCAGCCGGTCGAGGTCGAGCCCGGCGCGCGCGAGTTCGTCTACGTCAGGTGCCGTTTGCGTCGCTCCCGCCACACGTCACTGCTACCCGCCGACGACGGGTGTGAACGAACCGGTGCGAAGTTGTTCCGCCTCGACCTTCAGGCGCTTGGCGCGCTCGAGGTCGCCGCGGGCCTCGGCGATCAACGCCGCCTCTTCCCGGCAATCGGCGAGGCGGGGAGCGCGACCGATCTTCGGCGACAGCGCCTCGGCTTCGGTGAGGAGTTCCTCGGCCTCGTCGAGCCGGCCTTCCTCCCGCGCCAGCGCCGCGAGACTCCACGTCGGCCACCACAGGAGATTGCGCCAACCCGACGCGCGGGCCAGCGCCAGGGCTTCGTCGAGGTAGCGATGCGCGCTCGGGAAGTCGTGGGTCCGACGCGCGAGTTCGCCGCGGCTGTGCAGCGTGGCCGACAGCATGGCGTCGTCGCCGACCTCGCCAGCGCGGGCACCGGCGTCGTCGAGGGTCTGCTCTGCGATGTCGTAATCGCCGGCTTCGAGGGCCGACCACCCTGCGAGATTCAGCGCCCTCGCCAACGCCGGCTTGTCGCCCGACTCGCGCCAAGCGTCTGCCGCGCGGTTGAAATGACGACGCGCCGACGCGGCGTCTTCGTCGGTCAAGGCCATCTCGCCGAGCGTGGTGTGCAGCCACGCCACGGCGTTGGGTGAACCGAGGCGGTGCCACAGCGCCAGCGCTTCTTCGAGGCGCGCGTTCGCGGCGGCGTCGTCGCCGTCTGCGGTGGCGAGGCCCGCGAGCACGGTGAGGTGTTCAGCGACCATGCGGCGATCGCCGAGGTCGCGGGCGAGCGCGTGACCTTCGTTGGCGAGTGAGCGCGCCACGCCGCGGTTGCCGTCGTCGAACGCGACGCGTGACAGCGCGTGCGTGAGCGACGCGATCACGCGCTTGTCGCCTTCGACGCGCGCCAACTCCAACGCCTGTTCGTACAGCGGCCCTGCCGTCTCCTGGTCGCTCTGCTGCGACGCCAACAGCCCGAGGTTGCGCAACGCCACGGCACTTTGCCGGTCGTCGTTGGAAGCGCGTGCGGTATCCAACGCCTCCTTGAGCAACGCCCGCGCTTCGTCGTAGGCGAAGCGGTTGCGCGCCAGTGCGCCGAGGTGGTTGAGCGTGCGCGCCGTGCCCGCAGGATCCTTGAGCGTGCGCCAGCGCACCAAGGCGGCGTTGAGCAGGCGCTCCGCAGCCTCGTTGTCGCCCTGTTCGGTGGCCAGCGCGCCGGCGGCGTCAAGGGCGCGTGCGACCAGCGAAGCGTCGACGCCGTCGAGATCGTCGAGGCCTTGTTCGATCCACCGCCGCCCACCGGCCCAGTCGCCGCGCACGAGCCAGTAACGCCACAACGCGACGGCGGGTTCGAGCGCGGCGGCTGCGAGCCAGTCGAGGCAGGCGCGCAGGTTGGCTTCGTCGGCGGCGAGGCGCGCCAGCCATTCCGACTGATGTGGGCCCGTGAGCTCAGGCTCCGCGGCGAGCGCCAGCGCCCGGAAGAACGTGGCGTGGCGGTCGCGTGTGTTGACCAGCTCGTTCCCGTCCTTCAACCGGTCGAGCGCGTACTGCTTTATGACGGCCAGCATGCGGTAGCGCGACGCGTTGTCCTGCTCCTCGACGACCACCAGGCTGCGCGCCACGAGACGCGACAGCCCGTCGACGACGTCGAGATCGGTGAGGTCGCCGAAGGCGCACACCGCGACTGCGGCCTCGAGGTTCCAACCGCCCGAGAACGCCGCGAGCCGCGCGAACAGCGTCTGCTCCATGGGCTCGAGCAGGTTGTAACTCCAGTCGACCGTGGCGCGCAGCGTCTGCTGGCGGGCCATCGCGGCGCGTGAACCTCCCGTCAGCAGACGGAACTGATCGTTGAGCCGCGCCGCGATCTCGTCGACGGACAACGCCGCAACCCGTCCCGCGGCCAGCTCGATCGCCAGCGGGATGCCGTCGAGCCGGCGGCAGATGGCGGTGACGGTGGCGAAGTTGGCGTCGGTCAGCGCGAAGCCGGGACGCCGCTCGGCGGCGCGGTCGGCGAACAACTGCAGCGCTTCGGCGTCGGTCATGGCGCCCACGGGCAGCACGCTCTCGCCGGGAATGCCGAGCGCCTCCTGGCTCGTCGCCAGCACGACGAGTTGCGGGCAGTGCGTGCACAGCGCCTCGACGAGTGCAGCAACCGCGCGCAGCAGGTGCTCGCAGTTGTCGAGCACCAGCAGCAGCTCGCGATTGGCGAGCGCCGCGGCGAGCGAGTCGTTCGTCGGCGCTTGTTGTTCGATGAGGTCGAGGGCATTGGCGACGGCGTCGGGCACGTCGCCGGGGTCCGCGATTCCCGCGAGTTCGATCAACCACGCGCCATGCGGAAACGCGTCGACCACCTCCGAGGCCACCTGCAACGCGAGGCGCGTCTTGCCCGACCCTCCGGTGCCGGTGACCGTGACCAGCTTGGCGCCCCCGCGAATGCGTTCGGCGGCGTCGGTGCGCTCGTCCACGCGCCCGATGAACGACGTGATCGGCTTCGGCAAGTTCCCCGGGACGGCGTCGGCGCGCACACCGGGAAAGCTCGCTTGGAGGTCGGCGCGGCCGAGTTGCCAGAGATGCGTCGGCGACGGCAGGTCCTTCAGCCGGTGACGGCCGAGATCCACCAACGTGGCGTCGGGGGGTGCGCCGCCGGCAAAGTGCAGCGTCGACGCCGAACACAGCACTTGGCCGCCGTGACCGGCGCTGCAAATACGCGCCGCCTCGTGCACCGCGAGGCCGACGTAGTCGCCGCTGCGCACGACGGCCTCGCCGGTGTGCAACCCCATGCGAACTCGCAACGGCGGCTCGGGCCACGGGAAGCTCGACACCGCGGCTTGCGCTTCGAGTGCGCCCGCGAGGGCGTCGGCGGCGGACTCGAAGGCCACGAACACGCCGTCGCCGCGGGTGCCGACCTGCAGGCCGTTGTGGCGCAGCAAAGGCTCGTCGAGCAACTCGTAGTGCGTCGTGATCAGGTCCGGCCACGCGTCGCCGTGTTTCTGCGTGAGGTGCGTCGAGCCTTCGATGTCGGTGAAGAGGAAGGTGACGACGCCTTCGGGCAGCGCCGGAGACACGTCAGTCGTTGTGGGAGCGGGCGAAAGTCGCCATGGCCTGCAACACGACGGCGAGACCCCAGCCCAGGATCACCCACGCCGGCCAGAAGTACCCGCCACCGGCCACCGCCCAGATCGCGACGAGGAACACGTTGACGACGACGTACGTGCGCGCGTGGATCACGAAAGCCGTGCGCGCCATCTTTTGGAGGCGTTCACCCTTTTCGTACGGTTCGACTGGGAACACGCCTAGAGGCTACGACAGATAACGTTGTTCCTTCTGGCAAACAAGGAGTCGTCAATGCAGGTTCGGGACAAGATCTATATCGACGGCGCATGGGTGCCGTCGACCGGGGCGCAACACCTCGAGGTCATCAACTCGTCGACCGAAGAGGTCATGGGGACCATCCCCGAAGGCACCGCCGACGATGTCGAGAAGGCCGTCGCCGCCGCGAAGGCAGCGTTCCCGGCGTGGTCGCAGCTGCCACGCGAAGAGCGCGGCAAGTACATCCAGCGCATCGCCGAAGGCCTCGGCGCGCGGATGCAGGAGATAGGTCAGCTCGTCGCCGGCGAAGTCGGCATGCCGGTGAACCTGTCGAACATGATCCAGGCGGGCATGCCGATCCAGAACTGGGCGGCGATCCCCGCGATCCTCGACAGCTTCGAGTTCGAGACGCAGGTCGGCAATTCGCTCGTGGTGCGTGAGCCCGTCGGCGTCGTCGGCGCGATTACGCCGTGGAACTACCCGCTGCACCAGATCACCTTGAAGGTCGCACCGGCGCTCGCCGCCGGGTGCACCGTCGTGCTCAAGCCGTCTGAGGTCGCACCGCTGAACGCGTTCATCCTCGCCGAGGTCATCCACGACGTCGGCCTCCCGAACGGCGTGTTCAACCTCGTCACCGGCATCGGTCCCGTCGTCGGTGAGGCGATCGCGTCGCACAAGGACGTCGACATGGTGTCGTTCACCGGGTCGACCCGCGCCGGCAAGCGCGTCGCCGAGCTGTGCGCGCAGCGCGTCGCCCGCGTCGCCCTCGAACTCGGCGGCAAGTCGGCGAACGTCATCCTGGCCGACGCCGACCTTTCCAAGGCCGTGCCTGACGGCGTGTTCAAGGCGTTCCTCAACTCCGGCCAGACGTGCTCGGCGCTGACGCGCATGCTCGTGCCGCGCGACAAGCTCGCCGAGGTCGAGGAGCTCGCCGCCGCGACAGCCGCAGGCTTCGCTCCCGGCGACCCGTTCGGTGGCGCCGCGATGCTTGGCCCGCTCGTGTCGGCAGCGCAGCGCGAGCGCGTGCGTGGCTACATCCAGAAGGGCATCGACGAGGGCGCGAAGTTGCTCGTCGGCGGTCCCGACGCGCCGGAGGGCCTCGAGAAGGGCTACTACGTCCAGCCCACCGTGTTCTCCGAGGTGCGCAACGACATGACGATCGCGCGCGAAGAGATCTTCGGCCCCGTGCTGTCGATCCTTCCGTACGACACCGAGGAAGAAGCGATCGAGATCGCGAACGACACGGAGTACGGCCTCGCCGGTGGCGTTTGGTCCGCCGACGCCGACCATGCGAAGGAAGTCGCGCTGAAGCTCCGCACCGGGCAAGTGGAGGTGAACGGCGGCGCGTTCAACACGAGCGCACCGTTCGGCGGCTACAAGCAGTCGGGTCTCGGTCGTGAAGGCGGCGTCTTCGGCCTCGAAGAATTCCTCGAGACGAAGTCTCTTCAGCTCTAAGTAGGCTCCGCGCCCGTGGGGATACGGGTTTGGGTGGTCGCCGTGGTCGCGCTCGTTTCGAGCGTTGCCACGGCGACTTCCGCGTTTGGGGCGTCGTCGCTCGACGCGAAGATCGCCGCCGCGCAGAAGGCCGCGAACGCTGCCGCCGCGCGATACAGCGCTGCCGAACGCGAGCTCGGGAAAGCGCAGGCCGACGTCGCGAAGTTCCGCGCGCAATCCGCCGCGAATCAGAAGAAGATCGACGAAGTTGAAGCGCGCCTGCGCACGTTCGCGTTGCGCGAGTACAAGACGGGCCAGCACGCCCGCATCTCGGTGATCGACGACCCGGGCGAATTGGCGCGGTCGCGGTATCTGACGCGCAGTGTGGTGCTCGGCTCCGTCGACGACCTCGACGCGTACAAAGTCTTGAAGGCTGACGAAGCGCAAACGCAGAGCGCACTCGACGCCAGATTGCGCGACCGCATGGCGAACGTGGCGAAGCTACGAGCCGAACGCGAGCGGATCACCGCGCAGCTCGCGAGCCTCGGCAAGGCGATGAAGTCGCAGCAGAGCGGTTTGCGCGTCCTCGCCCATGGTCCGTGGGTGTGCCCCGTGCAGGGGCCGCACGCGTTCTCGAACGACTGGGGCAACCCGCGATCAGGCGGGCGCCGCCACAAGGGCAACGACATCTTCTCGCCGTACGGGACACCAGTCGTGGCGGTCGTCGCCGGGAGTGTGTCGCAGCGGACCGGGGGCCTGGGCGGCAACGCGGTCTACCTTCGGGGCGTGGACGGCAACACCTATTACGGCGCGCACTTGAGCCGGTTCGCTGCGAGCGGACCGGTCAGCCAAGGACAAGTCATCGGCTACGTGGGCGCCAGCGGGAACGCCCGGGGTGGCGCTGCGCACCTGCACTTCGAGATCCATCCGGGCGGCGGCAGTGCCGTCAACCCGTACGGCACTTTGCGGACGTACTGCTGAGTACCGACGATCTCGCGCGTGCGCTGGCGACCGTTCTCGGGGCGACCAGCGTCGAGGGCCTCCGTCGCCTGTCGGGCGGCGCCAGCCGCGAAACGTGGTCGTTCGCGGCCAACGGTCGACCGCTCATCTTGCGCAAGGACCCTCCGGGCGCCGCGTCAGGCGGACTGGCGCGTGAGGCCGGGTTGTTGCGCGCTGCGGCGGGCGCAGGCGTGCCCGTCCCCGACGTGATCGCGCACGGCGACGGCACCGACGGGGTCGGCTCGCCGTACATCGTCATGAATCACATCGACGGCGAGACCATCGCCCGGCGCATCTTGCGCGACGACGAATACGCGGCTGCCCGCGGTGTGATGGCGCCCCAGTGCGGCGAGATCCTGGCCAAGATCCACCGCATGCCGCTCGACGCCGCCGACGGGTTGCCCGACGACGATCCGCTCGAGCGCTACGCCAACGTCTACAAGCTCTTCGGTCAGCCGCACCCGACGTTCGAGTTGGCGTTCAAGTTCCTGCGCGACCGCCGGCCGTCGACCACGCGGCGCACGATCGTGCACGGCGACTTCCGCAACGGCAACCTCATCGTCGGGCCCGAAGGTGTGCGCGCCGTGCTCGACTGGGAGCTGACGCACATCGGCGACCCGATCGAGGATCTCGGTTGGCTGTGCGCCAACGCGTGGCGCTTCGGTGGCGAGCTGCCTGTCGGGGGGTTCGGCACCTACGACGATCTCATCGCCGGGTACGAATCGGTATCGGGCGAGACCGTCGATCGCGCTGCGCTGAACTGGTGGGAGGCGGCGGCGAACTTGTCGTGGGGCGTGATCTGCATCGCGCAGGCGAACACGCATCTCAGTGGCGCGGTCCGTTCCGTCGAACTGGCGGCGATCGGGCGGCGCGTCTGCGAGACGGAGTGGGACCTGTTGGGCAACTTCGCCGCTGCCGGGTGGCACTCATGAGGAGCGACGGCAACCCGCACGACGTGCCCAGCGCCGGTCAGCTCGTCGAGGCGGTGCGTGAGTTCTTGGAGCGCGACGTGATGAGCAACACCGAAGGCCGCGTGCAGTTCCACACCCGCGTCGCGATCAACGCGTTGAAGATGGTCGAGCGCGAGCTGGCGATGGGCGACGACCAAGCCGAAGCGCACGCACGCCGGCTGGAGTCGCTCGGAGTGTCGTCGGAGAAGGAGTTGTGCGACGCCATCGCGTCGGGTGCGCTCGACGATCGCCTCGACGACGTCGTCGCCGTCGTGCGCGCCACGGTGGCCGACAAATTGGCCGTCGCGCATCCCGATTACGCCAGTGGGTAATGCGGTTGTGTGGACGACAAAGATTTTGACCGGCTGCTGTCAGGCATCGAATACCCGCTGTTCATCGTCACGACGGTGAACGCCGAGGGCGAGCGCGCCGGGTGCCTGATCGGTTTTGCGACGCAGTGCAGTATCGAGCCGCCGCGTTTTCTCGCCGGCCTCTCCAAGAAGAACCACACGTTCCGCGTGGCCGGTAGCGCCACGCACCTCGGTGTGCACGTCATCGCCAAGGAGGACAAGCACCTCGCCGAGCTGTTCGGCGGTGAGACCGGCGACGAGGTCGACAAGTTCGCCGAGTGCGACTGGCACGAGGGCCCCGAAGGCGTGCCGATCCTCGACGAGGTCGAAGCGTGGTTCGTCGGCAACGTCCTCGAGCGCGTCGACCTCGGCGACCATGTCGGCCACGTGCTCGCGCCGGTAGCAGTGCAAGTGGCCAAACCGACGAACCTGCAGTCGCAGGACGCCAGCGACATCGAAGCAGGTCATCCAGCGCACGAGTGAGCCGACGCCAGCGTTATCTGGCAGGCTGAGCGGATGCACGTAGGCGTTCTTGGTGGAACGGGGCCCGCAGGTTCAGGGCTGGCCCTTCGACTGGCATCGGTGGGGCTCGAGGTGACGATCGGCTCGCGCACCAAGGACCGCGCGCAAGAGACGGCCGAAGCGCTCTGCGCCCGCTACCCGGATCGCGACTTCCTGCTCGACGCCGGCGACAACAAGCGCGCCGCCTCGGCCGACGTCGTCGTGCTGGCGACCCCGTGGGACGCCGCGGCTGCCACCGCGAAAAGCGTGGCGCCGCAACTCGCCGGCAAGGTCGTCATCTCGATGGCGAACGCGCTGGCCAAGGTCGGCGACGAGTTCCAGCCGTTGATCCCGCCGCGGGGCTCGGTGGCGGCTTCGGTGCAGGCGATCCTGCCGGCGTCCCAGGTCGCAGCCGCGTTCCATCACCTGCCCGCGCGCGAACTCGCCGACATCGACCACCCAGTCGAGAGCGACGTCCTGATCTGCTCCGATCATCCTGAGGCGACGCTGATCACTGCGGAAATCGTCACCCTCATTCCTGGTTGCCGCCCGCTCGACGCCGGCAAGTTGTCGAACGCCGCGCCCATCGAGTCGTTCGCTGCGGTGATCCTGCAACTCAACGTCCGGTACAAGACGCGCGCCGCTGTGCGCCTCACGGGCATCGACGTTTAACGCGACGTGTCGATGAAGCTGTACGACACCGCGCGACAAGCGGTGGTGCCGTTCGAGCCGGGGCCCATCGTGAAGATGTACACGTGCGGCATAACGCCGTACGACTCCGCGCACATCGGTCACGTCGCGGCGTACCTCACCTACGACGTGTTGCAGCGCCGTTTGCGCGACATGGGCCACGACACGCAGTGCGTGCGCAACGTGACCGACGTCGACGACGACATCCTGCGCAAGGCCCGTGAGGTGGGCGTGTACTACCTCGACCTCGCCGCCGAAGAGATGGCGAAGTTCGACGCAGCGATGACGGCGCTCGACGTGTTGCCGTGCTTCTCCGAACCGCGCGCGACCTCCGCGATCCCCGACATCCTCGGGTTCATCGGCATGGTGCTCGACGCCGGCCACGCGTACCAGGCGGGCGGTGCCGTGTACTTCGACGTGAACACCTGGCCGAAATTCGGCGAGGTGAGTCATTACTCGCACGAGCAGATGCTCGAGTACGCGCGGGAGCGCGGCGGGAACGTCGACGACCCGAACAAACGCAACCCGCTCGACTTCGTGCTGTGGCAGCCGTCGGGCGAAGGCGAGCCCTGGTGGGAATCGCTGTGGGGACGCGGGCGGCCCGGATGGCACATCGAGTGCTCGGCGTTGGCGATGCGCGAACTCGGCGAGACGATCGACCTCCACGGCGGAGGCGGCGACCTCATCTTCCCGCACCATGAGTGCGAGGCGGCGCAATCCGAAGCCGCAACCGGCGCGCCGTTCGTCAAGCACTGGATGCATCAGGGCATGGTGCGGCTCGACGGGGAGAAGATGAGTAAGTCACTCGGCAACCTCGTCTTCGCCGAACACCTGTGCAAGGAGTGGGACCCGCGCGCCATCCGGCTGGCGTGCCTGGCGAACCACTACCGACCCGGCTGGGATTGGTACGACCAGCTGATGCCCGACTCTGCGGCGCGGTTGGCGGCGTGGAGCGCGGCCGGAAAAGGAAGTGCCGCGCTCGACGACGTGCGGGCGTGCCTCGACGACGACCTCGACACACCGGGCGCGATCGCGGCGATCGACGCAGCCGCGAAGGCCGGCCACGGCGTAGCCGACGCCGCGAAGCTGCTCGGCGTCACCCTGTAACGCATGCGGCGAGGCGCACTCGTCGCGCTCATGGCGTCGGTGATTGCGGCGGCAGGCGCGCCCGCGTTGCAGGCGAAGCAGTCGACGACACCGCCAATTGCGGAACTGCGCGCCGTGCTCAAGGCGCGCACGGACGCGCAGCGCGCCAAGAACCGCGACGCGTACGCCGCGACGATCGACCCCCAAGCGCCCCCTGCCTTTCGCGACTCGCAGTTGCGCGACTTCGACGGCCTGGCGTCGCTGCCCGTCGCTCGCATCAACTACTCGGTCGACTCCGACGAGGTCGATCTCACGCGCGCCGTCGACCCGAAGGAGTACGCCGGCGCGCCGGTGGCGCTCGTCGGCACGACGCGCGCGCTTCGGTTCACCTACGACGCGCGCTCGTCGTTCGACGCCATGTACTGGACATTCGTGAAGCGCGGTGCGCAGTGGTACGTGGGCGGCGACGACGACGTCGCCGACCTTGGTCTCGAGACCACGGTGTCGATGTGGGACACCGGGCCCGTCGTCGTCGAGCAGAGCGACCACTTCCAGCTGATCGCGCATCCCGATCAACAGGCCCGCGCCCACGAGTTGCTCGGCATCGCCGAAAACGCGCTGACGACGCTGGGCCCGCGCTGGCATCTCGTCTGGTCGCAGCGTCTCGTCGGTTTCGTGCCGAGTTCACCGAACGAGCTCGGCGACCTCATCCAAGCGAGCGTCGACGTCACCAAGTACGTGGCGTTCGTGGCGTACGGCTTCCAGCCCGAGACCCTGCGCGGCACCGTGCCGCGTCTGTACGTGCAGGATCGCAACCTCTCGCGCTACAGCGCCGCGGGTCAGAGCGAGACGCTCGTGCACGAGTTCACGCACGCCGCGGGCTCGACGTACGCCAGCAGCTTCATCCCGTCTTGGGTTCACGAAGGCTTGGGCGACTGGATCGCGGGCGGGCCGACGAACGCGTTCCTGCGTGCGCCGGGCGCGGGAACCCACGCGCCACGCGAAGACCAGTTCGCCGCGGGCACGCAGGGACAGATCGTTCAGGCGTACCGCGACGCGCGGTCGCTGATCGCGTCGCTGTCGCGCATCGCCGGCCCGCAGGCACCCTTCGACCTTTTTGTCGACCTCGGCAAAGAGCAAGTGCGTCCCGGTGCGCAGTCGTACATCGTCGACCAAGAGCTGCGCCACGTCGGTGTGCCGGACGGACTCGACGGCCTCGAACGCGCGTGGACGGCGGGACGGTAAGTCAGTTCTTCGTCGCGACGCGCGTTCCCTAGTCTTGGGTGATGCCCGACCAGATCACTGTCTCGCTCCCGGATGGCTCTAGCCGTGTGGTGGAGAAGGACACGACGACGGCAGATCTGGCCGCCTCGATCGGAAAGCGGCTCGCGGCCGACGCGGTAGCGGCGAGGGTGAACGGCGCCGAGGTCGACCTCGGCGTGCCGCTCGAGGACGGAGCCACGGTCGAGATCATCACCGCCGGCACCGAAGACGGCCGCCACGTGCTGCGTCATTCGACAGCGCACGTGTTGGCGCAGGCGGTTACGCAACTGTGGCCCGGCGCGAAGTACGCCATCGGTCCGCCCATTCAGGACGGCTTCTATTACGACTTCGACCTGCCCGGCGGCGCGCACTTCACCGAAGACGATCTGGCGCGCATCGAAGAGCGCATGCGCGAAATCGTGAAAGCCGACCAGACCTTCGTCCGCGAGGTGCACTCGATCGAAGAAGGGCTCGAGCTCTTCAAGGATCAGCCGTACAAGGCCGAGATCATCCACGGCGTCGACAACGCGGAAGGCGCGGGCGACGGCGTCGTCACTGCGTACCGCAACAGCGATTCCTTCGTCGACCTGTGCCGGGGCCCGCACGTCCCGTCGACGGGCAAGCTGGGCCACTTCAAGCTGATGCGCGTCGCCGGCGCGTATTGGCGCGGCGACGAGCACAACCAACAGCTGCAGCGCATCTACGGCACGGCGTGGGAGTCGAAGCAGGCGCTGGCGGAACACTTGCAGCGCCTCGAGGAAGCAGAGAAGCGGGACCATCGCAAGCTCGGTGCCGAACTCGACCTGTTCTCCTTCCCGACCGAGATCGGCAGCGGGCTCGCGGTGTTCCACCCGAAGGGCGGCATCGTTCGCCGCATCATGGAGGACTACGCCCGTCAGCAGCACGAGAAGGCGGGCTACGAGTTCGTGTACTCGCCCCACATCACAAAGTCGGGGTTGTTCGAAACCTCGGGTCACCTGCAGTGGTTCGCCGAGAACATGTTCCCGCCGATGGAACTCGAAGGCGCGACGTATTACGCCAAGCCAATGAACTGCCCGTTCCACTGCTTGATCTTTCGGTCGCGTGGGCGCTCGTACCGCGAACTGCCGCTGCGCATGTTCGAGTTCGGAACCGTGTATCGCTACGAGAAGTCGGGTGTGATCCACGGACTGACGCGAGTGCGCGGCCTGACGCAAGACGACTCGCACATCTACTGCAGCACCGACCAGATGCGCGACGAGCTGGCGTCGCTTTTGCAGTTCGTGCTTAATCTGCTGCGCGATTACGGACTCAACGACTTCTACCTCGAGCTTTCGACAAAGCCCGAGGGCAAGGCCGCGGGCACCGACGAGCAGTGGGTGATCGCCACCGACACGCTGCGCGAAGTGGCGCTGGCGGAAGGTCTCGAGCTCGTGATGGACGAAGGCGGCGGCGCGTTCTACGGACCGAAGATTTCGGTCCAGGCGCGTGACGCGATCGGCCGTTACTGGCAGCTGTCGACGATCCAGCTCGACTTCAACACCCCCAACCGCTTCGAACTGACCTACGACGCGGCCGACGGAACCCGTCAGCAACCCGTGATGATCCACCGCGCGTTGTTCGGTTCCGTCGAGCGCTTCTTCGGCGTCCTCGTCGAGCACTATGCCGGCGCATTCCCGGCGTGGCTTGCGCCGGTGCAGGCGGCGGTGTTGCCGGTGAGCCAGGATCACGTCGAGTACGCGGGGACCGTGTTCGACCGTCTGCGATCCGAAGGATTCCGCGTCGAGCTGCACGCGGCCGACGAGCCGCTTGGGGCGCGCATCCGCAAGGCGAAGATGCAGAAGGTTCCGTACGTCCTCGTCGTCGGCGGTGAAGACGAAGGCGCGGGCACCGTCGGGGTGAACAAGCGCGGCGAGAATCAGCCCGACCGCGGCGTCACCGTCGACGATTTCGTGTCGCGACTGCACACCGAGGTAGACACGCATTCGTGACTCTCGATCGGATTTTCGCCGGGTGGCGTAACGCGTATGTCAGCGGCGTCGCGCAGGTGGAACCGGTCGAAGGGGAGTGCGTCTTCTGCGCGCTGTTCGCCGCTGACGTCAGCGACCGCGAACGACTCGTCGTCCACCGCGGCGAGCACTGCGTCGTGATGCTCAACCTGTATCCGTACGGGTCGGGGCACATGCTCGTGATGCCGACGCGTCATATCGCCGCGCTCGACCAACTCGGAGGCGCGGAGCGCGCAGAGTTCTTTACGTTGATCGTCGACGCGACGAACGCGTTGCAGAAGGCGTACGCGCCCGACGGCATGAACGTCGGCGCCAACCTTGGTCGCGCCGCCGGTGCCGGCGTGCCCGGACATCTCCACTTTCACGCGTTGCCGCGGTGGGGCGGCGACACCAACTTCATGACGTCGATCGGCGAGACGCGCGTGATCCCCGAGGACCTCGCGACGAGCTACGACAAGCTTCGAGAAGCGTGGCCGACGTGAGCGACCAGCTACCCGCAGATCTCGACCTCGATCAGTACGTCGGCGTCACGACGTTCCCGGATCCCGGAAGGCGCAGGGTCGTCGGCGCGCTGTGGATCGTCGTTGCGGTGATCGCCGGCGCGGTCGTCGCCGCCAACGGCACCGACGGCGTGCTCGTCAACAAAGGACTGCTGTTCTTCGCGATCGGCGCCGCCGTTATCGGGGCATATCACCTCGTCGCCGGCGCCAGCCTGAAGATCCGGGAGACGGACGCGCTCGCGATCGCGTCCAAGCACGTCGGGTTCACCATCGGTCACGCGTCGGCGCAACTCGGATTCCAGGGACTCCTGTCGCGCCCCACGTGGCGCATCCTCCTGTACTCGTCCGAAAACCCGCCGACGAAGCGCGGCATGGTCCTCGTCGACGGCCGCACCTCCACCGTTCTCGGCGACTACGTAGAGGACAACCCCGAAGACCCGAAAATCTGGGCGGGCTCCTAGCGCGCCGCCAAAACCTCCGCGTCGAGCGCCCACTTCCGCAGCGCGGCGTCGATGTGCTCGGTCTTCACGGGCTTCGCGAGATAGTCGTCCATGCCCGACGCGAGGCACCGTTCCCGGTCGAGTTCGGTGGCGCCGGCGGTCATGGCGATCACCGGCGTGTGGCGAGCGGAGCCTTCGTTCTTGCGGATGACTTCGGTCGTCGAGTAACCGTCCATCTCGGGCATCTGGCAGTCCATGAGCACGGCGTCGTAGTCCGTACGCTCCATTGCCTCGAGCGCCTCGAAGCCGTTGGCGGCGACGTCGGCGCGGTACCCGAGAAAGCGCAGGATCCCGACCGCCACGAGCTGGTTCGTGGCGTTGTCTTCGACGACGAGCACGTGTCCCTTCGACTCCGTGCGACTAGCGATGGGCGTGGGCTTGGGCGGCGCCTGTCGCGGTTGCGTCGGCGACACGAGTACTTCGCGTAGCTGCGCGATCCGCACGGGCTTGTTCAACGTCGTCGCGACGCGATCGATCGGTGCGACGCGCGTGCCGAGGGCGTCGCGCGTCAGGCTCACCACGCGCAGGCTCGCCAGCGAACGGTCGACGTCGATGGCGTCGGCGATCGGCGCGCCTTCCTGGTTGTGCAGCACTTCGTCGGCGAGCAGCAGGTCGAAAGGCTCCTCGGCCACCGCTGCGTCGTGCAGCATTTCGAGCGCGGCCGGGCCGTCCGCCGCGACCTCGCACGTGACGCCCCACGACGTCAGACGCGCGCAGATCGTCTCGCGGGCGGTCTGACTCGGATCCGCGACGAGAACCTTCATGTCGCGCGCCAGCGACAACGGCGCACCGTTGCGCCGCGTCTGGCGACGCAGCGGCACCGTGAACCAGAAATCCGATCCCTGACCGAGCGTGCTCTCGACGCCGATCTCGCCGCCCATGGCGTCAACGAGGCGGCGGCAGATGGCGAGGCCGAGTCCCGTGCCCCCGTACTTGCGCGTGGTCGAAGGGTCGGCCTGCGAGAACGGGAGGAACAACTTCGAGCGAACGTCCTCGGAAATACCGATCCCGGTGTCGGTGATGTCGAAACGGACGATGACCGACGAGTCGAGTTCGGCGTCGAGCGACGCCCGCACCACGACCTCGCCGTGCGACGTGAACTTGGCGGCGTTCGAGGTGAGGTTCAGCAGCACTTGGCGCAGGTGCGCCGGGTCACCGCGGACGTCGCTCGGCAGGTTGAGGTTCGGCGCGCACACGAGTTCGAGGCCCTTGCGGTGCGCGGTGAGGGCGACGAGCCCGACCGCTTCTTCCATCACCTGCACGAGGTCGAAGTCGCACTCGTCGAGTTCGAGCTTGCCTGCCTCGATCTTCGAGAAGTCGAGGATGTCGTTGATGATCGCCAGCAGCGATTCGCCGGCGGATTCCACGCCCTCGGCGTACTGCAGCTGCCGCTCGTCGAGATCAGTGCTCAGCAGCAGGCCGGTGAGCCCGATCACGCCGTTCATGGGCGTGCGGATCTCGTGGCTCATCGTCGCCAGGAACTCCGACTTCATGCGCGACGACTCCATCGCCGCGTCGCGGGCGGCGGCGAGTTCGGCGTTCGAACGTTCGCGCTCGACCACGCGTGCGAGCTGCGTCGCGACGTGCTCGATCGATTCGAGAAGTTGGTCGTCAGGGGTGACCGGGTTGTCGGAGGCGAACTCCAACACACACGTCACTTCGCCACCCACTCGCACCGGGAACGCGAACGCGTTTGCTTCCCACACCGGCTGTTTGCGCGCCAGCGCCGCGCCGACGAGGCCGTCGACTTCGTCGTCGTGCGCGGCGTCGACCATCACAGCCTTGCCGCTGAGCCAGCCGGCGTAGGCGCAGAGCTGCGCGATCGCGAAGTCGAGGACGTCGGCGATCTCGGACGCCTCGTTGGCGGCGGTTGCCATTGCCTCGAGCAGTTCGAGACGCGCCGTCGTCGACCGCAGGGTTTCGTCCACGGCCTTGGCCTTGTTGATGTCGAGCAGCGTGCCGCGGAAAAGCAGCGGCTGGCCGTCTTCGTCGCGCACAACTTCGGAGCTGGCGCGCACCCACACGATCCCGCCGTCGTGGCGTACGAGGCGGTACTCGATGTCGTCGATTGCCACGCCCGCGAGGAGATGGCGCACGCGGTCGCGAACCGCGCGCTGATCGTCAGGGTGGACGTATGAGAAGAACAATCCGAGCTCGGGCTCAGGGCGTTCGTCCTCGATGCCGAGCATCCGGTACATCCCGTCGGACCAGCTGCCGTGCAGCGTCAGAAGATCCCATTCGAAGCTGCCCAAACGCGCGACGCGCTGCGCTTCCGCGAGCCGGCGCTCGCTGCGCGCCGCGGCGTCGCGCAATTGCAACGCGTCGAGGACGGTTGCCAGGACCTGCCCGAGGCTGCGCACCAGGCTTATTTCTTCGAGGCTGAAGTCGTCGGTTACCGAACGCGCCAGCAGCATGCGGCAGCCGCCCTCGAACGGGACGTCGGCCACCACGACGCTGCAGCGACCCGTGCCGGCGATGTCGGCCACGCCGCTGTCGCTGGCCGCAAGCGCGACCAATTCGTCGGGAATCGCCTCATCGAGTTCGAAGCCGAACGACGCGACGACCTCACCGCCTTCCACGAGCAACGCGGCGTCGGCCTGAAAGCCCTCGGCGATGCGTTTGAGACCGGCTTGGCGCGCCGCGCCCGCGGTCGTCGACGCGCCGAGCGACGCGAGTACCTCGGCGAGCTGGCGCACCGATCGGCCTTCGGGTGTGGGCATCCGTTAAATCAAATCGCCCGCGGCAAGTGACTCCACGGCGTACTAATCGGCAGCGACGACCTCGTGACTTAGGGTCGGCTGGCTCACCAATTAGTGGTTTTGTGGCTTTGCGGCGGCCGCCGCGACGTTCGGTGGCGCGATGTCGTAGTGATCGTGCGCCGACGTGAACGTGCCGCGGCCGCCGGTGAGCGAGCGCAAGTCGATCGCATAGCGGCGCAACTCCGCGGTCGGGACGAGCGCCGTGATCGTGACCTTGTGCCCATCGGGTGACGTATCGGTCTCCTGCACGCGTCCGCGGCGGGCGTTGAGGTCGCCCATGATGTCGCCCTGGTACCCGGTAGGTGCAGTGACCTTGAGGCATGACAGCGGCTCGAGCAGCACGACGCCTGCGTTCGCCATCGCTTCGCGCAGCGCGAGCGCGCCGGCCATCTTGAAGCTCATCTCGGAACTGTCGACGGTGTGGTACTTGCCGTCGGTCAGCGTGACTTCGAGGTCGACGACGGGATGCCCGTTGGGGCCGCCTTGCGCCATGGCTTCCTGAATGCCTTTTTCGACCGCCGGGATGAACTGGCGCGGGATGGCACCGCCGACGATCTTGTCGACGAACTGAAACCCTTCGCCGCGCGGCAACGGCGCGACCGTGATCGTGCACACGCCGAACTGACCGTGCCCGCCGCTCTGCTTCTTGTGTTTGCCCTCGGCCGTCGCCGGCTTGCTGATCGTTTCGCGGTACGGCACTGCGACTTCTTCGGTCACGACCTCGACGCCGAACTTGCGCGTCAACCGTTCGCTGATGACCGAGAGGTGCGTCTCGCCGGCACCACCGAGCAACGTCTGGTGCGTCTCTTCGCTGCGCTCGACGACGAGCGTCGGGTCCTCCTCCTGGAGGCGGTGCAGCGACGTCATCAACTTGTCCTCGTCGCCCTGCGACTTGGGCTTGATCGCCACCCACAGCGCCGGCGGCGCCGGCTCGATGACGCGCGCGCGCACCGGCATGCCCTTCGGAGCGAGCGTGTCACCGGTGGCGGTGTCGGTCAATTTCGGGACGGCGACGACGTCACCGGCCGGCACCTCCGTGACCGGTTCGTGTTCTTTGCCGCGCAGTGTGAACAGGCCGTGGAGTTTCTCGTCAGCGCGCGTGCGGGTGTTCGTGAGTATCGAGTCGGGCTTGATGGTGCCGCTGCACACCTTGAGCAACGACACGCGGCCGACGAAAGGGTCGGCGATGGTCTTGCCGACGATCGCCAGGGGGTCGCCGTTCGGGTCACACGGCACGTCGGTCTCGCTGTCGCCGGCGGTGACTTTGAACGGCGGGCGCTGCATCGGTGACGGCGCGATCTCCGTCAGGAACTGCGCGAGCCGGTCGACGCCGATTCGCCGGGTCGCAGAGCCGCACACGACGGGGAACACCGTCGCGTCCGCGACGCCATGCGCCAGCGTCTTCTCGAGTTCTTCGAAGGACGGCGTGTCGCCCTCGAGGTAACGCTCCATCAGCCCGTCGTCGGCCACCACGATTCCCTCGACGAGCGCGTCATGCACCACGTGTTCGGTGTTGGCCAACTCTGCGGGCACGTCCTGTTCCACGCCGACTCCGTCGTCGCCGTAGATGAACGCCTTGTCGGAGAGCAGGTCGATGACGCCCCGGAAATTTGTCTCTTCGCCCACGGGCAGCTCGAGCGGCGCGACGCCTGCACCGAAGGTCGCACGCAGCTGGTCGAGCGTTCGGTCGAAGCTCGCGCGTTCGCGGTCGAGCTTGTTGATGAAGATCATGCGCGGCAGGTCGAGCGCGGCGGCCGCTTCCCACGCGATCTCGGTCTGCACTTCGACACCCTCGACCGCGCTGACGACGATGACCGCGAGGTCTGCCATGGCGAGCCCGGCCTGCACTTCGGCGAAGAAGTCGGCGTACCCCGGGCAGTCGAGCAGGTTGAGCTTGCAACCGTGGCTTTCGAACGCCGCCAACGCCGTGGAGACCGACAGGTGACGCTTGATTTCCTCCGGCTCCGTATCGGTGACGGTCGTGCCGTCTTCGACGCGACCGATGCGGTTGATCGCCCCCGCGTCGGCCAGCAACGCCTCGGCCAGCGTGGTCTTTCCGACGCCACCGTGCCCCACGAGGGCAACGTTGCGGATCTGGGCCGACGTGAACGTTTTCAAAGTCACGTTCCTCCTGCGTGTGGAGACGAGAACCGGACAATAGAACCTCCGCTGGTACGCTGTCCGCAGATGTTCGACGGCCGGTTTCGTAGCGAGCTAGAGCGCGTAACGATCCCCGTCGGGCGAGCAGTCGGTCGCTCTGGCATTAGCGCTGACCACCTCACCGCGACGGGACTGTGCTTCGCCGCGGCCGCAACCGTGGCGGTCGGTTCGGGCCATCTTTTCCTCGGCGCGGTGCTGTTCACCGCTGCGGCGCTGCCGGATTTGCTCGACGGCGCGGTCGCCAAAGCCAACGGCACGGCCTCACCCAGAGGCGCGTTCTTCGACTCGGTCGCCGACCGCGTCACCGACATGGCGATCCTCGGCGGGATCGCGTTCTTTCTCGCCGGCCGCGACGGTGGCCGTGCCGCGATGCTGCCGATGGCAGCGATGGCCATGGCGACACTCGTTTCTTACGAGCGCGCCCGCGCGGAATCGCTCGGCTACACCGCCAAGGGCGGACTGATGGAGCGCGCCGAACGAACGATCGCCATCATCGCCGGCCTCGCATTTCCGTCAGTGCTCATCGGCGTGCTCTGGGTGCTGACGGTGCTCACCGGGTTCACCGCGGTTCACCGCTTCGTCAAGGTGTGGCGCCAGGCGCCGAAGCCGGCGTCGTCGCGCCCGACGCGGCGCCCGCGTCAGGCACGCGTCGACCGCATCACGTGGGCCGAACGCGCCGAGCGCTGGCGCGCGTGGCGAGAACAGCTTTCGACCGAAGGCCGTTTGCGTCCCGGAGCCCGACGCGAGCGCGTCGAACGACGTCGCCGCATCTCTCCGCGCCAGTAATCACCGCGCATGTCTCGCGTGTCGGAGTGGCGACGGCTCGCGCCGGTTTACGGCTACCGCAGCGTTGACGCGCTGGCGCGCGCGATTCCTGCGCCGATCGCCGACCGTCTCGCGGCCGGTGTCATGCGGTCCGCGTCGAGCCGACTCGGCGAGCGCAGCGCCGTCGTGCGCGCGCACATGCGGCGCGTGCTCGGTCCGGGTGCAACCGACGAGACGATCGAGCGCGCCGCGCAGCTGTGCTTCGCGGCGTACGGGCGGTACTGGGCCGAAGCGTTTCGCATTCCGACCCTGACGCGCGCCGAGCTCGACGCCGGGATGCAATGGGAGGGGCTCGTACACGTCGAGCACGCGCTGCAGCAAGGGAAGGGCGCGATGTTGACGATGCCGCACATCGGTGGGTTCGACTGGGGCGGCGCGTGGTTCGCGGCCTCCGGGTACCCCGCGACGGTCGTCGCGGAGTCGCTGCAGCCGCCCGAACTGTTCGCCTTCTTCAAGACGCTGCGCGAAGGCTTCGGTCTCGAAGTCGTCGAGCTGGGTGAAGCCGCCGGCGCGGCGATCCTGCGCCGGTTGCGCACGAACGGGCTCGTGGGACTCGTGTGTGACCGCGACATCGCGGGCACCGGCGCCGAGGTCGAATTGTTCGGCTTCCCGACGACGATTCCCGCCGGCCCCGCGACGCTGGCGCTGCGCACCGGCGCGGCCATCCTGCCGTGCGCGGTGTACTTCGAAGACGACGGGATGCATCGAGGTGTCGTGCGGCCGCCGCTCGACGTGGACCGCACCGGCAGCTTGCGCGACGACGTGCAGCGCATCACGCAGGCCATGGCGAACGAGTTCGAGAACCTGATCCGCGTGGCGCCCGAGCAGTGGCACGTCCTCCAACCCAACTGGCCCGACTTATAGCTTTTCTCGCAGGCCTGCGGCCTGCAAAAGCCAAAGAAGCTGTGTTTTCTGGTCGCCGTGCCTTCGGCACGGCTCCGCAGACCTATACCCTCAGCGCCATGAAGTTTCATCGCGGGGTCGCGCTCCTGGGAGCGGTGCTCCTCCTTGCTTTTGGTGTGCTGGTGGCGCCGCCGGCCGGCGCCGCGCTCTTGTCGCCGACGCTCGACTCGGTCACCCCGACCCAGATCGTGCCCGGGGTCAACAACCAGGTGCTCACGCTCCACGGCGACTTTCCTTCTGGCCAGATGACCGTCACGTTCGCGCCCGACACCGGCATCACGCAGGTCGGGAGTCCGCAGTCGGTTGACTCGAACACGATCAAGGTCACCGTCAACGTGGCCCCCGACGCGCCCAACACCGCGCGCGACGTCACGGTTACCGGTGGTGTTCTCGGTTCGTCGTCGACGTGTTCGAAGTGCGTCACCGTTGGTCCCGACATCACGTCGGTGACCGGTCCGATCTCGAACACGAACGAAGGCGCGGTGTTCACCATCACCGGTCACGCGTTCAAGGCGCCGGCGTCGGTCACCGTGTCGCGGTCGGGTTATGGGTTCAACGCCGCAGAAACGGACTCGATTCTCGCGACGAGCGTGAGCGTGTCGAGCGACGGAACGACCATCACGGGCACGGTCAACATGCTCGGCCGCGCGCCCGGACGGTGGAAGGTCGCGGTGTCGCAAGACAACGGCGGCAAGGCGTCGTTCGGCGACGGCGTCACGACAGGTCTGCAAGTCGCAGGTGCCAAGCCAACGCTGTCGAGCATTACGCCGACGCGCATCGACTCGAGCAAGACCGACCAGGCGTTCGCGTTGGTCGGCGCCGGCTTCGCCCGCGGCATGATCGCGACAGTGTCGGGCAACGGCGTGACGCAAAGCCAGCCCATCCAGCTCGCCACGGCGAACGGCACGCCGAACGGCAAGCTCGACATGACGCACGCCACGCTGAAGCTGTCGTCGACGGCTTCGCCCGAGGACGGACCCCAGACGCTCGTGCTGCGCAACGCCGACGGTCAAGCGTCGACGAACGCCGACGCCATCTGCGTCAACTGCGACCTTCCGGCTGCGGGCACGCCCACGATCACCAACGTCTCGCCGACGATCGTCGGCCAGGGCGCGAGCGGACTGCAGATGATCGTCACGGGCACGAACTTCGGCAGCCCCGTACCGACCGTCACCGTGAGCCAGCCCGGGACGGGCACCGACGCGATCACGCTCACCGTCACGCGTGACTCGGCGACGCAACTGACGCTGAGCGTTACGACGGGTTCGACCACCCCCGCCGGGCCGCGTGATCTCACCGTCACGAACCCGAATGGCGGCAGTACGGCTACGAAGACCGACGCCTTCACGGTGCATACCGACTTCCAGGTTTCGAACCTCACGCCCCCTGGGCGCCCGCAAGGATTCACCGGCCTCGACGCCGTCAACGGATCCGGCTTCACGGGGACACCGACGGTCGCCATCACAGGCAGCGACGTCACCGTCGGGTCCGTGTCGGTGGACTCGCCGGCGCGCCTCAGGTTCCAGGTCAGCGTCGGCCCCAACGCCACTACGGGTCCCCGCGACGTCACGGTCACGCAGAACGGCGCGAGCCAGACGTGCACGGGGTGCTTCACCGTCGGCAAGAACCCCACGGTTTCGGCGATCGCGCCCACCGCCGCCAGCGGCGGCGCTCCGGCGTCCATCACCGCCATCACCGGCACGAACTTCGCGCCCGGTGCCTCGGCGGCGCTCGAGCGGACGGGCCAGCCCTCGGTCAACATGACCGAAACGTCCGTCGACTCTCCGACGAAGATCTCGGGCACGTTCGATCTCACGAATGCGGCGCCCGGCAAGTGGTCGGTGCGCGTCACGAATGTCGACGGCGGCACGGCCCTCCTGCCCGACGCGTTCACTGTGACCGACGCCGCTCCGTCGGTCACCGACGTCAACCCCGAGACGCTCGCCCAGAAGGCGCAGACCACGTTGACGCTCACCGGCACGTCGTTCGCGCCGGGAATGAAGGTCACGTTCCCCGACGACTCCGGCCTGACGGTCGACGAGGTAACGCGCAAGAGCAACACGATCGCCGACATCAAGGTCACGGCGTCGGACGTCGCGAAGCTCGGCGCGCGCGACGTGACGGTTACGAATAGCGACGGTCAGTCGGGGACGTGCCAGTCGTGCGTCGTCGTCGTGCAGGGCCAACAGTCGCGCTACTTCGGCGGCGGCGTCACCGCCTACGAGAACTTCAACGGCGGCGCCTTCGTCGCCGCGGGCAACCTCGACGGCGTACCGAGCAACGGTGTCGAATTCGTCACTGCGCCGAACGCCGGCGGTGGCCCGCACGTGCGGCCGTACCGCGTCAACCCCGCCAACGGCACCGTGCAGGAACTCGGGTCGGGCTTCATGGCGTACTCGCCGAACTTCACGGGCGGCGTCCATGTCGCGGTCGGCAACATCGACGGCAATCCGGCGAACGGCGACGAGATCGTCACCGGCGCCGGCCCCGGCGGCGGCCCACACGTGCGCGTGTTCCACGTCAACAACGACCTCACGGTGACGGAGCCATTCGGCACCGGCTTTTTTGCCTACGGCCCGGAGTTCGCGGGCGGCGTCTACGTCGCAACCGCTGACGTGAACGGTGACGGTCGCGACGAAATCATCACGGGCGCCGGTCCCGGTGGCGGCCCCCACGTCCGCGTGTGGAAGCTGGCGGCCGACGGTCAGACGTTCACCGAGTTCGCCGGTTGGATGGCATACAGCACCGCGTTCGGTGGCGGCGTCGCCGTCACGGGCGGGAACTTCGTCGGCGAGGCCTCCGACAAGCCCAGGCTCGAGGAAGTGGCAACCGTGCCTTCGCAGGGCGGTGGCCCGCACGTGCGAGTGTTCGGCGGTACGGGACTGGTCAAGCGCGAATTCATGGCGTTCGACTCCGCCGACCCCCGGGGCTACCGCATTGCTTCCGGCGACTGGGACTTCGACTCGATCGACGACCTTGCGGTCTCGCAGGTGTCGACGACCTACGTGTTGATCGCGCAACTCGTCGACCCGCCCGACAATTACGCGGTGATGGCGACACCCCAACCGCTCGGCGCTGCGCTGGTGATCGGCACGAACATGGCGGGTGCTGATGTCGACGGCGACGGCGACGACGATCTGATCGTCGCGCCCGACCACGACAGCGCTGTCACGATCCGTCTGACGCGACCACTGAGCTGACGCTACGGCGACACGACGCGCGCGCCGTCGGAGGCGACGACGACGCGTCCGCCGAAACTGTCGGCGAGCGAGGGTGCGGCGTCGTGGTCGACGAGTGCGATCGCGCTGCCGCCGAAGCCGGCGCCTGTCAGGCGCGCTCCGTAGACGCCGGGGCGCGACGACAACGCGTCGACGAGGCTGTCGAGATCGTGCGTCGAGACTTCGGCGTCGTTCTTCAGCGAGCGATGGCTCTCGCGCATGAGGCGACCCGCCGCGCGCGCGTCGGACGCGGCGAACGCGTCGGCCATGGCGCGCACGCGGGCGTTCTCGGTCACGACGTGACGGGCGCGTCGGCGCAACACCGGATCGGGTAACGCGTCGGCGCCCGCTTCCGATGCGGCACCAAGGCCACCGAGCGCGGCGATCGCGGCCTCCGCCTCGGCGCGTCGTTGCGCGTACGGCGTGTCGCTCACCGCCCGCGTGTGACCGCTCGGGATCACGATGATCGCCACGCCCGCAGGCATCGGGATCGGCGTCGCCGTGAGTGCGCCGGAGTCGACGATGCACGCGTGCCCGGCGCGGCCGTGTGTGATCGCTAGTTGATCGAGCATCCCGCAGGGCACGCCCGTCCCGCGTTGCTCGGCGGCCTGCGCCACGACAGCGAGGTCGTGCGCGTTGCCGTCGAACCCGAACGCAAGGCACAGCGCGACCGTGCACGCCGCCGACGACGACAGACCAGTCCCGATCGGCAGCGTGGTCGTGAGCCGCCCGTGCAACCCCACCGCCGGCTGCACTATCGACGCAACGGCGTGCACGAGACGCACCCATGTGGTGGCGGGTCCCGCGGGTTCGTCGCCGACGGCGAACGACGCCGGCTCGGCAGTCGCGTCGGACGTGAGATCGACGCGATCACCCCCGCGTTCGACCACTGCGGTCACCGCGAGGTCGATGGCGCACGGCAGCGAGAGTCCGCCGACGTAGTCGGTGTGGTCGCCGATCAGGTTCACTCGTCCTGGCGCGACGACGACGGTCACAAGCCGACGAGTTGCGCGAATCGTTCGAGCGCGTCGGGATCCCAAGGCGCGCGCACCGCGATGTTGACTTGCTCGGCGCCGGCCTCGACGTACTCGCCGATGCGGTCGACGATCTCCTGGTCGGAGCCCATGAGCACGCCTGGCCGCACGCCCATGCGCAGAAGACCGAATTGCTTTTCGAAGTCTTCTTCGCTCTGCGAGTAGCCGACGTTGATCGCGCAGCGGATCTCCGCGATATCGCGCCCTACCTGCTCGCAGTGCTCGGCCAACACGGCGCGCTTCGCCTTGAACTGATCGGGTGAGATGAACGGCACGTTCCAACCGTCGGCGTACTTGGCGACGGTGCGCAGCGTCTTGCGTTCGCCGCCGCCGCCGATCCACAACGGCAGCCGCGCGTTGATCGGGCGCGGCACATTTTGCGCGTCGCGCAACGTGAAGTGCTTGCCGCTGAAGGATGTCTTGTCGTCGCGCAACAGCCCGCGAATGCACGCGGCCGATTCGTCGAGGATGGCGAGGCGCACACCGGCAGATGGGAACTCCATGCCGTACGCGTCGTACTCGACCTGACTCCATCCGGCGCCGAGGCCCATCGCGGCGCGACCGTTCGAGATGTGGTCGATGGTCGTGATCGACTTCGCCAAAACGGCGGGATGCCGGTAGCCGGCGCAGTACACGAGACACCCGACCGTCACGCGCGAGGTTTCCGACGCCAGCGCGGCGTGCGCGGCGACGGCCTCGAGACACGTGGGGTCGCCCGTCAGGTCGGCGGCGTAGAAGTGATCCCACACCGAGATCCACTCGTAGCCAGCGGCCTCAATGCGGTGCCACAAATCGCGCAACTCGTCCATCGTGGTGTGTTGCAGGCCGGTGTGCACCCCGTAGATCGTCACGCCTCGCAAGCTAGCGTGACGCCGATGCGCGCGGCCGTGAACGGGATCGAGTTGGAGTACGAAGTCTTCGGGGACGACGACGGCGTGCCGTTACTGCTCGTGACTGGCATCAGCGTGCAGATGATCTGGTGGTGGGACGAGTTCGTCGCCAAGCTCGTCGACCGCGGCTATCGCGTGATCCGTCACGACAATCGCGACTCCGGGTTGTCGACGCACATGCACGAAGTGGATCTCGGCGCCGCGATGAACGCCGCGTTCGCCGACGGAACGGCGCCGTACACCTTGTCCGACTTGGCGAACGACTCGGTCGGGCTGCTCGATCATCTTGGCATCGAGCGCGCGCACATCGTCGGACAGTCGATGGGCGGAATGATCGTGCAGACGATCGCGCTGGAACATCCCGAGCGCGTGCTGTCGATGTGCTCCATCGGTTCGACGACCGGTGACCTCGAAGTCGGTCAACCCGATCCGTCCAAGCTCGGCGACATCATGACGGGGGGAGCGC
The DNA here is from genome assembly GCA_041166405.1 of Actinomycetota bacterium. Taxonomy (GTDB): domain Bacteria; phylum Actinomycetota; class Acidimicrobiia; order Acidimicrobiales; family JACCXE01; genus JACCXE01. Next base: position 5,265 of record JBEEFV010000062.1, on the reverse strand, counting down.
CTCCCGTCGACGCCGAAGAGTCCGCCGACCGGTACGTAAGGACGTGGACCGCGCTCGCCGGCGCCAACTACCCGTGCGACGTCGCCCGCACGCGCGAGATCGGATTGCGCGCGTTCGCCCGCGACTCCGATCCGGTCGGCGTGCTCCGGCAGATGGCGGCAATCCGCGCTTCCGGCGATCGCACGCCGCGCCTGGCCGGCATTCGCGTGCCGTCACTCGTGATCCACGGCACCGACGATCCGCTCGTGACCGTGAGCGGCGGCTACGCGACGGCGAAGGCGATTCCCGATGCGCAACTGCACATCGTCGAAGGCATGGGCCACGACATCCCACCGGCGCTGTGGGACGAGTTCGTCGATCTGATTCACCTCAACGCAACCAGGGAGATGTAGCAATGGGTTCTGGACCACTCAACGGCGTCCGCATCATCGAACTCGCCGGTATCGGCCCCGGCCCGTTCGCGGCGATGCTGCTGTCGGATATGGGAGCGGAAGTCATCCGCGTCGATCGCGCCGGCAACGTCACGGGGGGCGACCCGGCGCGTCCGCCGTTTGACCCGCTCGCACGCGGACGCAAGTCGATCGGCGTCGACCTCAAGAACCCCGACGGCGTCGAAACCATCCTGCGGCTCGTCGAGAAGGCCGACGCGCTCATCGAAGGCTTCCGCCCGGGCGTGACGGAGCGCCTCGGGCTCGGCCCCGACGACTGCTTCGCTCGCAACCCGAAGCTGGTCTACGGCCGGATGACGGGATGGGGTCAGGACGGTCCCTACGCGCAGGCCGCGGGCCATGACATCAACTACATCTCGCTCGCCGGAGCGTTGCACCCGATCGGCAAAGCGGGAGGTCCGCCGATCCCGCCGCTCAACTTCGTGGGCGACTTCGGTGGCGGAGCGATGTTCCTGGCCTTCGGCGTCGTGTGCGCGCTGCTCGAGGCGCGCGACTCCGGCCAGGGTCAGGTCGTCGACGCCGCGATGGTCGACGGCGCGGCGCTGCTCACCAACATGTTCCACGGCATGAAGGCGATTGGCATGCACACGCCCGAGCGCGGCACCAACCTGCTCGACACCGGCGCCCACTTCTACGACGCATACGAGTGTGCCGACGGCGAGTACATCTCGATCGGCTCGATCGAGCCGCAGTTCTACGCCGAGTTGTTGCGGTTGAGCGGTCTCGACGCGGACCCTGAACTGGCCGCGCAAATGAATCGAGCCGAGTGGCCCAAGTACAAGGAGAAGGTCGCGGCGTGCTTCAAGCAGAAGACGCGCGCGGAGTGGTGCGAAATCATGGAGCACACCGACGTGTGCTTCGCGCCGGTGCTGTCGCTGTGGGAGGCCCCGGAGCATCCAGCGAACGTCGCACGCGAAGTGTTCGTCGAGGTCGGCGGCATCGTGCAGGCGAACGCCGCGCCGCGGTTCAGTCGCACGAAGTCGGCCGTGCAGGGTCCGCCCGCGCACGCCGGTCAGCACACCGACGAAGTGCTCGCCGAATTCGGCTTCAGCGCCGACGAGATCACCAAGCTCCGCGAAACCGCCGCGGTCAGGTAGCCCCGACTACAGAGGTGGAATGAGCGACCGCGGCTGCGTCGTGGTCGTCGTCGTTTCCGGCGGTGGCGGGGTATAGGTGTTGCCGTCGCCCGGGGCGGTCTTGCCGTCGTTGGGAGTCGGCGGCGACGAGTACGCGCGTTCGCTGCTGACGAGCTTGCCCTTGACGACGTAGCGCTGCTTGGCCGAGTGCTTCGGGTGACACCCGAAGATCGTCATCGTGGGCGAGTCGCTCTGATCGGCGATCCACGTCTCGTCGGCGTTGACCACGAAGTGGTCGGTGACCTCGTACGTGTAGCGACCGGTCTCGTTGACGAATGTCACCTGGTCGCCGATCTGGATCTGATCGATGTCGAAGAAGGGGTGGTCGTGCGTGACGCGGTGACCCGGGAACACGGTGTTCCCGACGTCGCCCGGCATCGCCGTACCGGGCCAGTGCGACGGGCCGTAGTCGATCGTCGAAAGCTCGATCCCTTCGTAGGTCAAGTGGTTCAGGCCGATACGCGGGATGATGATGCGCCCCGTCGGCGTCGGACCGCGATAGGACGCGGCGTGCACGGTGCGCTCGGGTCGTTCGCCCGGTAGCACCCGCACATGCTGCACGTGGTTCGGCACGGTCGCCGCGGCGGAGGGCGGCGCGGTCGTCGCGGTTGTCGTCGTCGTCGCCAGCGTTGTCGTCGGTCGCTTGACGGCGACGACTTGATTCGAGTGGTCACTGCGCAACGCCAGTGAGCCCGCGACCAACGTCAGCGCGGCAAAGCCAACGAGAAAAGCCCTCCGTGCCCCAGCACTGCGAAACATCGGCGCAAGTCTAGGCTCGTCCGCGCCATGGCTACCCTCGTCTGCTTTCACGCGCACCCCGACGATGAGGCAATCGGGACGGGAGGGACGATTGCGAAAGCGGTCAAAGACGGACACAGGGTCGTACTCGTCACCGCGACGCGCGGCGAACACGGCGAATACCCCGATGGCTTCCTTGCGGAGGGCGAGACGCTCGCCGAACGGCGCGAGCAGGAAATGGCCGACGCCGTCGCCGTGCTCGGGATCGCGCGCCACGTCTTTCTCGGCTACCGCGACTCGGGGATGATGGGCACGCCCGAGAACGACGACCCTCGTTCGTTCTGGCAGGCCGATGTCGAAGAAGCGGCGCAACGACTCGCGCGCATCCTCGAAGAAGAGAACGCCGACGTTCTCACGGTCTACGACGAGAACGGGATCTATGGCCATCCCGATCACATCAAGGTGTTCCAAGTCGGCGTCCGCGCCGGCGAGATCGCCGGCACGCGCAAGGTGTACGAGACGACCATCAACCGCACGGCGTGGATCCGGCGCGCGCAACGAGGCGACACGCCGACCCGGCGCGTCGAGAACGTCGACGGCGTCGACACCCTGATCGAAGAACCCGCCAGCGGAGAACCGCGCACGATCGAGTTCCCGCTCGGCGTCGACGAGGACAAGCTGACCACCGCGGTCGACGTGCACGACTTCATCGACAAGAAGAAGGAAGCCATGCGCGCGCACGCCAGCCAGATCACCGACGAGTCGTTCTTCCTCAAAATGCCCGACGACGTGTTCGCCGAAGGCTTCGGCACGGAATGGTTCATCCTGCGCGGCGCGCCCGCCGGCATCCACGAGCACGACCTCTTCGCGGGCCTGTAGCCGTCATGCCGCGCATCACGCTGGTCCGCCACGGCAAGGCCGCGGCAGGGTGGGAAGACACCGACCCCCCGCTCGACGAAACCGGTTTGGCGCAAGCGGATGCGATGGCAGCGGCGATCGGCGGTGGCGCGCGTCCCTTGTTCACGAGTCCGCTGCGCCGCACGCGCGAGACCGCGGCCGCGCTGGAACGTCTGTGGGACGTGACCGCCGTCGTCGAGCCGCGCGTCGGCGAAGTGGTCGCGCCGAACGAGTTCGACCTGTCGACGCGCGTGAAGTGGCTACGCGGTTTTCTGTCGGGCACCTACACCGACGCCGGCGCGGCGTACGGCGCGTGGCGCGACGACGTACTCGCCACCCTGCGTTCGCTGCCCGAGAACTCGGTGGTCGTGAGTCATTTCGTGGCGATCAACGCCGCCATCGGCAAGGCGTGGGGTGACGACCGCGTCGTGTGTCAACCGGTCGACAACTGTTCGCGCACCGTCGTCGACATCGATCCCGCGACTGACGTGTGGAGCATCGTCGCGCTCGGCGACGCGGCCACGACCGTGGTGAACTAGACACGAAATGGTGAGTGCGCAGTCAAGCTGGGTTCACACGGGCTACGCCCAGCAGATCATCTTCGGTGTCGACGCGATCGACCGCGTCGCCGACGCGCTCAAAACCATCGGCCTCCGACGCGTCCTGGTGGTGACGACGCAAGGTCGCATGATGAGCGACGTCGGAATTCGCTTCCACAAAGTGCTCGGCCGCACCGCCACCGCGATCTACGACGACGTGCAGAGCCACGTGCCCACCGAAACCGTGCACGAGGCGTTGGATCTCGCCCGCAAAGAACGCGTCGACGGGATCGTGAGCTTCGGTGGCGGGTCGTGCGCCGACACCGGCAAGGCGATCGCCTTTTTCGCCGAGCAGGCCGAAGGCGTACCTGGCACGAGCCACGTCGACCGAGCGGTGCTCCCACACGTTTCGATCCCGACGACCTACTCCGGCGCGGAGCTGACGCCGTTCTTCGGCATGACCGATCACGCGACGCGCCAGAAGACCGGCGCCGGCGGCCCCACGACGGCGCCGGTGGTCGCGATTTACGACCCGCGGGCGACCCTTGACCTGCCGCCCGACATTTCCGCGGAGACGGCGATGAACGCGCTGGCGCACGGCGTCGAGGCCGTGTACTCGCCGCGCTGCACACCGGAAGCCGAAGCGATCGCGCTCGAGGCGATCCGCCGGATCGCCGACGCGATCCTGCGCGTCGTCGACGACCCCGATGACCTCGAGGCGCGCACCGACATGTTCGCTGGCGCGGCGCTGGCCGGGCGTTGCCTGCAGAATTCGTCGATGGGTATCCACCACGCGCTGGCGCAAATGGTCGGTGGGCGCACCGGCATCCCGCACGGTCGCGCCAACGCGGTGCTGTTGAGCAAGGTCGTCGCCTTCAACGAACTCGCGGCGCCCGACGCCGTACGCCGCATCGGTGAAGCCCTCGGTGACCCCGGCGACGCCGCGGGCGCCATCGACAGGTTGCGGGCGCGACTGGGCCTTCCCGAAGGCCTCGCAGCCGCCGGGGTGTCGGACGACGACATCGCGGCGGTCGCGCAACAGGCGCCGCAAAACTTCCTCGTCCAGAACAACGTTCGCAGCGCGTCGCCCGACGAAATCGAAGCGCTGTTGGCATCGGCGCGATGACGGCTCGTCGGATCGGGACCGTGCTCGGCGCGTTGGCCGCGCTGCTGATCGTGATGACCGGCGGTGGCGTGCACACGCTCTCCGCGGCGCGCGCCGACGACCCGGACACCACGCTCGAGCCGACGATCCCGCCCCCGACCGACCCGCCGCCGACCGACCCGCCGCAGACCCAGCCCGACATCACGCCCGACAGCACCGCACCGCCGCAGACGACCAAGCCGAAGCCCGGGCGTACGACGACCACGCCGCGGCACCACGGCACGGACACCACCCACACCACCCGCTCGACTGGTACGACCGACCCGGCCGCGGCCGTCGTCGAGACCACCGCCGCTCCGGAGACGACGACGACGGTCACCGACCCTCCGACGACGTCTGAC
>JBEEFV010000061.1:0-11451 GCA_041166405.1 Actinomycetota bacterium | reverse complement strand
CTCGTCAGCGGCTTCGTGCTTGCCGATCGAACGTAAAGATTTCGGGTCGCCGCCGTAGCCTGCGGCGATGCAGCTTCGTTCGGCCATTTTTCTGCGTGCGTTTGCCGTCTGGACGATCTTCGTGTGGGTCACGCGGATAAAGAACGTGTTCGATCAGCACCGCGGGTTCGGGTTCGTGGCCGTGCACGTGACCCTCGCACTAGTTTCGGTGGCGTTCGCGGCTGGGACATTCGCGATCGTGCGAAGGGAACGCAAAGCATGAACTACGACCCGTTCAATCCCGCCAACCGGGAGAACCCGTACCCGATCTACAAGCAGATGCGGGAAGAGGCGCCGGTATTGCTCGAGGAGCAGTACGGCGAAGTGTTCGTGTCGCGCCACGCCGACATCCTCCCGATCCTGCGCGACGCCGAGAAGTTCAGCAGCGACTCGAACAACATCGACCCCGCGCTGATGCAACAGCGCATCACCGAGTCCGGCGAGACACCCGACAATGCGCAACTCGGAGGGTTCCTCGGCGGCAAGGTGATGCTGTTCAGCGATCCGCCCGACCACACGCGCCTGCGTCGCCTGGCGCAGCACGCGTTCACGCCGAAGGCCGTCGACAGCTGGCGGCCACGCGTGCAGGCGCTCGTCGACGAGATGCTGGCCGACATCGGTCCGGGTGACGAGTTCGACGTGATGGCCACGCTGGCGCGCCCGCTCCCGGTGTTCGTGATCGCCGAGATCCTCGGCGTGCCTGTCGAAGACCGCGACAAGTTCGCCGAGTGGTCGGTGCATCTCGCGCGCATGATCGACCCCGACACGAACCTCGGCGACGCGGACTTCATGAAGGCGATGCAATCGGCGATGGAGTTCGTCCAGTACTTCAACGGGTTGATCGAGGAGCGGCGCGAGTCGCCTCGCGACGACGTCGTGAGCGTCCTCGTCGCCGCCGAGGAGGAGGGCGACCGCCTCAGCCACGACGAGCTGCTGGCGAACCTGATCCTGTTGCTCGTCGCCGGTCACGAGACGACGTCGAACCTGATCGGCAACGGCACGCTGGCGTTGTGCACGTTCCCGAACGCGCGTGACGAATTCGCAGCCGACCCCGACGGGCTGGCAAAGACGGCCATCGACGAGTTCCTGCGCTACGACTCGCCGGTGCAGTTCACCGTGCGCACCGCGATGTGCGATACGACGATCGGTGGAGTGCCGCTCGCCAAAGGACACCAAGCAGTGCTGATGCTCGCGGGTGCCAACCGCGATCCGGAGGCATTCGACAAGCCCGAGGAACTGCTGCTGACCCGCAGCCCCAACAACCATGTGGCGTTCAGCAACGGGATCCACTTCTGCCTTGGCGCGATGTTGGCGCGCATGGAAGGTCAGGAAGCATTCCCGGCGCTGCTCAAGCGGCTCCCGAAACTCGAGCGAACAGGCGACCTCGTGTACCGCCCGAACATGACACTGCGGGGATTGGCCGAGATGAAAGTCACTGGTTGACGGTCGACGTCTATTCGCCCGCGGGTGAAAGCCGCGGCGTGGTGGCGCTCATTCACGGCGGGTTCTGGCAGGCGATGTACGGGCGCGAAGGGCTCGGCGACTGCTGCCGCGATCTGGCGAGTCGCGGTTTCGTCGCCGGCAACGTCGGCTATCGACGCGTCGGCGAGCGCGGCGGCGGCTTCCCGAACACGTGCACCGACGTCGTCGACGCGCTCAACGAATTGCAGCGGTACGGGGAATTGCGCGCCATCGTCGGCCACTCGGCGGGCGGTCAGCTGGCGTTGTGGGCAGCCAAGGAAGTGCGGGCATCCATCGTCGTGAGCGTCGCCGGCGTCAACGCGTTGCAGCGCGCCATCGAGCTCGGGTACGGCGATCGCGCCGTCAACTCCTTTGCCGGCGACCGCATCGACGAAGCTGATCCGGTCTCGCGCGTTCCCGTCGGCGTGCGTACCGTGCTGATCAGCCCGACGGCCGACTTCGAACCCGGCCGTGACCTCACGCGCACGTACGCCGCGGCGGCGCGTGCGGCGGGCGACGACGTGACGATCGTCGAACCCGTCGGCGATCACTTCGACGTGATCAGCACGGGCTCCGACGTCTGGGCCGCCGTGGTCGACGCGATCAGCGCGGCGTGAACCAACTGTCGCGTTCGTAACCGAACGCTTCGAAGTCGGCGCGGTAGTAGTCGTACACCAGGGCCGCGAGCTCCGAGTCGTACGCGGCCGCCATGGGCAACTCGTCGGTCGGATTGGTGACCTCGGACCCGAGTGCGATCACGTCGGCCGGCGCGCCGAGGCGTTCGAGGATGGCGCGGAAGTCGTCGACGAAGTTTTCGAAGCGCCCGATCACGTCGTAGCGAATGCGGTCGGTGGCGAGCACGTCCGTCTGCGAAAGCCAGTGGGCGTCCGGATGTCTCGTCGCCAGCACGTACCGCACGAAGTCGCCGAACGCGACGACGGTGTTGTCGGGACAACCGTTCGCGGCGCGCACCTCGGCGGCGAGGCTCCAGTACGACGAGTCGTCGCGCAGGAACTTCGACTTCCACGCCGAGAACATCCGCGTATACGGGTTGCGGACGAAGGCGAAGCGCGTGAACTCGGGCGATGACAGCATCGTGTCGACGTCGCGTCGTGCGTAATGCTCGAGGCGGAGTTGTTCACCTCGATCGTGCACGTCCCACCACGGATCGGCCGGGGGGAGCCCCTCCCATTTGTGCAGCGCGCGCTTGATCGTGGTGCAACCGACCTTCGGCGTCGCCACGGTGACGTACTTGTGCTTGAGCGACGCGCGCGAGTGGTAGTCCCAGGTGTCGTATCTCATTCGCCGCGCAGCGCAGGCAGTACTTCGTTGCTGAGCGTCTCGCGCGCCACGCGCGCCGCAGCCGGATCGGACCCGAGCGATGGCCCGACGATGACGAACTTGTCGATGCCGAGTTCGGCGAGCGCTTGCAGACGCTCGACGCAGTACGCGGGCGAACCGGCGATGCCGAAGCGGTTGGCGAACTCGGCGGTGAGCAGGGTCGCTTGCGCCGAGCCGGTCTGGGTGTGCTTGGTCATGTCGTAGGACTCGTGCAGCGACTTGAGCAGGACGCGGTCTTCTTCGTTTAGCGGCCCGTTGGTTTCGCCGTGCATGGTGTTGAAACGAGCGAACGTCGACATGCCGCCGCGCATCAGGTCGAGGGCGACGCCGCGGTCGGCGTGGGCGACGACGTTGACGAACGCGCCTGTCGCGGGCGCGGCGGCGAGATCGCGGGCCCACGCCACGCGTTCGGGATCGGCGCCGACCGCGAGCAGCACGCGATCGGCGTGACGCGCCGCTGCGAGCACCTTCGGTCCCGTCGCTGCGACCTCGACAGGGACGGGTGCGAGATCCGACGGCAGCCAGTGGATGCGGCTGTCGTCGGGCGCGTCGGCCAGGCCGAGCGAGTCCAGCGCCTTGGTGCCGGCGTGGCCGAAGCGGCGAAGGTCGTCGAAGGGCACGGACTCGCCGCGCAGGTAGGCGCGCACGACGCGCACGTATGCCTCGAGCTCGCCGACGGGTGCGGGCGCGAACCCGAGGTGTGCGAGCGCGGAGTCGCCGCGGCCGATACCGAGCGCAGCGCGACCGCCCGACGCGACGTGCACCGACAGGATGCCGGCGACCGTTGCCGCGGGGTGGCGCGTCGACGTGTTGGTGACGCCGGTGCCGAGCTTCAGGTTGGTCGTGGCTGTGGCGGCCAGCGTCAGTGCGACGTACGGATCACCCGACAGGTTCTGCGAATCGACGACCACCATGCCGTCGAATCCGGCGTTCTCCGCGCGTTCTGCTTGACGGGCCGCGACCTGCGCGTGCGCGATGCCGGTCGTCCAGAACTCAATCGTCATGCGGTGCGACGGTAACCGGAGACAGCGACAGCCGCTTTCGCCGATGCTCGGCGACGAGGTCGACGACAATCACTTGGATCACGCCGGCCACGGGAATGGCGAGCAGCGCGCCGAGGATGCCGAACGACTCGACCCCGACGAGCACGCTGACCAGCACGGCCAGCGGATTGAGCCGCACGCTGCGGGCCATGATCGTGACTTGCAGCACGTGGTTTTCGAACTGCTGGTACGCGATGAAAAAGATCAGCACGATGATCCCCGCAGTGGTCGAGTGCAGGAACGCCACGAGGATCGTCGGGACGGCGCCGAGCGTCGCGCCGACGAGCGGGATGAGGTCGGCGAAGGCCACCCACAGCGCCAGCACTTCCTTGAACGGCGTGCCCGTCGCCAGCAACGCGATGTACGTGGCGAAGCCCGCGATCAAGGAGATGATGAGGTTGCCCGCCATGTAGCGCGTCATCGCGAGACCCGAGTCGTGCGCGACTCTTCGCACGCGTTCTCGCGTTACCGGGTCGTCGATGAGTTCGAGTAACCCGCGCTGAATGTCGGGACCCGACATCAGCATGAGTACGGAAAGGACGAGCACCGTCACGGTTGCCGCCAAGCTGCTGGCGACGGTGCTGGCGAGCGGCACGGCTCGCTTGCCGAGTTGCTTGCGCGCGTCCTTCAACTTGCCCTGGTTCTTCTCGACGAGGTTGTCGAGTTTGTACTTCTTGACCAGTGAGCCGACGCGGCCGCGGCCCGCCTTGGCGTCTTCGACAAACGACGGGAAGTCGTCGACGAACGACCGCGACTGTTTGACGATCGGTCGCACGAACGCGAACGTCAGACCGGAGAACGCGAGCAGGGCCACGAGGAACACCGCGAGCACCGCCAGGCCGCGGCGGAAGTGCGCCCGCCGAACGAGAAAGTCGACGGATGGGGCGAGGATGATGGCGATGAACAGCGCCACGACGACCAGCGTCACGATGTGGGACAGCCGATGGACGGCGTACACGGTGCCGAACACCGCGCCGACCACCGCGCAGGCGATCAACGTGATCCGGGCGATCGTGGCGTTCGAAGGAGTCACTGCCCGCCAACCGTAAAGGCAAGGACACCGGTTGTGGCGGACGGCCGCGGTAGGTTGAAGGCGTTATGGGCCTCGCCATCAACGTCACCGAACATCAGACGCGGATACCCAGTGTCGTGCGCTTTGAGGCCGACCGCGGCCTCACCGGAATGGCGCACGAGCGCTACTCGTCGCTCGCCGACGTCATCTTCGATCGACCGCCTGACCGCCTCGCCAAGGCATTGCTCGAACGCGGTGGCGTGAAGCACGTGCACATCTACGGCAACGAGATCACCGTCACCCTCGAGGCGGGCGCCAACACCGCGGGCATGGCCGAGCTCATCACGAACCTGTTCATCCACTACCGCCAGGGTGTCCAACCGTCGATCATCGTCGACCCCGAAACCGGCGAGATGGTGCCGGAGGCGCAAGGGGCATAGGTGGCCAGCGCGGCATGGGAGGCGCTGCTTTCCCGTCTTGACGACGCGGCCGAACTGATCGGAGTCGACGCCGACATTCACGCCGCGTTGCGGGTGCCGCAACGCATTCTCGAGGTTGCGATTCCCGTGCGCATGGACGACGGGCACCTCGAAGTGTTCACCGGTTGGCGCATTCAGCACAACACGGCGCGCGGTCCCGCGAAGGGCGGCATTCGCTTTCACCCCGAGGTCGACGTCGACGAGATCAAGGCGCTCGCCGCCGACATGACGTTCAAGACGGCGATCTCGAACCTGCCCTTCGGCGGGGCCAAGGGCGGCGTGAAGTGTGACCCGACGAAGATGTCCTTCACCGAACTCGAACGAGTGACGCGGCGCTACACGGTCGAGATCGCGCCGATCATCGGGCCCGACCTCGACGTGCCCGCGCCCGACGTCAACACCGATGGCCACGTGATGGCGTGGATGATGGACACGCTGGAGATGATCCAGGGTCGCCACGCGATGCCGGGGACGGTAACCGGCAAGCCGCTGGCGGTCGGCGGTACGCGCGGGCACGCGGGTGCGACGTCGACCGGTGTGCTCGTGTGCACGCGCGCCGCGTTCGACGAGATGCAGGTCGACATCGTCGGCCGGCGCGCCGCGATCCAGGGGTTCGGCAAGGTCGGTGGTCCGCTGGCGTTCCTGCTGCAGTCGGCGGGCATGCGCGTCGTGGCCGTCGCCGACGTCGGTGGCGCGGTCTACAACCCCGGCGGTCTTGACATCGCGGAGTTGGCCAAGCACGTGACCGAGTCGGGGTCCGTCGCCGGGTTCCCGATCGCCGACGAGATTCCGATGGCCGACGTGTTCTCGGTGCCGACGGATCTGTTCGTGCCGGCGGCGCTCGGTGGGGTCATCGACGCGTCCGTCGCCGAGAAGATGACGGCGTCGCTCGTGATCGAAGCCGCCAATGGCCCGACGATGCCCGACGCCGATCCTGTGTTCGAGGCCAAGGGCGTCAAGGTGGTGCCCGACATCCTCGCCAACGCCGGCGGCGTCACCGCCAGTTACTTCGAGTGGGCGCAAAGCCGCCAGGGCTATTCGTGGGATCAGGAAGTGTTCGCCAGCCGCCTGCGCGACGGCATGGACACCGCCTTCCGGTCGGTGTGGTCGAAGGCGGGCGCCCTGGGCGTCCCGCTGCGGCGGGCGGCATTCGCCCTCGCCCTCGAGCGAGTAGCGGAGGCCATCGCCGCGAGAGGCTTCTTCCCGTAGAAACCTGAACACCTGACTTTCTGAATCTGAGGTACACCCGGCGCGCGTCACCAGTCAGAAAGTCAGGGCTGGAGCGGATCGAACACCCGTTCGATACAGTGGACGGGTGGCCAGTGAAGCCGTTGCGGTATCGCCAGAGGATGTAGCGCAGCAGCGCACTGATCTGCGGGCGATCGCGGGGCGGGCGCAGTCGGCCCCGTCGGTGCTGGCGAACCAACGACGGATCGCAGTGCGGGGGCCGTTCGCCGCGCTGTTTCCGCAAGGTCTGCGGCCGGGAACTTCGGTAGCCGTGCGCGCCGCCCGCCCGTCGCTCGAATCCGCAGCCATGCGCAACGCCATCACGCTCGCCGCCGGTGTCGTGCCCAACGACGGATGGGTGGCCGCGGTCGGCGTGCCGTCGCTGGGCGTGCTTGCCGCCGCCGAGGCGGGCCTCGCGCTCGACCGACTGGTGTTCTTCGCCGCGCCCGCCGCGGTGTGGGGGACGGTCGCGATCGCCGCGGTCGACGCCTTCGATGTCGTGGTGTTGTCGGTGCCGGCGCGGCCGCGTGCTGCCGAGGTGCGACGTCTTGCCGGGCGAGCGCGTGAGCGCAGCAACACCGTCATCGCCATCGGGCCGGGCGCGGCGGCATGGGGTGGCGAGGTGCGGTTGGTGACGTCGGCGGTTTCGTGGGATGGGTTGGGCGCCGGTCACGGCGTGCTCGAATCGTGCCGCGTGTCGATCGAGGTCGACGGCCGCGGGTCGGTGCGGCCGCGACAGGTGGACCTCGTCCTATGACCACGCCGACGCGCACCGTCGTCGTGTGGTGGGACGACTGGTCGGTGGTCGTCGCCGGGCGCGCCCGCGACCCCGTCGTCGTGGTGGCCAACAACAAAGTCATCACCGTCTCGGTCGCGGCGTACGCCGAAGGCGTACGCGTTGGGATGCGCCGGCGCGAAGCGCAGGGCCGGTGTCCGTCGGCCGATGTCATCGCCGTCGACGAAGGTGCGGACGCGCGCGCCTTCGAACCGGTCGTCGCCGCGGTGGAGGAGTTGTGCCCGCGCGTCGAAGCGGTTCGCCCCGGCGTGTTCGCGTTCGCGGCGCGCGGCCCGTCGCGCTACTTCGGCGGCGACGCCGCGTTGAGCGCGCAGATCCGCGACGTCGTGATCGACGCCGCGCGCACGCAGCTCGGAGTCGAAACCGGTCGCGGTCCGGGCGTCGGTGTGGCCGACGGCAACTTCGCGGCGTCGCTGGCGGCGCGCGCCGCGTATTCAGCTAGCGACCGCGTGCTCGTCGTGCCAACCGGTCGCTCCGCCGAGTTCCTGGCGCCGATGCCCATCGCCGCCATCGGTGACGCCGCCATCGCGGACGTGGCGCGCCGGCTCGGATTGCGCACGCTCGGTGCGTTCGCCGCCCTTGACGCGTCCGACGTCGTCGCCCGCTTCGGCGCGCCGGGCGTCGCCGCCCATCGACGCGCCAACGGCCTCGAAGTACGCGCGCTCGCGCCGCGCGAACCACCGCCCGAATTGGCCGTCGACGTGATTTTCGATCCACCGGCTGACACCGTCGACCGCGTCGCCTTCGCAGCGCGTGGCCTCGCGTCGGAGTTGGCCGACGGCTTGGCGGCGCGCGGTCTCGTCGCCACCGCGCTCGTCATCGAAGTCGAGACCGAACACGGCGAACGCCGCGAGCGGCGATGGCGATCCGAAGGCACGCTCGACGCCCGCGCCGTCGCCGAACGCGTGCGCTGGCAGGCCGAGGGCTGGCTCACCGACGTCGCGCAACAAGTCGACGACGACGAACCCACGGCGGGCATCACGCTGTTGCGCTTGCGGCCCGACGAAGTCTGCGATCACGAAGCCAGCAGCCGCAGCCTGTGGGGCGGCTCGACCGAAGCGGGGGAGCGCGTGGAGCGCGCCGTGGCGCGGGTGCAGGGCCTGCTCGGACCCGATGCGGCCACCACGGCCGTGCTCGTCGGAGGTCGCGGTCCCGCCGAGCAAGTGCGGATGGTGCCGTGGGGCGACGCCCGCAGCGTCGACGCCGTGCGCGCCACCGCGCCGTGGCCCGGGCGCGTGCCGGCGCCGTCACCCGCGGTCGTCCCCGCGGATCCCGTCGCCGTCGATGTGCTCGACATGCACGGCGCCGCGGTGCGCGTCAGCGGGCGAGGAGAGTTGTCGGCGCCACCGATGACGATCGTCGGCCCGCACGGCGTCGACCGGGTTACGGGCTGGGCAGGTCCGTGGCCGGCAGAGGAACGATGGTGGGACGTGGACGGGCGCCGCCGGCGGGCCCGTCTCCAGGTGCGCTGCGAGTCAGGCGCCGCGCACCTGTGCCTGATCGAAGGCGGCCGCTGGCGGTTGGAGGCAAGCTATTGATCACAAGACGGGAGGGTCCGAAATGAGTGCAACCGAACAACTCGAACGATCGATCGCGATCGGGCGCGGCGTGCTGACGAATGTGACGAAGGAAGACCTCGACAAGCAATCGCCGTGCACGTCGTGGAAGGTGCGCGACGTCATCAACCACCTCATGGACAGCAGCAACTTCATGCTCACCGGCATGGGCCTCGAAGCGGCGAGCGTCGGTGACGTCACCGATGGCGACTTCGTCGCGGCCTACGACGAGGCGTGCGGGCGGACCCTGGCGGCGTTCCAGGCGCCGGGTGCACTCGAGAAGACCGCGCACCTGCCGTTCGGCGACATGCCGGGAGCGGCGCTGATGGGTCTCGCGATCGGCGACATCTTCACGCACGCGTGGGACATCGCGAAGGCGACCGGACAATCCACGGACCTCGATCCCGAGTTCGCCGCGCAATGGCTCCCGCAAGCGCAGGCGATGTTGTCCGAGTCGTTCCGGGGCCCCGAAGGATCCGGCATGCCGTTCGGGCCGGAGCAAGAAGCGCCCGCGGGCGCGACGAACGCCGACAAGGTCGCAGCGTTCATGGGCCGCTCCTGCTAGCCGGCGGGGTGCGTCAGCTCTGACTCGGGCGGCGGGCGACCAGTAACCCACGCAGGCCGTGGTCGGCGAGGTCGATCGCCGCGTCCCAATCCAGCCAGAAGACCTCCTGGCTCTCCTCGGGTGGGGGAGTGGGGTCGCGGTCGGGCGCCGTGCAGAGATACCGCAGGTCGAGGTGCGTATGGCCGTTCGGGCCGGGGTGCACGTCGACGTGGATGATCGTTTCGTCACCAAGTTCGACCGGTAGGCCGGTCTCTTCCGAGGCTTCACGCACGGCCGCTTCCGCGGGCGACTCGTCGGCGTCGACGTGGCCGCCCGGCTGCACCCAGATGCCGAGCTTGCGGTGCTTGTGGAGGATGACCCCGCGCGGGCCGACGATCACCGCCGAGCCGGTGATGTGCACGGGGTCGGCGTGCTCGTCGAAGGGTCGTTCGAGGCGGGGCAGCTCGTCGAGGATCCGTCGTGCCGAATCGGCCTCCCGCGTGTCGACCGGCGTCTCAGCGCGCCGCTGGATCTGGTCGACGACGTCGGGCAGTGACGGCTCGGGCACGGGTCGACGCTACGCCCTTGACAAGATCGAACACCTGTTCGATATCCTCGGATCGTGGCGTTCAACAATCCGGCGATGTCGTGGACGGCGCTGCACCGGCGCCTGACCGACCGGCCGCAGGGCGCCAACGGCGGCGACAGCCCGGCGTGGTCGAACCACCGTGAGAAGTACACCGAACCGCCGGCGCTCATCCGTCGCCGGTCGACCACGGCGTACGCCGAGTTGCACTGCCACACGAACTTCTCGTTCCTCGACGGAGCATCGCCGCCCGAGGAGCTCGCCGAGGAGGCAACCCGGCTCGGCCTCGAAGCGCTGGCCGTCACCGACCACGACGGCTTCTACGGCGTGGTGCGTTTCGCCGAGGCCGCACGCGCCCTCGATCTGCCGACGATCTTCGGCGCGGAACTGTCGCTGCGACCTCCCGGTGTCGTGAGGCTGGAACCGCGCGCCGGATCCGACAAGACCGCCGCCGCCGATCCGCACGCCGATCACTTGTTGGTGATCGCCCGCAACCCGCGGGGCTACGCGTCGCTGGCGCGCGCCATCGGTGAAGCGCACCTTGCCGGCGGCGAGAAGGGGTATCCGGCCTACGAGAAGGCGCGCCTGTGTGAGCTGCACAAGGGCGACTGGATCGTGATGACGGGCTGCCGCAAGTCGCGTGTCCCGGCGGCCCTCGAGCGCGAAGGACCGGCGGCGGCGGCGCGCGAACTCAGCGACCTTGTCGCCTGCTTCGGCCGCGACAGCGTGGTCGTCGAGCTGTGGGATCACGGTGACCCCCTCGATAGTGCGCGGAACGACGCGCTCGTCGAACTGGCGACCAGACAAGGCCTGCAAGTCGTCGCTACCAACAACGTGCACTACGCCATGCCGGCGCGCCGTCCGCTCGCCACCGCGCTCGCGGCGGTGCGCGCCCGTCGCTCACTCGACGACATCGAGCCGTGGCTGCCGTCGTCTGCCAGCGCGTGCCTGCGCAGCGGCGACGAACAGGCGCGGCGATTCGCGCGTTACCCGGGCGTGGTCGAAGCCGCCGCCGAACTCGGCAGACAGTGCGCGTTCGACCTGTCGCTCGTGGCGCCGAACCTGCCGCCGTTTCCTATTCCGCCGGGGCACACCGAGATGACGTACCTGCGCCTGCTGACCGAGATGGGCGCGCAACAGCGATACGGCAAGCGGGGCGAGGAGCGCGTGCCCGGCGCCTACAAACAGATCGACCACGAACTCGCCCTCATCGAACAGCTCGGCTTTCCGGGCTACTTCCTCGTCGTGTGGGACCTGTGCGACTTCGCGCGCCGCAACAACATCTTCTGCCAAGGACGCGGCAGCGCCGCCAATAGTGCGGTGTGTTACGCCCTCGGCATCACCAACGCCGACGCGGTGTCGCTCGG
>JBEEFV010000060.1:0-5968 GCA_041166405.1 Actinomycetota bacterium | reverse complement strand
CCGTCGGCGTCGCGGCGCAGGCAGAAAGCGTCAGGGACCGGCTTCCACAAATACTCGTCGTCGCTCAGGCCGGCCATCCGCATGGTGACCGCACCCCACCACCAAACGTCGAGCTGGCCGATGACCGCCCTTAGAAGAGGGCCGACGTCAGCTTCTTGCGCCATGCCGGCGTGCGCGGGTCGTCCGCACCCATCAGTTCGAGGATGTCGAGGAACTGTTGACGTGCTTGCTCGTCGGCCTTGACGCGTGGCAGTAGCGCCTCGAGCTTGGCGTCGTTCTCGTCGTCGCTGGCCACGACTTCACCGGAGCGAGCCCGTGCCGCGACGTGGCGCGTCTCGGCGCTTTCCGGGATGCGCGCCAGCAGCGCCAGCGCCTCGTCGTTGTCGCCGCGGTCGACCAGCAGGTTGGCGAGCGAGAGGACGCCGTCGACGTGGCCGGGATCCTGCGCCAGCGCGGCGCGCAGCGACTCCTCGTCGCCCTTCTCCACGAGCAAGTCGACTTCGCTCGGCGGTGGCGCGATGTGCTCGACGAAGGCGCGCACCTGCGGTTCGGGGATGGCGCCGATGAAGCTGTCGACGACGCGCCGGTCCTTCAACGCGAACACCGCGGGGATGGACTGCACGCGGAACGTCGCGCTCACGCGGGGGTTGGCGTCGACGTCGACCTTCACGAGTTCGACACGACCGTCGGTTTCGGCGACGACCTTCTCGATGATCGGTCCGAGCGTCTTGCACGGTCCGCACCATTCGGCCCACAGGTCGACGATGACCGGGACCTCGGTCGAGCGATCGAGGACGTCGCGTTCGAATGTGTCGTCAGTGGCGTCAATCACAGTGAGAACGCTAACGCCGAACTGAGCCTCATTAATCCGCGAACTACTAGTTTCAACTTCGTATGACTGACCCCACGGGAATCAACGTCGCCGGCGTCACTGGGTGGTTCGCCGAGCACGTTCCCGAAGCGGTCGCGCCGTTCACCTTCGATCTCGTCGCCGGCGGCCGTTCGAACCTGACGTTCTCGGTGACCGACGCCAACGGCCGCAAGTGGGTGTTGCGGCGGCCGCCGACGAGCCACGTGCTCGCGTCCGCGCACGATATGGGCCGCGAGCACCGCCTCATCGCTGCTCTCGGCCCGACGAATGTTCCCGTCCCGGTAGCCGTCGGGCTGTGCACCGACGACGAGGTCAACGGCGCGCCGTTCTACGTGATGGAGTTCGTCGAGGGCAGGATCGTGCGCGACGCCGCAACCGCCGAGAAGTTGTTCACCGAAGAACAGCGCCGTCGTATGGGCGAAGACATCATCGACACGCTCGTCGCCATTCACGCCGTCGACCTCAAAGCCGTCGGGCTCGACGACCTCGCTCGCCACGAGGGCTACATCGAGCGCCAGCTCAAGCGGTGGCACACGCAGTTCCAGGCGTCAGCCGCACAGAACGAGCGCACCGTCCCGATCATCGACGAGATGCACGACTTCCTCGCGGCGCGCATCCCCGAGCAGGGACCGGCGGCGATCGTGCACGGCGACTACCGCCTCGACAACTGCATGATGGCCGCCGACGGATCCGTCGCCGCCGTGCTCGACTGGGAGCTGTGCACGCTCGGCGATCCGCTCGCCGACATGGGTCTGCTCATGGTCTATTGGAACGAGAAGAGCGACAGTACGTCCGCGCTGCCGACGTCCGCCACGCAGGTCGACGGGTTCCCGACACGCGCCGAGCTGAAGCAGCGCTACGCCGCGGCGACGGGACGCGACGTCGCCGAACTCGACTTCTTCGTCTCGTTCGGATACTGGAAGCTCGCCTGCATCCTCGAAGGCGTCTACGCGCGTTACGCGCACGGTGCGATGGGCAACGACGGCGCCGCCTTCGACGGCTTCGGTCAGCAGGTCATCTTCCTCGGCGAGCAAGCGAAGGCCGCGGCGAAGGGCCTGTAGCAATGGCGTTGTACGTACTCGAGGAACAGGTCGAACTCGACTCGCCGGTGTTCGTGCTGGCGCTCGACGGATGGGTCGACGCCGGGTCGGGCACGGCGCTGGCGCGCGACTCGCTGCTCGAACAACTCGACACGCACCGCATCGGTTCCTTCGACGCCGACGCGCTCATCGACTACCGCGCGCGGCGTCCGACGATGACGTTGTCCGACGGTGTCATCGAGTCGATGAAGTGGCCGACGATCGAAGTGCGCTACGGCGTGGATCGCGCCGGCAACGACGTGGTGATCATCCACGGCCCCGAACCCGACACCGCGTGGCAAGCGTTCTGCGCGGAGGTCGTGGCGCTGGCGCAGGGTCACGACGCCCGCATTCTCGTCGGCCTCGGGTCGTTCCCGGCCCCTGTTCCGCACACGCGTCCGACGCGACTGGCGTCGACCGCGGCAACACGCGCGCTGGCCGAACAGATCGGATACGTGCGCGGCGCCATCGAAGTGCCGTGCGGCATCCACGCCGCCATCGAGGCGCGCTGCCAAGCACTGGGTTTGCCGGCGCTCGGCGTCTGGGCGCGTGTGCCGCACTACCTCGCCGGCTCCGCCTACCCCGCGGCTGCGGCCGCGCTGGTCGACGGGCTTGCCTCGGTGGCGGGGCTGTTGCTCGATTCGTCCGAACTGCACTCCGAGGCCGCGGCCGCGAAGCTTCGCATCGACTCGCTCGTGGCTGACTCGGTGGAGCACCGGGCGCTCGTCGCACAACTGGAACAGCAGATCGACGCCGACGACGACTCCGTCGGGCCCACGCCGATCGCCACCGATCCTGAGTCGCTAGAGCGCGGCCTCAGCGATATCGAAGACTTCCTGCGCGATCAGAACAGCTAGCCCGGCCAAGCTTCGACGGGATAGGCGTCGGTCGGCACGACGACGTCGGTGGTGATCTTGTCGTGCCACGTCTGCTTGTTCTTGTCCCACAGCATCCAGAAGAAGCCGAGCAGGCAAGGCAGCGCGGAGAGGATGCGCGCGAAGTACCGCAGCACGGCGCGGCCGTAACCGATCGGTCCGCCGTTGTCGGCGTCGATGATGCGGATGTTCAAGAGCCGCTTGCCGACGGTCTGACCCGACGGACTGCCCTCGAGGTAGATGACGTACACGAGGCCGAGCAGGCCGCCGAGGCCCTGGCCGGCGGCGCGCCCGAGGATCGCCGAGAGGACGACCTCGACCACGCCGATGATGACGATGTCGACCAGCCACGCGGCGAACCGCTGCCCGAAGTTGGCGCGGGGCCCGACGGGAGCTGTTGTTGCGTCTGTCAATGGATTCTCTCTTTCAGAGGATGCCGAATCGGAACAACTCCCAGACCCACATGAACACGAGGGCGGCGGGCACCACCCATCGTGGCAGGTCGACGCTCTCGCGTCGCGGAACTGCGAGCAACGCGAGCGCGACGACGACCGCCACGAGGCCGGCCGGGTTGGCGAAAAACGCAGTAGCTATGTGGCCTGACGCGGCTGCGGAGACGCTCGTGGTCATGCCGCACAGCGGACACGGAATGCCTGTCAACGCGCGCAGCGGGCACGGCAACCCGATCGACGAGTGACTCACGCCGCGCGCGGCGCCGACGGCCACCATCGCCGCACCGGCGAAGCGCAGGTCGCGAAGTTCGACGCGTTGCACGGCCGTCACTGCGAGCGCGCCGCCTTCGCCGCTAGCAACTGTTCCAGGAACTGCTCGGGTCGCGTTTCTTCGGCGGGGCCGACCACGCTCGGCCACAGCCGGCGCGCCAGCTCGCGCGCCAACCGCTTGCGGGCCTCGGGTTCGAGCCCGGCGCGGCGCTCCAAGAACTGGCGCACTGCGGCGACGTCGGCGGCGGTCACCCGCGAGACGTCCCACGTCTCGAGTTCGTCGCGGAAGTAGTCCTCGGCGCGGAACGCCACGGTGGCCGCTTCGCCCTTCTTTTCGCGCACGACGAGGGTGCCGCCGGCCATGTCACCGAGACGCTGGTTCCGCTTCGACACGAAGATCGTGATGATGGCCACGAGGTAGAAGCCCGGGAGGATGTCGACGAGCCGGAGGAAGTTGCGCACGGCGCTCGACCGGAAGTCGACAGGACGACCGTCGACGCGCACGACCCGCAGCCCCGTCCACCGCTTGCCGAGTGTGCGACCCGACGCACGCGTCTCGAAGGCGATGTCGTAACCCATGAACCACACGAACGAGGCGATGGCGCCGAGAGCAGCGGCGACGTTGCTGTGCAGCAGCGCGACCGTGATCGTGATGGCGATAAGCACGCCGAACTGGATGAGGTAGTCGATGACGGCGGCGGTGAAGCGCGAACCGACTCCGGCGAGCGTCAACTCGAGCGCAAGACCCTCCGGGGTCTCGGTCGAGATGGCATCCTCGTAACGCATGGCCACGAACGTAGACCGCTTCGTTCGCGAGCGCGAGCACCGTTGGACGGAGCTGGACGCGCACATCGTCGCGGCCAAGAACAAGCCCGAACGGCTGGGCGCGCCGAAGGTGTTGCGCCTCGGCGAGCTCTACCGCGCCACGGTCGGCGACCTCGCCCAGGCACGCCGCACGCTGCGCGGCGAACCGGTTGTGGCGCGGCTGGAGTCGCTGGTGTTGCGCGGGCGCAGCCTCGTCTACGACACCGAAGCGCGCCGCGAGTCGATCCGGGAGTTCTTCACTACTGGCTACTGGCGGCGACTGTGGTCACACCCCGGCACGCTCGCGGTGGCCGCCGCCCTCGTGTTCGTGCCGGCGGCGCTGGCCTTCGTGTGGGCAGCGCGCGATCCGGCGGCGGCCCTCGGCGTCGTGCCCGATGCGTTTCGCGGCATCGGTGACGGGTCGCGGACCGCAAAGTCGGCGGGTCTGACGCCGGGGGACTCGTCGGCGTTCGCCAGCGAGATCATGACCAACAACATTCGCGTCACGGCGTTGGCGTTCGCGGGCGGCATCTCGTTCGGGGTCGGCACGATTGCGGTGCTGATCTTCAACGGCGTCCTGCTCGGAGCCGTCGGCGGGCTGTCGTTTCACGCCGGCCGCGGCCACGACTTCGTGACACTCGTCGTGGCCCACGGCGTGCTCGAGCTGTCGTGCATCGTCGTGGCCGGCGCCGCGGGTCTGCGGATGGCCACGGCGCTGGTGGCACCCGGGCGTGCGACGCGGATGGCGTCGTTGTCGCGCGGCGCGCGCGAAGCCGTCGAGCTCGTGCTCGGTACTGCGCCGTGGCTGGTGGTCGCCGGCTTGATCGAAGGCTTCATCACGCCAGCCGGCTTCGGGTTGGCCGTCAACGCGACGGTCGGTGTCGTCGTCGGCGGGACGTACTGGTTGTTGGTGTGGCGCCGTGGCGCTAGAGGCGCGCCCGCGCCTTCAGGCTGAGGTACGCCTCGACGCACGCCGCCGGCAGCGCCTCAGGCGTCGCTTCCACGACGGCCGCTCCGGTGGCGCGCAAGCGCGCGACGGTGTGCTCGCGCGCTGCGGTGACCGACGCGGCGACGACCGCTTCGTAGGCGTCGACCGCCGATCGCGGTTCGCGCCGCATGATGTCGGTGACGGCGCGATCGCGCACCGATGCGATCACGACCGCATGTCGACGCGTGAGGATCGGCGCCGCTTCGAGCAGCGTCGCCGCCGCGGACTCGTCGAGCAGATCCGTCACGACGACGACCATGGCGCGCTTCGAGCGGCCGACGGCGCGGAAGGCCAGTTCGAAGTCGCTGTCGACGCCTTTGGCGTCGAGGTCGAAACAGATGCGTACTGCCGCCTCGCCGCCGTTGCGACGCGGCGCAAGCGTTCGCTCGACGGTATTGCTGAAGGCGACGACGCCGAACCGATCCCCCAGCTCGTCGGCGACGAGGCCGAGCCCGGTCATCACGTCGAGCGCGACGTCCAGGCGCGTGCGGTCGCCGAGCGGCGTCGCCATCAGCCTGCCGGTGTCGACGAGGCACACGAGGTCGCGGTCCTGTTCGACGCGGTACTGGTTGCTCATCGGGCGCCCGACCCGCGCCGTCGCCAGCCAGTTGACCTGGCGGATGTCGTCG
>JBEEFV010000059.1:0-62759 GCA_041166405.1 Actinomycetota bacterium | reverse complement strand
AGCACCGCGTTCTGGCATCAGGTCATCGATTTGACCGATGACGAGGGGAGCGGACGCATCATTTTGGATCTCACCGAGATCACCGCCGTCGACGATGTCTGCGCGGACCGGCTCGCGACGGTGCGCTCCCGGCTCAAGGAGCGCGGCGGAGAGTTGCGGCTCCGACTCCCGCGACCCAGAAACGCGACCCCGTAGTACCTTGGTGCGATGCCTGGGGGTCTGGACAAGGTCATCGTCGCGGTCGTACTCGCACTCGTGGGGGCCGTTTCGCGGCTGACGGGTGTGCCGCCTGCGCCTGAGCCCCCGGGGGACCCGCTGGTGTACGTCGCGCTCGGCGATTCCTACACGTCGGGCCCGCTCGTCCTGCCGCACGACGACACCTTCGTCCCGCAGGATTGCGCGCAGTCGACGCGCAACTATCCCCACATCGCGTCGCAGATGGTCGGGGTGGACGTGTTTCGCGACGTGAGTTGCGCCGGGGCGACCATCGACGACTTCTCGGGGTCCCACAGTGCATACGCCGGCAGCAACGTCGGTCCGCAGTACGACGCCCTCGACGCGGACGTCGACGTCGTGACCGTCGGCATCGGCGGCAACGACGTCGGCTTCGTCGGCGCGGCGCTGGGCTGCGTGCAGCCGCCCTCGCAGGCGGGCGGGAAACCGTGCACGCCGTCCTTCTTCGTCAACGGCGTCGACACCATGTCGCAGGCGATCGCGGCAATGCAGGTCGAACTGGGCACGGCGCTCGATCACATTCACACGCTGGCTCCGCACGCGAAAGTCCTGGTCGTGAGCTATCCCGACGCGCTGCCCGACGACGGCGTCGGCTGTTATCCGTACGTGCCGATCCTCAACGAGGACATGCCCTACCTCACCGCGAAGTTCAAGGAAATGAACGCCGCGCTGAAGTCGGCCGCCGAATCCCACGCCGCGTCCTACGTCGACATCTACACGCCGAGCATCGGCCACGATGCCTGCAAGCCGCCGGGTTTGGCCTGGGTGAGCGGCATGGTGCTGGTCCCACCGGGGTTCCCCGCGCATCCCAACGACCTGAGTTTCGTGAATTCGGGGCCGGTCGTCGCGTCGGCGATTACGGCCGCTCTGCACTAATCCGGGCAAGTCCGTCGAGGATCCCGACTGAAAACACCTTGCGGCGGGCAAAATGCATTGTGACCTGGGATCAAGACAGCCGCGCCCGGTGATCCCGCTCCGAACGGTTCTCGCCGACGACATCGACGAGATGCGCGACCTCGTTCGGATGCTGCTTACCCGTGATGGGCGCTTCACGATCGTCGGCGAGGCCGCTGACGGCGCACGGGCGATCGAAGTCGTTGCTGAAGAACAGCCCGACCTCGTCGTGCTGGACGTCACGATGCCGATGGTCGGCGGCATGGAAGCGCTGCCGCGTTTGCGCCAGGTCTCGCCCGAGACGCGCATCGTGATGCTCTCGGTCTTCTCCGCCGACGAAATGGCCGGCCGCAGCCGCCAACTCGGCGCCGTCGGCTACATCGAAAAGCAAAGTGACGTCACGAACCTGCCGACGCAACTGTTCGCCATGGCGACGGTGCTCGAGACCGTGCAACGGGTGCTCGACGCGACGTACGCCGCCGAGCCGGCGAGCGCTCGCGCCGCGCGATTGGACCTTCGCAGCGCGCTCGCCGACGAGATCGGTGACAACACGATGGGCATCGTCGAGTTGCTCACCACCGAACTCGTGATGAATTCCGTCGAACACGCCGACACGAAGGCGACGGTCACCGCCGAGATCCATCGCGACAAGATCCGCGTCGCGGTGTCCGACGACGGGCCCGGCGTGCCGCAGCAACTCGATCCGCTGAACGCGGAGGAATCGGGCCGCGGCCTGTTGATCGTGGACCAACTGGCGCAGGCGTGGGGTATCGAGCGCACGGACGTCGGCAAGACCGTGTGGTTCGAACTCCCGCTCGCCGATGGCTGACGATCTGGTTCGGATCGTCCTCGTCGACGACGCCGCCGAAGTGCGCGCCCTCGTGCGCATGCGCCTCAAACTGAGCAAGCAGTTCGAAGTCGTCGGCGAAGGCAGCACGGGGAACGAAGCCGTCCAGTTGGCGAACGAACTGGCGCCGCAGCTGATCCTGTTGGACGTGTCGATGCCCGACATGGACGGGCTCGAGGCGCTGCAGCGGATCCGGGCCGAAGCGCCCGGCACGATTGTCGCCATGTTCTCAGGCTTCGAAGAACACGGCCTCGCCGACCAAGCGCGGGCGCTGGGCGCGGCGGACTTCATCGAAAAGTCGGTGCCGATCGAACAGCTCGCCGACCGGCTTCTCGCCGCGGTCGCCGGCGCAGAACCGCCGAAGGTGACGCGGTCCGCGGCGGAGCCCGAGCCCATCCTCAAGGAACACCTCGAACGGTTCCGCGCTGCGTTCGACCAGGCGGCGATCGGTATGGCGACGCTGACGTTGACCGGTCGGATCGTGCGCGCCAACGAGGCTTTGGAAGAAATCCCGGGCGTGCCGGCCGAAGGCTTGGTCGGGGTTCCGTACGACGATCTGGTCAGCGAGCCCGAGCGCGCGCACTTCGTCGAAGTCGTCGGCGAGATCGCGGCCGGCAAACGCGACGTCGTATCGGTCGAACACGACCTGGGCAACCGCAGAGTCGTGGCGACCGTCGCCGTCGTGCGCGACTCCGAACGTTCGCCGCTGTACCTGTTCCTCCAGGTGCAAGACGTCAGCGACCAGCGCGCCGCCGAAGAGGAACTCCGCCGCAGCGAAGAGCAGTTCCGGATCCTCGTCGAGGGCGTGGGGGACTACGCGATCTTCATGCTCGACGAGACCGGCCACATCATCAGCTGGAACCTCGGCGCCGAGCGCGCCAAGGGTTACGTCGCCGACGAGGTGCTCGGTCGGCACTTCAGCATCTTCTATCCACCCGAAGCGATCGCACGCGAGCACCCGCAATACGAGCTGCGCGTCGCCGAAGCCGAGGGGCGCTACGAAGAAGAAGGCTGGCGCGTGCGCAAGGACGGCTCGATGTTCTGGGCCAACGTGATCATCACCGCGCTGCGCGACCGCAAGACCGGTCGCTTGATCGGCTTCGCCAAAGTGACCCGCGACGTCACCGAACGTCGGCGGCTGCTCGAAAATCTCGAGCAGGCGGCCGCCGAACGTACGCAACTGCTTGCCGTCACCGCGCACGAATTGCGCACGCCCGTCGCAGTCGTCACCGGGTTCGCGTCGACGCTGCAAAATCACTGGGACGAGCTGGATGACGCCGAGCGCCGCGACATGATCGCATCGCTTTCGCGTGGCGGCGAGCGGCTCAGTCGTCTCGTCGACGACCTGTTCACGTCGGCGCGACTCGAGTCGGGCGCCCTCGAGTTGCAGCGTTCCGAGTTCGACCTCACGCAGCTACTGACGGAGATCGCCGGTGACACCGGGGGAGACGACATCCGCGTGGAAGGCGACGACAACGTCCTCGTGTCTGCCGATCGCGGTCGTACGCAGCAGATGATCACCAACTACCTCACGAACGCGTTGCGGCACGGCAGCCCACCAGTGCAGGTCAAGGTGGCGACCGATGGCTCGATGGCGCGGGTGGCCGTCAGTGACGCCGGACCGGGCGTGCGGGAGAACCTGCTGCCGAGACTGTTCGCACGCTTCTCCGGGAGCGGCAAAGCCGACAGCACTGGACTCGGCTTGTTCATCGTGCGCGAGTTGGCGCGTGCCCAGGGGGGCGACGCCTGGTACGAACCGACGCCGTCGGGCAGTGCGTTCATGTTCACCCTGCCGCTGGCTGGGTAGGACATTCGGGACCGTCTGCGGCGCACGCCGCGATGTGACCCCAAAGGAGCACTACCTAATGAGTAACGCCGTACCGGAGGTACCCGACCAGGGGGGGTTCGCCGATCGGTTGAAGGGCAAGACGAAGGAAGTCGTCGGCAAGATCATCGCCGACGACGACTTGAAGACGGAAGGCAAGCTGCAGGTCGCGAAGGCCGACGCCGTCGAGCGTGCGCAGCACACCGCCGAAGAAGCCGAGATCGCCACGGCGAAAGCCGACATCCAATCGCGCGCGAAAGAACTCGAAGTCGAGCGCGCGCAGATCGCTGCTGAGGAGGCGGAAGCCGCCGAGCGCGACGCGCTCGAGCGCCGCGAAGCCGCAGCGGAGGCGCGAGTCGAAGCCGACGCCGCCGCCAAGGAGATCCAGGCAGAGCGCGCCGCCGCAGCACGCGACGCCGCCGTCGACGCCAAGCAAGAGCGCGCCGTGTCCGAGCGACTCGACGCCGAAGCACAGGCGCGCGAGCTCGAACGTCGCGCCGAGGCGGCTGAACGAAACGCCGCCGCGCTCGAAGCCATCCAGAGCACCAAGGAGTAGAGGACCCAAATGCAGATCACCGCGATTCCCCGTAACGCCGTCAAGGGCGCGCTCGACGTCATGCGGTTGCCGCTGTCGACCGTTGAGCGTCTCAGTGGCCAGTCGGCCAACGAGGCGTGGCCGCCGGCGCTGATGTTCGAAGAGTTCCAGGCTGAAGCCAAGAAGTTCGCCGGCTCGATGCTGCGCGACGAGACGCTGGTGGAAGAGGGCCGACTCCAATCGGTCAAGGTCACCGAACTTCGCCGGTCGCTCGAACTGAAGACCAAGGCGGAGGCTGTGCGCGAGCAGGCCGACGCCGAGCTCACGCAGAAGCAGAAGGCGGCCGAGCGTGAACGCCAGCAAGCCGCGCAGCAAGCGTCGGAGCGCGAGGCGGCCATCGCCCGCGACGAGCGCGCCGCCAAGCAGCGCGTGCAGACCGAAACCAAGCGCGCTGCGGACTCCGTCGCCAAGGCCGACGCCGCTCGCGAGGAAGCGATCGCCGCGGCGGACCGCGAGGCTCGCCGCGTGAAGGCCGACGCCGAAGCGGCTGCGCTCGCCAAGCAGCAGAGGGCGGTTGTGTCCATCGACACGGCCACGACGCTGGCCGACGCCGTGGAGAAGAAGAAGGCGCAGCGCAAGCGCAACTAGCGGTTCGGGTACAAAACAGTCATGGCCTCGTTGCCCGCGACACTCACGCTGATCCGTCACGCGGAGAGCGCGGGCAACGTCGCCAATGACTCCGCAATTCGCGCCGGGCTCGCAGAGTTGGACCTGGCGCAGCGCGACATGGACGTGCCGTTGTCGCCGCTCGGCGAAGAGCAAGCAGGCGCGCTCGGAACTTGGTTCGCGTCGCGTCCGGCGCCCGCGGCGGTGGTGTGCTCGCCCTACAAGCGCGCCGCCGACACCGCGTTGCTGGCGATGCAATGCGCCGAAGTCGAGTGTGAAGTCATCCTCGACGAGCGGTTGCGTGAGCGCGAGTTCGGCATCCTCGATCGCCTCACCAAACGCGGCATCGAAGAGCGCTTTCCGGAACAGGCCGCGGCGCGCGCCTTTCTCGGCAAGTTCTTCCATCGTCCGCCCGGTGGCGAGTCGTGGGCCGACGTAGCCGGGCGCGTCCGTTCGGTGGTCACCGACTTGCGCCTCGACTTCGAAGGGCGCGACGTCGTGCTCGTCACCCACCAAGCCGTGATCACGGTGTTCCGTTACGTCCTCGAACGCCTGACCGAATCCGAACTCTTGGCGATCGACGGCAGTACGCAGATCGCCAACACGGCCGTGACGACCTACGTGTCTGACGGCGACCGCATGCGGCTCGACACGTTCAACGACGTGTCGCATTTGGAACCGGCCGAGACCACCGCGTCGCCGGACCGCAGCGTGGCGCCGCGATGACGCCGCTCGACGAACTGCTGGAAGCGAATCCACTGCCCGCGGCGTCGGGAGGCAAGGACGACAAGGGGACCATCCTCGTGATCGGCGGGCCGCCGTCGTGTCCCGGCGCGGCGTTGCTCACCGGAGAGGCCGCGCTGCGAACAGGATCAGGACGCGTGCAGTTGTGCGTCGCTCCGTCGGTCGCCGCAGAAGTCGCGGTGGCCTTGCGCGAAGCCGCGGTGTACGCGTGGGATCTCACGGGAGATCCGTCGCCCGAGGTCAGCGACGCGATCGAAAGGGCCGACGTCATCGTGATCGGAGTGGGCCACACGCACGTGCCTGCATCCGCCGTCGACGCGGTCGCGCAACGCTCCAGCGCGACGCTGGTGCTCGACGCCGGCGCGCTGCACGTGGCGACGGAGTTGGCGCGTGACCACACGGTTGTCATCGCGCCGAACGCCGCCGAGGCCGCAGAGTTGCTGGCGTCAGACGAAACCGACGAAACGCAACTCGCCGAGGCGCTGTGCGACCGGCTTGGTCAACCAGTTGCGGTGCGCGGCACGATCGCGGTGGTCGCGGCCGACGACGGCCCGTGGTCCTACGACGAGTTGCCCGACGGCTTGGGCACCCCGGGCTCCGGAGACGTGTTCATCGGCGCGCTCGCGGCCGTGCTCGCCAAGGGCTGCAAGACCACCGCCGCGCTCGGATGGGCGATCGCACTGCACGCACGGGCGGCAGGCCGGCTCGCGGCCTGCACGCCCGTGGGCTACCTCGCCGGTGAGATCGCCCGCGAACTGCCGCACGCGCTCGCCGGTTAGCGCAACGCCGCTCGCGCGGCGCCGGCGACGGCCTTGATGTGCGCGGGGTCGCTGAACTTCAGCACGTCCTCGTCCCAGCCCTTCACGTGATTGCGGCGGTAGCCGAAGCACGTCAGGTAGAGCGGCCGCACGTACATCACGTCCTCGAGCCGGTCGAGTTCTTCGTCGGTGAGCGTGACGTGCTTGCCGTAACCGTCGATGGCGGCGTGCAAGTCGTCGTCGACCCAGCAACCCCACAACAACCACGCGAAGTCGTGCAGTCGCGGCCCGCGCCCCGCGGCCATCCAGTTGATCCCGACGGCGCCGTTGTCCGTCATCAGCGCGTGATCCGGCGCGTGCAGCATGTTGCCGTGGATCAACGCCTCCGGTAGGCCCTCACCGGCGTCGGCGTTGCGCACGCGCTCGCGCAACTGTTCGAACACCTCGCGATCGCTCGGCGCGACCTTCGTGTCGACGGCGTCGAGCATCGCCAGTCCCGCCAGCAGGTCCTGTCGTGGACTCCCTTCGTGCGCGGGGTCGAGTCCCTGCGCGCCGCCCGGACGGCTGATGGACTCGTCGAGCGGCAGCGTGTGCAGCCGCCCGAGCAGGTCGCCCATGATCCGGATCTTTTCGGAACCGTCGGGCAGCTGGCGGTCGCTGACGAAGCGCGTGACGAGCACGTGCGAGCCGCCGAAGTCGGACACCGCGTCTTCGGTGGCGACGCGCTCCGCGGGAAATTCGCGGCGCTCCAGGAACCGCAGGATTTCGGCGTCGCCTTCGGCGCCCGCACGCGGACGTGCAGGCGGGAACGCGCGCGCGATCCACGGGTCACCGTCGCGGCGGTCGATGCGGAACACGTAGGTGTTGTGCACGCTCAGCTGCGTCGCCGTCGTGGCGTCGATGCCGTAGTGCGCCCGCAGGTGAGCGGCCAAGCGCTCGCCGTCAGGCTGGTGCACCATGCGCTCTTCGAGGCCTTCGAGCTCGCTCTTGGCTTCGGTGTAGCGCTGGCCGGTGTGTTCGGCGTGGCGCCGGACAACCTTCTTGTAACTGGCGTCCTTGGTCATGGACAAGCCTCCTCGTGACACCCTCGTTCCCTAGCAACGCGGTGTTGGAAGATGGCCTGTGACAACAGCGACCTTGAGGGCAGATTCCCCTTCGCACATAGAACCCCGGCTAGGGCGGACGTTCTACAGCTCGGCGACCGGTCGGCGCCGTGCGGTCAATCTACCGGTACGGAGCGGCGGCTGCCACTAACGGCACGCGCACCTCTTGCGCGTACGGCTCGCCGACGGCGACCGGCGACTTCGTCGGCACCGCGAACTGCCACTGCGTCGCGTCGAGTTCGTCGACGGGTGTCGGCGTGCCCACGAACGCGTTGTCGGTGTCGCCGGTGATGAAGAAGTGCACGCCGTTCTCACCCCACGCTCCTTGGCGTTGGTCGCACGGCTTGTTGCCGTACGCCGCCTTGACGCGCGGGTCGTTGCCCGCCTCACCGGGCCACGGGCGCGCCACGGGGTCGTCGCCGGTGCCGTCGTCGAAGCATTTGTCGTCGCGGTAGTACGGCGCCACCGTCGGACTGGCGAATGACGTCGGTCCGGTCGGCGCGACCACGTACACGAGCGACCCGAGGTCGTCGTGACCCGACACCTGCTCCCACGTCATCACCTTGATCGGTACGTCGAAGGTGAGATCGGGAACGTCGACGAACGCCGGCGAGCCGGCGACGGAGTCCACGTTGCCGTACACCTCGTCGTCGACGCCGTCGATCGCCACTCCGTGCGGCTTGCGCGCGTTGAAGTAGCGAGTGGCGACGTGCGCGTTGTAGTCCCACGCCATGTAGAGACCGTCCGGTGGAATCGGGTGCACACGCGCGCGGTACTGGTACGTGACCATGTTGCGGTAGAAGGTTTCGGTCTTCGTGACGTTCGTTCCCGAGTCGGCGCCCCACACTTCGCGGATGGCGCGCACGGGGCCGGCGCGTTCGCCGAGCAGCGCCGAGTTCGCTTCCCAGTTCACCTGTTCGTCCTCGAAGCCGACGAGCGACACCGACGAGTCGGGGCTCGACTGGAAGGCGCGTCCCTTCCAGCGATCGATCAGGTCCGGTCCGTAGACGCCAGGGCGGCCGGGCTTGGCGACCTGCATCCCGCGGATCATCCAGCGACCGCTCGCCGTCCACTGGTACTTGGCGGTCGACACGGTCACGCCGTCGCGCGGGAACCGGTCTTTCGACTGGCGCCGCGTGCCGTTGGCGTCACACACCGTCCCCTTGAGGTTCGGTCCGTACCCGGTGTTGCTGGCGCCGAGTTGCTCCGGGTCGCCTTTGGCGAACGTGTCTCGATCGATCCACTGATCGGCGTTGGCGTGACGCTCGTAGTGGACATAGCCGTTGGCTCGAGTGAAGCGACTGCCGCCCGTCCGGAGGAAGAGGTAGACGTACGACACCGACTTGCGCAGCGGGTCGACGACACGGATCTCGCGGCCGCGCCACGGTTCGGTCGCCTTCGGCGGCGCGTGGTGCTGTGGGGCGCGCTGGCCGGCGTCCGACGCCATGAAGACGATCTCGTCGTCGTCGTCCAACGTCGGGACTGGGTCCTTCGTCACGCCCACCCCCGCCGGGTACTGCTTCGTGCAGTCGCCCGCCGTCATCTTCCACGACTCGGTGTCCCACTGATACGTCAGCTCCGTGTCGGTACCGGAGTAGAGCCCGAAGTCGGAGTCGGGGTTCGCCAGGAAGTTGGGGAAGCGCTGGTCGACTTGCACCGGAACTTCGACGAAGCGCGCGCCGCCCGCATCCCAGCGGTAGGCGACGATCTTGGACGGGTCGGCGCCGGGGCGCGTGTCGGGCGGCGCCACGAGCGTCCCGTTATGGGCGGTACGCGGGCCTTTCGCCGCTCCCGACGGATACGGCTTCGGCGTGCCGGTGGCGGCACGGCGCGACCACGCCGGAACCTGCGCGCCCGTCAGCGTGACAACCGCGTCGGCGCGTGACGGCAACACGTGCGCGGCGTCGCGCGCGCCGGCGTGATTTTGGGCGACGCCGGGACTGGTGCCGCCGATGGCCACGGCGACGAAAGCCGCGAGCGCGCGCGGCAGAACTCCCTCAAGCACGCACACGCCTCATTCCGCTGCGAGGGTACGTCACGGTGCCGGCAATTCGAAGTCGGCGATCAGCGCTGCGTGGTCCGACGGGCGTTCGGCGCCGCGCGCCACGTGATCGATCCACGTCGTGTCGAGCCGCGCCGCCAGCGCAGCGTCCGCGGCGAGGAGATCGATGCGCATCCCGAGGTTGCGCGAGTAGCCGATGCCGTGGTTCCACCACGTGAACCGGCGCGCCCGCGCACCCCAGCGCGCCACGTCGAGGTCGACGAGGCCGGCGTCGAGGAGTCGCTGCAACGCGTCGCGCTCGGCGGGGGTGACGTGGGTGAGTCCGACGAACGCATCGGGGTGGAAGACGTCGCTGTTCGTCGCGGCGACGTTGATGTCGCCTCCGACGACGACGTGGCCGTCGGCCAGCCATTTGCGCACGCGCTCCGCGAGGGCGTGCAGGAAGTCGAGTTTGTACTGGAAGTGCCAGTGGTCGACGGTGCGTCCATGCGGCACGTACACCGACACGACGCGGAGGCTCGTGTCGGGCGCGTCGACGACGCAACTGGCGACGCGCGGTTCGCGGTCGAGGTGCTCGTCGTCGAACGCTCCCGACGACTGCTCGTCGCGCAGCGGGTGGCGCGCCGCGATGCCGACGCCGTTGTACTGGCCGTTGCCGACGTGGACGGTCGCGTAACCGAAGCGCTCGAACACCGCGCGCGCGTCGTCGGAGAGCGCGGCCGCCTTGGTCTCCTGGAGGAGGATGACGTCGGGGGCGGCGCGCTCGAGGAAGCGTTCGACGGCACCCAGGCGCGCCCGCAACGAGTTCAGATTCCAGGTTGCGACGCGGAGCCGGTCGGGCGCCGGGGCGGTCGGCGACATCGTCTCCCGCAACGCCAGCGCCGCCTCCCGGCGCTGGCGCCGCGCCTCCTCGTTACTAGGCACAGAGAGCCTGTACCCGCGAACCACCGAGGCCTAAGTTGTGGCCGGGCGGTTCCCTTCCGGGCCGAGGTCAAAACTGAGCCAGTTACGACAATCGCAGACGTACGCGGCGCGACCGTTGTCGACGCGCGAGGCGCGCCGGTTCGTAGCTGACTTCCTGACCGAGCAGCAGCTGAGCGCGTACATTCCGCGCGCGACGTTGTCGGTGTCGGAACTGGCGGCCAACGCGGTGTTGCACACGGCGCGGCCCTTCACCGTCTCGGTACAGAACGGCGCGACCGGCGTACGCATCGAGGTCGTCGACTCGGCGCCGCACCTCAAGCCGGTGCGGGTCCCGACCCACGGCACGGCCGCCGACCTCACATGGCTCAGCGAGACGGGCCGGGGGCTCCTGATCGTGAGTTCGCTCGCCAACCGGTGGGGAGTCGTGATGGCGCAGAACGTGAAGACGGTGTGGTGCGAGTTCGATTCCGCGGAGCCTGCGACACCGAGCGAGCCGACGGTCGAAGACGGCCGCCCGACCGAGCCACGCGGAGACAACGTCTACCGCCTGCATCTCATCGGATTGCCCGTGCGCGCTGCGATCGCCAGCGGGCTCGACGTCGACGAAGCGATTCGTGACGTGCAAGCGGAGGGGGCGCACGGGGCGTCGCCGCAACTGGCCGAGCTGCTCGACCTCGTCGACCGGACCGCTTCGCTGCGGTTGGCGGGACGCCATGCGGCGTTCCACGCGTCGAGCCTCGACGAAGTCCAGTTCGATCTCGACATCGAGACGAGCGAAGAGGAAATGGCGGCGACCGCCAAGCTCAACCGTGCGTTGCGGGCACGCGGCCGCGCCGGCCCGAGCGACGAGGTCGTCCGTTTCCGTGAATGGATCGCGGAAGAGACGCGTCGTCAGCGCGAGGGCAAACCGCCGGAGCCGTACCCGGGTGACCGGGCCACCGTGAGCTCGCCGCTCGAGTGGCTGTGGGACCAGGCGCAAGCGGGGTACGCCGCCTTCTCGCCCGACGGCGCCCTGCTGCACGCCAACGACCTGCTGCGCGAGTGGATGGGCGGTGATCCGTCGCAGGACTTCGTCGACGACGTCCTACAACGCGTCGCGCCTGAAGGTGAGGTAGCCGACGTCAAGATCCCACTGCCGCGACACGACGGCACGACCACCACTGCGTTGTTGAGCGCCATCGTCGAGCGCGACGACGCCGGCGCGATCGTCGCGGTTCACGCGGTCGTGCGTCCGCCGGCGGCGCAGGACACGGACCAGTTGATTCGCGCGTTGCAGCAGACGCTGATCCCGCCGGCACCGCCCGTCGTTCCCGGTCTCGACGTCGCCGCGCTGTACCACCCTGCACAAGGCGACGTGGGCGGCGACTTCTACGACGTGTTCGAAGTCGCCGAGGGCGACTGGTGCGCGGTGCTCGGCGACGTGAGCGGCAAAGGCATCGAGGCGGCGATCGTCACGTCGACGGCGCGCCACGCGGTACGGAGTTGCGCGCTGCGCGAGCGCGTCCCAAGCGGGCTGATGCGCCGGCTCAACGAGGCGTTGCTCGAGAAGGGCTCCAGTCGCTTTTGCACCGTGGCGTTGCTGCGCGTGCAGAACACGAACGGCGCGTGGGTGGCGACGCTCACGTCGGCGGGTCACCCGTTCCCGCTGCTCGTGCGCCACGGCACGGCGACGCGCCTCGGCCGGGCGGGTTCGCTGCTGGGCATGTTCGCCGACGTCAATTTTCACGACGTGTCGATCAGGCTCGCCGCCGGCGACGCGCTCGTTCTCTACACCGACGGCGTGACGGAGGCCCGCGACGGTACGGGCGCGTTCTACGGCGAGGAGCGCATGTACGAGGCCATCGCGTCAGCCGGCTCGTCGGCGCGGGCCATCGTCGATGCCGTCCTGGCGAGTGTGCTGGCCTTTCAGGAAGGCCCAGCGGACGACATCGCGCTCGTGGTGATCCGACGCCCGAGCCTGTGAAACAATGCGGCGCTCATGGATTCGCCTCTCGACGTCCGCGTTCAGACGCTTAACGGCCGCCACGCCGAGCTTGCCCTCAAGGGCGAACTCGACGCGAGCACGTTCGACGTGCTGCGTGAACGCCTCAACGAGGTGATCGACAAGGGCGCCACCGACGTGGTCATGGACCTCGCCGATCTTTCGTTCCTCGACTCGAGCGGCCTGCGCGGGCTGATCGAAGGCGTACAGCGCGGCGCGCAGCTGACCCTGCGTAACTTGCAGCCTTCGGTGAAGCTGGTATTCGACATCGTCGAAATACCCGGCATCACCGTGAAGAGCTAGACCGCGAGTTCCGCCCAGACGGTCTTGCCGGACCGGTGCAGGTCGATGCCCCAGCGCCTGCTGACCGCCGCGATCGTTGCGATCCCGCGGCCCGACTCCGTGTACTCGGTCATCGGGAGCAGGCGTGGCGTGTTCTCGCTGGCGTCGCGCACGCCGATGCGCAGGGTCTCGCCGAGCCAGGTCACCTGCACGGCGAAAGCCGTCTGAGCGTGGCCGACGGCGTTCGACGACAGCTCCGAGGCGACGAGCAACGTGTCTTCGAGGCCAGGGAAACGATCGCCGAGGCAGGCGCGCACGAAGCGGCGGGCGTCGCGCACGGCTTCGAGGGTGCACGGATACACGCGCATGCTCGTGGTCGGTTCGCCGGGATCTCCGATACGTACTTCGCTGTGCAATTCGCACACTTCGTTGACGGGCTCGTGGAGCTCTTCGTCGAGCACGACGCCGGAGGGATAGGCGCACAACAGGCTGAAGCGCTCGACACCGCGCAAGTTGCACCACAGCGCCTCGAGCTCGATGGCTTGGCTGACGGCGCCGTCGGCCCACAGCAACGCCACCATCTCGCCGAAGGCGCGCACCGTGCCCTTCGCTGCGGTCGCGCGCACCAACGTGCCGATCGTGCGATCGAAGGCGTCGTGATCCACGACGCCGTCGCGATAGAAGCGGGACAGCGCCGAGATCGCATCGAACGCCTGAAGACGGGTCGTGTCGACGCCAGCGTCGACGAGCAGCGTCTTGATGTCATGCAAGTGCTCGTCGGTCGCGATCAGGATGACGTACTCGCCGTCACGCAGCCCTTCGGCTGCGAAATCCGCGACCGTTCCGATCAGGTCGGACCGGTCGTCGTAGAACCACACGGCGTGGTCCAGCGGCGCCGTCAAACATTCCATGACTGGCTCATGCTTCCCAACCTGACGCCTTTGTATACGTCACCGCCGCTTGCGGTCGCGCTCCTCGGCGAGCTGGCGCCGCAGCTCCGCGAGCTCGGCCTCGAGCGACAGGATGCGCCGGATTCCTACCAGCGTCATGCCTTCGCCCGCCATGTCCCACACCTGCTGGACGGCAGCGATATCGGCGCGGCTGTAGCGCCGCTGACCGCCCTCGGACCGCGCCGGGCTGACGACCTGCTCGGTGTCCAGCCGGCGCAGAAACGCCGGCTGGACGTCGAGCATCGACGCGACCTGCCCCACGGTGTAGAGCGGAGCCAGCTCGTCGTCGAAGGGGAGCATCGAAGTCAGTTCTTCGCCGCCGCGCCGACGAGGTCTCCGTCGCTGGATTCAACCGAGCGCGTGTCGATCGCGGTCTGGCTCGACGCGTTGTTCGTCACTTCGATGCGGCGGGGCTTGGCCTTCTCCGCGACCGGCAGGCGCACGGTCAGCACGCCGTCGGCGTACGTCGCCTCCAGCTTGTCGGTGTCGAGCGAGTCGCCGAGGAAAATCGTGCGGGTGAAGGTGCCCTGCGGGCGCTCACGCACGATCCATTCGCCGTCGTGCTCCGGGCGCTTGCGCTCGGCCTTCAGGGTGAGGACGTTCTTCTCGACGGACAGGTCGAGCGCGTCGGGCGTGATCCCCGGCAGGTCGAAGTGGATGACGAACTCGTCGCCCTTGCGGTAGGCGTCGATCGGCATTCCCGCCGGCAACGCAGCGGCGCTCGTCATCTGCTGGAAGACGCGGTCGAGATCACGGAAGGGGTCTGTGCGCATCAGCACTGTCGTTGCTCCTTTCGTCAGAGATTCATTGCGAATCTATATAGCAAAAACTTACAACTCTGTCTAGAGGTTGCTACCGTGCGGCATGGCGGAACTCCAGCACTTCGAGGCGACGACGGACCCGGCGGTCGTGTGCGCCGCGATCGAGCAAGACGGTGGCGTGATCATCGACGGCTTGCTGCCGCAATCGGTGGTCGATCGGGTCAACGCGGAGGTCGAGGACGAAGTCGCGGCGGCGGACCCCAACCAGGAAATGTTCAACCCCGTGATCAACCTGTTCATGGGCGCGCAGACCAAACAGGTCAGCGGTATGCCGGCGGTGTCGCCGACCTTCGCCACCGACGTGATGTGCCACCCGATGCTGCTGGCGGCGGCGGACCACTTCTTGTTGCCGTCGTGCGCCCGCTACCAGCTCAACATCGGCCAGCTTCTGCAGCGCGGCCCCGGATCGGACGCGCAGTGGCTGCACCGCGACGAGGCGGTGTGGGACGACGTGCCGAAGCCCCACCCCGAGTTGCAGTTGGCGTCGGTGATCGCGTTCGTCGACTTCACGCGCGACAACGGCGCGACCCGCGTCGTGCCCGGCAGCCACAAGGCGCCAGACCGCCACGTACCCCATGCCGAGCGCCTCGGCAGCACGCCTCCGACCGACGACGAGATCGCGTACGCCGAGATGCCGGCGGGGTCGGCCGTGATCTACCTCGGCGGCACCGTCCACGGCGGTGGCGCCAACACGACGGAGACGCCGCGGCGCGGCGCGCACCTCAGCTACTGCGTCGGATGGCTGCGCACCGAGGAGAACAACTACCTGTCGACGCCGCCGGAGGTCGCGGCGAAGCTGCCGCGGCAGGCGCAGGAACTCCTCGGCTACTCGGTGCACGACCGGTCGCCGATCGGTGGTGGCTACCTCGGCATGGTGCGGATGCAGGATCCGGTCGAACTGCTGGCGCGCCGCGAGCTCTGATATACCCTAGGGGGGTATGCAGGGATACGCCGACGACAAAGCAGCC
Source organism: Actinomycetota bacterium (assembly GCA_041166405.1). Lineage (GTDB taxonomy): Bacteria > Actinomycetota > Acidimicrobiia > Acidimicrobiales > JACCXE01 > JACCXE01. The sequence goes on along the minus strand of JBEEFV010000059.1, from coordinate 47,225 downwards.
ATCCTCAAGCGACTCCGCCGCGTCGAGGGCCAGGTCCGCGGCCTCCAGCGCATGGTGGAGGAGGACAAGTACTGCATCGACATCCTCGACCAGGTGTCGGCCGCGACCAAAGCTCTCCAGGCCGTCGCGCTGCAATTGCTCGACGACCACCTGACGCACTGCCTCACCGACAGCGACCGGATCACGGAGGCGTCGGCGGCGATCGCGCGGCTGGTGAAGTCGTGATGTCAAAAGGGGCGTTCGGTCCCGACGTGTGGGAGTCGCTGAAGATGGCGTTCTTCATGCTGTGGGAAACGCTGTGGGCGCTCGTGCTCGGTTTCGGGCTGTCGGGCGTGGTGCAGGCGTTCGTGCCGCGCGAGGCGATGGAGCGCCGGTTCGGCAACCACCGGCCGAAGGCCGTGGTGCAGGCCGCTGGTATCGGCGCGGTGTCGTCGTCGTGCTCGTACGCGGCGACCGCGATGGCGAAGTCGCTGTTCCAGAAGGGCGCCGATTTCATCACGGCGATGGTGTTCATGTTCGCCAGCACCAACCTCGTACTCGAGCTCGGTCTCGTGCTGCTCGTGCTCATGGGATGGCAGTTCATGGCGGCGGAGTTCGTCGGCGGTCCGATCATGATCGTGTTGCTCGTCGTGCTCGGGTCCTTCGTCTTCACGCGGCGGTTGACGAGCGCGGCGCGCGAACGGCTCAGCGCCGCGACGGGCCACGAGCACCAACACGTCGCCGACTCGAAGACGAGAGCGGGATGGGCAGACGCGGCGCGCTACGCGCTCTCCGACCTGAACATGCTGCGCAGAGAGTTGGTCCTCGGCTATCTCATCGCCGGCTTCATCACCGTGTTCGTCAGCCACGAGATCTGGGAGAAGGTGTTCTTCACCGGGCACGGGCCGTGGACGGCGATCGAGAACGTGATCGTCGGGCCCTTCATCGCCATCGTCAGCTTCGTGTGCTCCGTCGGCAACGTGCCGCTGGCCGCCGCGTTGTGGCACGGCGGGCTCGGTTTCGGCGGCGTGGTCGCGTTCATCTTCGCCGACCTCATCACGCTGCCGCTGCTGCTGATCTACCGCAAGTACTACGGCACCGCCCTGACGCTGCGCGTGCTCGGGTTGTTCTGGTTCGTCATGGCCGTCGCCGGCCTCGCCGTGCACGGCTTGTTCGCGGCGCTCGAGATCGTGCCGGCGCCGCCCTTCCACGGCGAGTTCGTGCACCGCACGTTCGCGTGGAACTACACGACCTATTTGAACTTCGTGTTCATCGTCGTGTTCGGCGTGATGCTGTGGCTGTCGCGCCAACGCGCCGCGGGCGACGCCGGCTTCGCCATCGACGTCGTCTGCGGCATGCAAGTGCAGACCACCAACGCGCCGGCGCACACCGCTCACGACGGCGCCGACTACTGGTTCTGCTCTGACCGGTGCCGCGACCGTTTCGCAGCCGATCCCGCAAGATTCGCCGTGGCCGCGCGGCCCTAGAGTGCGGCGTGACCGACTGGCAGACGATCAGCGCGCTGGCGACCGCCGGCGGGACGTTGGTGCTCGCCGTCGCCACCTTCGGCGCCATCCGCTCGGCCAACCGCTCGGCGCGCGTGGCCGAGCAGGCGATGCTCATGGGGATGCGCCCGCTGCTGGTGCAATCGTTGTCGAGCGACCCGCCGCAGAAGGCGCTGTGGCACGACCGCCACGCCGTTCGCATCGAAGGCGGCCGCGCGATTGCGCAACACATCGACGACGTCATCTATCTCGCGATCGGGGTTCGCAACATGGGGTCGGGCATCGCGCTGATGCACGGCTGGTGTGTTTGGCCCGAGTTCTCCCGTCAGGACCCCGTCAGTCCCGACGACTTCCGGCGCCTCGCGGTCGATCTGTACGTGGCACCGAACGCGGCGGGTTACTGGGAGTCGGCGCTGCGCGACCCGACTGAACCCGCCTTCGTCGACATGGCGGCGCAGATCGCCAGTCGTGAACCGTTCGCCGTCGACATCCTCTACGGCGATCAGGACGGTGGGCAGCGCACGATCAGTCGCTTCATCGTCCTGCCTGCCGGTGACGACGGCTGGTACGCGCAGGCGCCGCGGCACTGGAACGTCGACCGCCCCGCGCCGCGGTAGAGGTCAGCGGTACCGTGGGTGTCGGCGGTGCGACCTGAGGAGACGAGATGCTCAAGACGGTGCGAGGGCGGGCGATTGCGATGGCGGCGATCCTGGCGATGGGCGCGACGAGCGTGGCGTGCGGGGACTCCAAGCCCAAGGCGGAGCCGAAGAAGCACGACCGCCCCACCACGGCGCTGGGCGCGACCGAAAAGGAATTCGTGATCGCGCTCGACAAGGCCAGCGTGCCCGCCGGCACCGTCCGCGTCACTTCGACGAACAACGGCACGGTGCCGCACGAACTGGTCGCGTTCCGCACCGACCTGCCGGTCGACAAGCTTCCGCTGAAGGACGGCAACGTCGACGAGCACGGCGATGGTGTTACGCACATCGACCCGGAGGCGGAGAACATCCAGCCCGGCAGTTCGAAGAGCATCACGCTGCACCTGAGTGCCGGCCGCTACGTCTTCATCTGCAATGTGCCCGGGCACTATGCCGGAGGGATGCACACCCAACTGACCGTCAGCTGACGACGCGCTCGATCCACTCGAGGACGTCGTTCTGGACCTCGTCGCGGTTGATCTCGTTCAGCAGTTCGTGCCGCGCGTCGGGGTAGTAGATCGCCGTCACGTCGGTCATGCCGTGGTCGCGGTAGCGCTCCTCCAGCAGGCGCACCGTCGACGCGTTCTGCGAGACAGGGTCCATTTCGCCCGTGATGAACAGCAGCGGCAGGTCTTTGCGGATCTTCGCTTCGTTGGCGGGGTTCCACACGTCGGCGAGGTCGCCGAGCATGCTGCGCGCGAAACCGAGCGTGAGCGGGATGTCGTCACCGCACAGCGGGTCGGCGATGTACTTGTCGACCTCGTCAGCGTCGCGGCTGAGCCAGTCGAAGTCGGTGCGCGTCGGCGCGAACTGTTCGTTGAACGTGGCGAAGGTCGGCGCGGGAGAGTCGGCGCCGGCGTCGGGGATGATGGCGTCGAGCAACTCCACGGTTCCCTTGAGGTCGCCCATGTCGCCGGTCGTGGCCGACAACACAGCGCCGTCGACCTCGCTGCTGTAGGTCTGCAGGTATTGCTGCGCGAGAAACGACCCCATCGAGTGGGCGAACAGCACGACGGGCACGTCGGGCACCGCGGCGCGCGCCAACACGTTGAACTCGTGTTCGTCCTCGATGGCGCCCTGCCACCCGTTCGGCCCGAGAATGCCCGCACCCGTTGACTTCGCGGTGTTGCCGTGGCCGCGGTGGTCTTGGGCGAACACTGCGAAGCCGTGGTCGGTGAGGAACGACGCGAAGCGTTCGTAACGCGCGCCATGTTCGGACGCGCCGTGAGCGATGAGCACGATCGCCTTCGGGTCGGTCGACGGCATCCAGCGGTAGAACGCCACCTCGACGCCGTCGGCGTCCGTGAAGAACTCGGTTTCTGGCATCGCCTGACGTTAGCGACGGACGGGTTCGGAGATGAAGCGGCGCGGGTGACGGCCGTCGACGTAACCGACGAAAGCCGGGAAGATGTTGTAGCCGAGCAGTTCCTGCAGTCGCTCCGGCAACTCTTCGACGGTCTCGCGCGGCACGGCGAGGATGTGGTTCTCCTGGGCGCGCAACCACGCCGCCACGTACTCGAGGATGACGCCGAGGCGCGGCTTGTTCGTCTCGTTGGCACCGCCGGAGTGCCACGCGTTTCCCGGATAGAACATCACTGAGCCCGCGGGCATCTCGGCGTAGACGAACTTCTCTTTGCCCGTCGGGATCCGGTCGGTCCACTTGTGGCTCTTGGGGATCAGCCGCGTCGCGCCGTTCTCCTTCGTGAACCCGTCGAGCGCCCACATCGTGTTGACGACGACCGGTCGGAAGTCGTTCGGCAGCGGATACACCGACTGGTCCTTGTGGAGTCCCTGCGCCTTCTCGCCGGCGCCGATGAAGATCCCGACGGGCGCCGACAGTTGGTAGTAGCCGAGGATCTCGTCGAGTACGCCGAGCAGCAGAGGGTGGATCGCCCACTGGTCGAACATGCGCGTCTTGGCGAACAACGCGTAGATGCGCTGCGTCTCGAAACCTTCGAACGGGTTGCGCCCCTTCGGCGTGTAGCCGAGCACGTCGAGGAGGTCGGCCTTCGTCTCCTTGACCTGTTTCTTGGACAGCATGTTCTCGACGATGCAGTAGCCCTCGGAGCGCATCGCCTTGACGACGCCCGCGACCGTCGCCTCCTTGGCGTCGAAGCGCGTCTGCACCGGACTCACGCCGGCACCGCCTCCGGGAAGACGATGTACTCGTCGATGATCATCAGCGCGAGCTCGGGCTGGCTCGGGATCGGACCGAGAATCCGTTCGCGGGCGCGCAGGTCGGCGATGAAGCGATTGAGCACCACGTCGAGGTTCAGGTCGTCGGTGTTGGCGCGCCACGTGTCGCGCTGGCGTTCGTCTTCGAAGCAGTACGCCTTCCACGAAACCGAGAACCGCAGCTCGTCCCACCGGTAGCGCACGACTTCGGTGGTGTCGTCGTCGGCGAGCACAACCCACTGCTTGTCGCCGGCGTACGTCAGGTGCATGCCGGGTTTGAGCGGCGGCATGTCATCGCTTGCCGACGCGATCCGGTCGACGCCGTGGAAGACGGAGTCCGCGTCGAACACCAGCGCCGTGTTGCTGCGCACGGTGTGGGCGACGGCGGGCGCGTCGGCGCCGTCGGGGTAGTACGCGAACTCGCCGCCGTCGCAGTCGTGGAACCAGGCGACGCCCGTGGCGATCGGCATCGACCATGCGTCGAACATCCCGGAGTGGTGCATGGCCACCAGCAACCACTGCGGCATCACCTTGCGGTTGGCGCCGCGGAACTCGGGCACGTCGGTGTGGGTCGCCAACTCCTGACCGGGCACCATGAGGTTGGCGAACACGATCGCCGGCTCGACGATCGGCCGTCCGTGCACAGCGCGCGCCGCCTCGGCGAACGCCGGATGGTTGAGGTACGGCTCGATGCCGTCGATCAGCGTGCGCTGCCCGTAGGCATACTCCTCGCGGAAGTAGTTGGTGCGCCGCGCCAGCGTCTTCAAGTCTTCGTGCCTGCCGAAGCGGCCGCCGGTCTTGATGAAGTTGAGCACGCTGTCGTGGCGTTGGCCGATGCCCCTGCCGATGTCGGAGTCGACGTGCTCCTGCGAGTACATCCCGTAGCGGCCGAAGCGCTCGCACAGGTCGACCATCGCGTCGGGTCCGTCGGCGAACAGCGGATCGATCACGACGGCGGGGTAGTGGGCCACGACGCCATTCTGGCCGCTTGCGGAATCTCACGTCGTTGGGATCTCTGTCGATAGGACGGGGTGACCATCCCTTCTTCGCGCACGCGCGCGCTGCTGTTCGCCGCGGCCGCCGCCCTCGTCGTCCTGTCGACGACGGCGGGTGCAGTCCACTTCGCCAACGCCGATTCCTCGCACCCGACGACGACGTCCACGTCAACGTCCACCACCGAGGCGCCGACGACGACCACGTCATCGACGTCGACCTCGACAACGGTCGCGCCGACCACTTCCACCGTGGCCCGGGCGACGGCGCCGACGGTCCGCCACGCCGCCGTTGCCGTCCCGACCACCGTCGGGCGTCGCCGCGCCACGCTCGGCCCTGTCTACGACCAGTGCGACATCAGCATCAAGATCCTGCAGTCGAACCCCGACCACATGTTCGTCACCGTGATCGACCCGTTGCACCCGAACACGAACATCAGCGTGCGCGTCGAGTGGGTCACCCCGGACACCGCGTGGACCTGGAATCCGTCTAGCGGGTTCTCGCAGAGCGACGCCAACGGCAAGGCCGTCATCGCCAGCTTCATCGTCGACGACTGGCTTTCCGGTCGGACGTTACGGATCAGTGCGATGCCGGTCGCTGACTACGCAAACCCGTGCCAGCCGCGCGACTTGCTGCTCGACTACTCGAACCCGGCGAGCTTCACCGCGGGCTAAGGCCGCGCCGCTTCGTACTCCGCCATCTGCGTGAACAGCGTCATCACGTTGACCGGCTCCATCGACGGGTCGAGGTCGCGGTAGATGTTGTGCACGTTCACCACGATGCGGCCCTTCTCGCCGAGGTCGGCGAACGCGCCGAGGTCGATGTCTTTTGCGGCGGCGAGATAGTCCATCCCGGCGTCGTGGCGCCTGGTGGCTTCGTCGCGGATGTACGCGAGGTAGTCACGCGTTTCGCGTACGCCGTCGGTATCGGTGACGGGTCCGTGCCCGGGCACGACGACCGCGGGCTCGAGCGCACAGATCCGGTCGCACGCCGCGATCCAGTTCTCGACCGGGCCCGCCCACATGATGGGCGTGCCCTTGTGGAACACGATGTCGCCGGTGAACACGACCGCGGCGTCGGGCACGTGGGCGATGACGTCGCCCGCGGTGTGCGCCGGGCCGACCTCGATCATTTCGACGGTTCGGCTCCCGAGGGTTACCGACAGCACGCCGTCGAAGGTCAACGTTGGCGGCCGCAGTTCGATGCCGTCGAACGCATACGGACCGAAGGCCGCCTCGATCCAGCGCCCGAGCACCGGCTCCATCTGCGGGGCGGCCTTCACCATCGCCGCCAGCACGGCCGGTGGCGTCTCGTCCATCTCCTTGGCGGCCGCCGCCGAGGCGACGATCTCCGCGTCGGGCAGCAACGAGTTGCCGTAACAGTGATCACCGTTGGCGTGCGTGTTCACGACGGTCGCGATCGGAGCGACGCGCGTCAGCCCGCGCATCGCTTCGAGCATCTCGCCCGTGAGCGCGAGGTCGAACAATGTGTCGACGAGCAGGCTGTCGCCCTCGGACGTGATCAAGCCGGCGTTGCTCAACCCCCAGCCGCCGTCGGGGAGCAGCCACGCGTGGACGCCGTCGGCGACCTCGTGCAGGCCGCGGGAGTAAGGAACCATCGCAGTGAATCTATGACTACCGTGCCGCCCTATGGACGAAGTGTCGATCGACATCAAGGCGCCGCGTGCGAAGGTCTGGGACTTGGTCGCCGACTTCGACAACATGGGTCGGTGGAGCCCTGAGCTGCGCCGCATCGTGTGGCTGGGCCGCGTGAAGCGACCCGCAGTGGGGGCCCGCTTCATGGGGATCAACCGCCACGGCGTCGTGACGTGGCCCACCGTGTCGAAGATCTCGAAATGCGACGACCAGTCGGCCATCGAATGGGAAGTGTCGACGTCGGCGATGCGCTGGGGCTACCGCTTCGAGGACCTGCCCGACGGCGGCACGCGTGTCACCGAGTATCGCGAACCCCACAAGAAGCGGAACTTCTTGATCAACGGCATCACCAAGAGCGGCCTCATCGGCCGCGAGCGCGAAGACCTCATGGTCGCCGGCATGCGCACAACGTTGGAGCGCGTGAAGGCCGCCGCCGAAGCGTCCTAGAACGGCTCGTCCTCGTCCTCGAACGCGAACTCGGCGTCGACGTCTTCGATGTCGTCGTCGATCTCGGTGGCGGCGCCGAGGAAGCACTGCAACAGGTAGGTCCACGCTTCGGGGGTGCACGCCGGTTTGGCGGCCCGCATCGACTCCGCCGGGTCGGCCATCTCGGCCAGCATGAACCGGGCGAACATGCCCGCGTCCATCCACGCGGCGACGGCACCGTCCATGTGGAGGTTGCCTTCGGCCTGGACCACGCGCCACCGCTCGTCTTCCCACGACATCGGCTGCCCGTCGATCAGTTCGTCGATCTCGTCGACGTCGACGAGCCCGCGACCGCGCGCCGACGGGTGACGGCGCGCCGCCAGCTTTTGCAGCACGCGGTCGAACCAGTAGGCGACGAGCGATGCATTGGCGGCGGGGGCCGTCGGGATGTCGAGGGCGCGGCGCACGCAGTCGGCAACCCGGCCCGCCGATTGCGGTTCGCGCATGACGATGCCCTTGTCGTCGCCGGCGAAGCGCAGTAACGACGCCTCCTCGCCGCGACGGCTGGCGACGAAGATCGCCCGTACGCGCCGGCGCTCGCCTTTGCGCGGCCCCTCGTAATACGTGCCCCAGCCGGGCGCGACCACGCCGAACACCTCCCACTCCGGAGGTGCGTCGAAGCCGATCAACGCGTCGAAGGGGTGTTCACCGTCGAGGGACTTCAGCGCGATCTCGCTGTTGGACGTCACCCGGACGATCTGGGCGGAGTCGCCCGTTGGCAGTTCGTCGACGTCGCCGAGATCGAAGTCGAGCATTTGGACGAGCCGTTCGAGGCTGTCCGTTGACGTGTGAATGGACATGGACACACTTCTCCCCGTGATGGAACACACGGGGGAAGTGCGTAGAGGGAACTCTACGGAAGGGGTGTAGCGCGATCACCGGCGCGAACGCGCCAGGGGCGTTAGCGCTGCCAGGAGTGGTCGCTGGTGACGTCGGCGACGACGATGCGGTATTCGTCGTAGAACGACTCGCGCCCTTGCGCCTGCGCAACCCGGTGCTCGACGTCGTGCGCCCACGCCCGCTGCGCCTCGGCCGAGTCGAACTGGATGATCGACACGTGCTCGCCGTCCGGCGCCGTGAACGACTTGAACTCGACGAAGCCTGGCATCGACTGCGCCCGCTCGAGCATCTCTTGAGCCCGCGCCTCGTATCCCGCGTCGTAGGCGCCGTCGGCGAGGCGTGACCGGAACACCGTCAGGACGTTCATCCGTCGAACTCCACTTTCACGCACGCCGCGGCTCGCAGCGCGCGGGCCGTCGCCTCGTCGGTTGTCGCGCCCGCGGCGAGGGCGACCGCCAGCCGGCGCTGCTTCGGCGCGTCGGGCTTGCCGAACACGCGCACCTGCGCCGTCGGGACCCGCAGGGCGTCACCGAGTCCGTCGTAGGACGGGTGCCCGGCGCCGCCTGCGAGCACGACCGCGGAGGCACCCGCGCCACCGGGGGCGATGATCGCCACGTTGTCGTCGCTGACCGGCAATCCCAGAATGGCGCGGGCGTGCAACGCGAATTCCGACAGCGGTTGGGTGATCATCGTCACCATCCCAGTGTCGTGCGGACGCGGCGACACTTCGCTGAACAACACCTCGTCGCCGCGCACGAACAACTCGACGCCGAACACGCCCCAGCCGCCGAGCGCGTCGGTGACTTTCGCCGCCACGTCCTTCGCCGCTGCCAGCGCGGCGTCGCTCATCGCCTGCGGCTGCCAGCTCTCGCGGTAGTCGCCGTCTTCTTGACGGTGGCCGATCGGGGGGCAGAAGGTGACCCCGCCGACGTGGCGCACGGTCAGCAACGTGATCTCGTAGTCGAACTCCACGAAGCCTTCGACGATGACGGGCTGGCCGGGTACCCGCGCGTTGGCGCGCGCGTACTCCCACGCGGCGCGCGCCTCGTCGGGCGACGACACCGTCGACTGTCCCTTGCCCGACGACGACATCACGGGCTTGACCACGCACGGCACGCCGATGGCGTCGATCGCCGCGTCGTATTCGGCTTCGCTCGACGCGAAGCGGTACGGCGAGGTCGGCAACCGGAGTTCTTCGGCCGCGAGGCGACGGATCCCCTCACGGTTCATGGTGAGACGAGTCGCCCGCGCCGTGGGGACGACCCGCTGACCTTCGGCTTCGAGCTTGACCAGCTCGTCGGTGGCGATCGCCTCGACCTCGGGCACCACGAGGTGCGGTTGTTCTTCGGCGATGACGTTACGAACGGCGTCGGCGTCGAGCATGTCGACGACGTAGGAACGGTGCGCCACTTGCATGGCCGGCGCGTCGGCGTAGCGGTCGACGGCGATGACTTCGACGCCGAGGCGTTGCAGCTCGATCACCACTTCCTTGCCGAGCTCGCCCGAACCGAGCAGGAGCACGCGCACCGCGGCCTTGGTCAGCGGCGTGCCGATCGGTGCGATAGGGACGAGCGGAGAACTCACGTGCGGATTCTGCCGCGCATTGGCAACATTGGGGATGTCCATTGCGGTCGACGCGCTGCACCGGGTCTTCGAGTCGGGGCGACGCCGCGCCCGGCGCACGATCACCGCCGTGGACCACATCTCGCTGCGGGTCGAGCCCGGTGAACGCCTCGCCTACATCGGCCCCAACGGCGCGGGGAAGTCGACGTCGATCAAGATGCTCACCGGCATCCTGCACCCGACGAGCGGCACAGCTTCCGTGCTCGGACTCACGCCGTGGGCGCAGCGACGCGAGCTCACCCGCCGCATCGGGACGCTGTTCGGGCAGCGCTCCCAGCTGTGGTTCGAGCTCACGCCGATGCAGTCGTACAAGATGCTCGCCGCGATGCACGACCTCGACGGCGACGCGTTTCGCCGTCGCATCGGTGAACTCGGCGGACTCCTCGAAGCCGACGAACTTTTCTCTCAGCCCGTGCGCAGCCTGTCGCTCGGCCAACGCATGCGTTGCGAGCTGGCGGCGTGCCTGCTGCACGATCCCGCGATCCTGTTCCTCGACGAGCCGACGATCGGCCTCGACTTGCTCGCCAAACAACGCTTCCGCGAACTGCTGGTGCGCCTCAACGAAGAGCGCGGGACGACGGTGTTCCTGACTTCGCACGACGTGGCCGACATCGAATACGTGGCGCGGCGCGTCGTGGTCATCAATCACGGTTCGGTCATCTACGACGACGACGTCGAGGTGATGCGCCGCACGCTGCTGTCGACGAAGTTGATCGACGTGTCACTCGGCCACGAAGTCGAGTTCGCGGCGCGGCCCGGAGTCGTCGTCACCGAGCACACGCCGTCGGTACTCAAGCTCGCCGTCGACACGCGCGCCCACGCCGTGCGCGACATCGTCGACGGATTGCTCACGGACTACCCGGTGACCGACCTGTCGATCGTCGACCCGCCGCTCGAACAGGTCATCAGCGAGATCTACGAGGCGCCCGCGCGATGACTTTTCGCGCGTTACGAGTAGCCGCGCTCACCGCCGCGCAACGCGTGGTGTTCGCGCCGTCGGCGTTCATCGTGTCGATGGGCATCTACGGCGGCGTCGTCGCCATCCTCGGTTCGCTGTGGCGCACCGCGGCGTCGGCGAACCACGGATTCGTTGCCGGCTACACGGGCGCCGCGCTCACGTGGTACATCGCGGCCTCGGAAGCGGCGACGATCCCGCTCAACACGCGGCTGATCGAGATGCTCGGCGACGACATCGCCAGCGGTGCGGTCGCCGCCGAAATGCTGCGGCCGGCGAGCGTCGTCGCCGTGCGCATCGCGTCCGAGATCGGCCGCACGCTGCCGCATCTCGCGCTGTGCCTGGTGGCGGGCACGGGCCTGTGCTGGTGGACGGTCGGCGCGCCGCCGAACCTGGCGTCGGCCGCGCTGGTGCCGCTGTCGGTGGCGCTCGCCATCACGTGCAACGTGGTGGCGCAGCACGCGTTCGCCGCGGTGTCGTTCTGGATCCGCGACGCGCGCTCGACGTGGTTCATCTACCAAAAGTTCGTGTTCGTCATCGGCGGGATGTTGCTGCCGTTGGAGGTGCTCCCGCACGCCATGACGACGGTCGCGAAACTGTTGCCGTTCATGGCGATGGCGTACGCCCCGGCGCGACTGGCGTCGGGCCACTTCGAACCGTGGCTGCTGCTGGTGCAAGTCGGATGGATCACCGCATTGGCGTGCGTCGCGGCCGTGGTGTTCCGCTCCGGCGAACGGCGTCTGCAGGTGGTCGGCGGATGACGACGCGCCGCGCCGTGCGCCTGACGATGGGCAACGCCTTTCGCGAGGCGGCCGCCAATCGCGCCGGGTTCTGGACACAGGTCGTCACGATGATCGTGAACAACGCGGTCTGGGTGTTGTTCTGGGGGCTGTTCTTCCACCGCGTCGGTCGCCTGCGCGGCTGGGACGCGCACAGCGTGTACCTGCTCCTCGCGGCGCTGTGCACCAGCGCCGGGATCGTGCTCGGGTTCCTCGCCAACTCGCGCGCCATCGGCCGCATGGTCGCCGACGGTGAACTCGACGCCGCGCTGGCACTGCCGACGCGCCCGCTCGTCTACCTGTTGGTGCGCCGCGTCAATCCCATCAACATGGGCGACATCCTGTTCGGCGTCGTCCTGTTCTTCGTCGCCGGCGATCCGACGCCGACGCGCACGCTGACGTTCGTCATCGTCATCGTCGTCGCCGCTGTAGTCCTTGCGGGGTTCCTCGTGGCCGCCGGGTCGCTGGCCTTCTTCGCCGGTCGCGACGACGCCGGCGAACTCGGGTTCCACACGATGCTGTTGTTCGGCGCCTATCCCGTCGACATCTTCGGGAGTTCGGCGCGCCTCGTGCTGCACACGATCGTGCCGGCGGCGTTCGTCGCCGCGGTGCCGGCGCGTCTCGTGCAGCACTTCGACTTCGGCGTCGCTGCGGGATTCGTGACGGCGGCCGTCGTCTTCGGCACGCTGGCGATCGTGCTGTTCGAAGCGGGTCTGCGCCGTTACACGTCAGGCGCGGTCTGGACGCGCGCCTGAACCTTGCCGACGTTCTTGAGCGCCTCGCGTTTCGACAGCCCCGACAAGCGGTCCTCGTTCTCCGTGACGTAGCGCACGACTTCGGCGGGGTTCAGCCACGCGTGCTGCCGCAGCGCCCATCCGATGGCCTTGCGGATGAAGAACTCGGTGTCGGCCATGTTGGGCTCGATGCAGTCGTAGAGGAGGCCGAGGTCGATCTCCGATTTCGCGCCGACCTGGCAGGTGATCGACGTGCGCCGCTTCCACATGTCGTCGTCGGTGGACCAGGCGCGCATGATCGGCTCGATGTCGTCGCGGTAGTCGCGCAAGAGCGGGCCGACGCGGTGGATGGCGACGAGGTCGACGTAATCCCACCACGCGCCGTCCACGATGAACTCCTCGTACATCGGCATCGTGTCCGGAGTCTGAAAGGCGCGGTACGGCCGGTGGCCGGTGAGCTCCAACGCGGCGTAGCGCTCGTCGCGGTACTTCGCCGTTCGCCACAGTTCGAGACAGGTGTCGCGCCATGTGTCGCGGTCGGCCATCACGTGCGCCTTCGACACTTCGGTCGTGATCCGGCGCATGACGGGAACCGTGAGGCCGAGAAACGGCATCGACGATTTCATGTAGGCCTGTGCGCCTGCCGCTCGGGACGGATCGGCGGCGGCGCGCAGCTCCGTGCGAAGGGCCTTCAGCAGCTTCCGATTGACGGCCACGATCGGAATTTACGTGTCACACCGTCCCGGTAGCTTCAGGAATGTGGAGTTGACCCCCGAGCAGCGAGCCGTCGCCGACGCCGACGCGCCGGTGCTCGTCGCCGGCCACCTCGGGTCGGGCAAGACGACTGCTCTCATCGCCCGCTGGCGCCGCCTCGCGGACCTCCATGGGCCAGGCCGCGTGCTGTACCTAGCGGCCACGCCGGGCGCGGCGGCCGACGTGCGTCGGCGGATGGTGGCGACGTTCGACGGCGCCGGTATTGGCCCGCTGGCGGTGTCGACGCCCGCGGGGTTCGCCCTCGATCTCGTGCGCCGGTACGCGCCGGGGATGGAAGAGGTCATGTCCGTCGGCGGGGCCGCCCGCCGTTCCGCCATCGCGGACGCGTTCGACGGGTTCGACTGGGTCGCGTCCGGGTCGGTCGCCAAGCGACGGTCCTTCGTCGCCGCGGTGCAACGGGGGATCGAGGCGCTGGCGCGTGCGGAGGTGTCGCTCGAAGAGGTGCTCGCCAACGCGGCGAGCGATCGCTGGGCGGAACTCGTCGCGTTCCGCGACCGCTACGAGGCCGCGCTGCACGCCCACGGGCGCATCGACGTCGCCGAAGCTCCGCGCCTCGCGTTGCACCACCTCGACACCGACACCGAGCGCGAGCGGTTCGTGGAGATCATCGTCGACGACGCGCACGCCCTCACGTACGACGAAGCAGAACTGCTCGACCGCTACGAGTGCACGCGCGCCATCGCCAGCGAACCCGTCGAGGGTGCGATCACCCTCGCGCCGCGCGCCACCGCTGAGGCGCAGCTTGTGTGGTGCCGCCACCCGTCGATGGAGGCCGACGCGGTGGTGGGGACGCTCCTCGCCGCACACGATGACGGCATCGCGTACGACGACATGGCCGTGGTCGTGCCGCGCCGCAGCGCGCCGATCGGTCGCGCCGTCGCCCGAGCGCTGCAGCGCCGCGAGGTTCCGGTGCAGATCCGCCTTGCCGACGGCGGCGCCGAACCCGTCGTCCGCCGCTTACGCGACGCGCTGGCGCACGCCGACGGCGCCATGGACGCGCAGCCGTTCGTCGAGGGCTGGATCCAAGGCGCGTTGTCCGAACTCGCTTCGCAGGCCGATCTCGTCGCGCCCGAACCGAGCGTCGAGCGCGCCCTCAACGCGCTGTGCGCCTTCGACCGCGCCACGCAGCGCTGGGTCGCCGGCCGCGAGGGCATGAGCGCAACCGTGCTCGAGTTCGCCACCGCACTCGCCGAGGACGACTTCACGCTGTGGTACGACGCGCCGGGTGACGCCGGCGTTGCCATCGTCACGCCGCAAGAGGCCGCCGGCGTCCACTGGCAATGCGCCGTCGTGACCAGTTGCGTCGAAGGTGAATACCCGCGCAGCATCGGCGACGGCGCGTGGTTCGACGCCATGGTCTGCCGCCGCGACTTCAGTCCCGACGCGGCCGTCCGCCGCCGCGCCGCCATCGCCGCGCACCGCCGGCGCTTCGAACTGGCGTCGTCGCGTGGGCCGCGGGTCACCTACGTCGCCGCGCCGCAGCCCGGCGTGCTCGTCAGTCGGTATGTGGAGCACCTGCCGATCACCGAAGCCAAGCCGGCGTGGCCCGAGCCGCGCCCGTACCCGCTGCGCTCGGTCACCTACACGTCCACGCCGATCCATCCGTCGCGCACGCTGCGTCTGTCGGCGTCGCAGCTGTCGACCTTCGAGGACTGCCCGCGCCGGTGGTTCTACGACAGCGTCCTGCGCCTCGCCGACTCCACGTCGGTGTGGGCCGACTTCGGCAGCCTCGTGCACGACGTGCTCGAGCGGTTCCTCGCCCCGGGTTCGACGATCGAGTACTCGTTCGACGCGCTACTCGATCTTTCGGACGAGTTGTGGTCCGACGACATCGCGGCGTTCGCGCCGCAGCGCGACCAGGCGCGCCGCGAGCTGAAAGACGTGCTCGCCACGTGGTGGCAGATGGAGGGGCACCGCTTCAACCGCGCCGACGTGGTCGAGGTCGAGCACGAATTCGACGTCGCGGTGGGGGACCACACGGTGCGGGGCCGCATCGACCGCGTCGACTGGGACCACGACCGCAACGGCATCGCCGTCGTCGACTACAAGACGGGTCGGCACGCGCCGAAGGAGTCTGAAGTCGCGGACGACCTCCAGCTCGCCGTGTACTACCTGGCAGCGTTGCGGTCGGCGGAACTCGCCGCCAAGGGGGCGCCGACTCGCCTCGAGCTGCTGTACATCCGGCTCAACAAGACCTTCAGCCAACCCATCACCGACGACCACGAGGAGCGCGCCGAGACGCGCATCCTCGCCGCGGCCGCGCAGATGCTCGACGAGCAATTGGCACCGCTGCCCACCGCCGACTGCGATCATTGCGACTACCACCGGCTGTGCCCATTGCAGCGCGCCGGACGCGAGGTCGGCGCGCGATGACCGACACCTTTGTGCCCACTGACGAGCAACGCGGCGTCATCGAGCACGCCGCCGACTCGTCGATGCTCGTCATCGCCGGCGCGGGGTCGGGCAAGACGGAGTCGATCGCCCGGCGCATCGAGCACCTCGTGCGCAGCGGCGCCGACCCGTCGGAGATCGTCGCCCTCACGTTCACCAACAAGGCGGCGGCCGAGTTGGCGCGACGCGTGCGCGGGCGCCTCGGTGCCGACACCGACGTGCTGGTGTCGACGTACCACGGGTTCGCGGCGTCACTCGTCGAGGACCACTTGCTGGAACTCGACCTGCCGCCGCGCACGCGGCTGATCAACCGCGGCCAGGCGTGGCAGCTGTGCCTCTCCGAGTTCGACTCGTACCACTTCGAGGAGCGCAGTTCGTTCTTCCCGGCGTCGGTGATCACCGACGCGCTGGCACTGGCAGCGCGCATCGACGACTTCCTCGTCGACGTCGCCACAGTCGTCGCCGACTGCAAGGCGACGCTCGGCAGCAAGGCGACGCGCCAACAGATCCACCGGACGGCGCGCAGCCGCACCGAGCTGTGCCAAGTCGTCGAGAAGTACGCCGCCACCAAGAAGCGTCTGGGCCTGCTCGACTTCGGCGATCAGATCAGGCTCGCCGTCGAACTCGTGCAACAGCACCCTGACATCGCCGCCTCCATCGCCGGCCAGCGGAAGTACGCGTTGCTCGACGAGTACCAGGACACCAACTACGCGCAGCGCGTGCTGCTCACGTCGATCTACCGGCACGGCGGCGTGGTGTCGGCGGTCGGTGACGACATGCAGTCGATCTACGCGTTCCGCGGCGCGCACGTGCGCAACATCGTCGAGTTCGCCGACCACTTCGCTCCCACGAAGCTGCGTTCGCTCACGCTCAACCGCCGCAGCGGCTCGAACATCGTGGCCTTTGCCAACCGCATTCAGGGCCTGGTCGCCGACGCGCTCGACAAGAGGTTGACCGCGCCGCCCGACGCCGCCGCCGACGCCATCGAATGCTTCCTGGCCGCCAGCGAAGTCGAAGAGGCCAACCAGATCGCCAACGACGTCGACGCCGCAGTGCGCAGCGGTCGCACGACGTGGTCCGAGTGTGCGGTGCTGTGCCGCACCCGGTCGCTCATCGGCCCGATCACGTCCGCGCTCGAGCGCCGCAAAATCCCCGTCGAGGTCGTGGGCATCGGCGGTCTGCTCGAGCGCCCCGAGATCGTCGACTTGTTGGCGTGGCTCGAACTGCTCGCCGACCGGACGCGCAACGTGCCGCTCGTCCGCTTGCTGCGCGGTCCCGTCTTCCGGATCGGCGACCGCGACCTCGCCGCGCTGGCGCGACACGCCCGCGGTCTGATCGACGAGACGATCGTCGCCGGCGACCGTCCGTCGATGGTCCTCGCCGACGCCGTGCGCGACCGCCTCAAGGTCGACGGCCTGTCGCACGCCGCGGTGGTCCGCCTCGACGACCTGGTGTCGGTGTGGGACGACCTGTGCGCCGCGGCGGAACGCGTTCCGCTCGCCGAGTTGTGCGACGAGATCGCGCGGCGCACCGATCTGTGGGCGGTGTGCGACGACACGGCGCGGGAGAACCTGTTGCGCTTCGGCGACCTTGCGCAGCGATACGCACCGATCGAAGGCGCCGGTGGACTCGGTGAGTTCGTCGAGTACATCGCCATGGTCATGGAAAGCGAAGAGGAGCTGGGGGAGGCGACACCGGGCAACGTCGACGCCGTCAAGGTGATGACCGTGCACCAGGCGAAGGGCCTGGAGTTCGACGAGGTGTGGGTGCCGGGCCTCGCCAACAAGAAGTTTCCGTCGCCGAGCCGCGGCGGCGACAATCCCGAGTCGTCGGCCGCGGCGTTGCCGTGGTGGGTGCGGGAGAACACCGAGGGCCTGCCGCACTGGAGTGAGGTGTCGAGCGGTCAGGCGATGACCGAGATCGTGCGCAAGCGCAACCTCGACGAGGAGCGCCGGTTGTTCTACGTCGCCTGCACGCGCGCGCGGAAGCGACTCGTGCTGTCGGCGGCGCAGTGGTACTCGGGCCCCGCCACACCGCAGGGCCCGTCGGAGTTCTACGCCTTCGCGGCGGCGCAGACCGACCTCGTGGTCGAGCGGTACCGCCACGACGCAACCGACCGCGATCCGAGAGTGGTGGCGATGGAGACCTATCAACGCGAAGCGGCGGCCGCGGTGCTGCCACCGCCGGTGCCACCGGCCAAGCGGGGGCGCCGCGCCAGCGCCGAACCCGCGGAGCTGCCGATGTCGCTGTTCGACGTGTCCGCCGCGCCGGTGGCGACGCCGCCGCGGGCGCCGCTGGGCCTATCGGTCAGTTCGCTCGTCTCGTTCGCGCGCTGCCCGCGTCAGTTCCACTGGTCGACGGTGCGGCCGCTGCCGCGCCGCGGGTCGACGGCGGCGACGGTCGGCACGATCGTGCACCGGTGGATCGAAACGCGCCACGGCCCGCAGGGCGTGCTGCTCGACACCGACTACGCCGAGTCGCAGGGCGTCGTCGCCGGACTCCAGCAGTCGTTCGCGGCGTCGCCCTACAGCGATCGCGTCCCCTCCGCCGTCGAGGCGCCGTTCGAGCTGCTGGTCGGCGGCCACATCATCCGCGGCCGCGTCGACGCCGTCTACGACACGAACCCCAACCCTCGAACTGGTCCTCCCCACGACCGTGCGGCGGTCGCTGGGAGGACCAGTTCGGTCGTTGAGTTGGTCGACTTCAAGACCGGGCGCACGCCAGCCGACGGCGATCCGTCGTCGGAGACGCAGCTGCTCGTGTACGCGGTGGCCGCGGTCGACGCCTGGGGCCACAAACCCGAATCGTTGCGCGCGTCGTTCGTCTACCTGCACAGCGACGGCACACCGGCGACGGCGGTCGACGTACCGCTGAGCCCTGAGATCGTCGACGCCGCGCGTGCGGGCCTCGTGCAGGCGATCAGCCGCATCGACGCCAACGACGCCGCAACGAATCCCGGCGCGTGGTGCGCCCGCTGCGACTACGCGGCGGTGTGTCCGGCTAGTGGCGTTTCCTGAGGTCGAGCGATAGCCCTTCGACCGCGGCGATCACCGGCACCTTGTGGTGCTGGTTGACGGCCACGACGGCGTCGAGTTGGTCGTCGGTCCGCGAAGGGTCGTGGTGGAACAGCACGACCTTGCCGACGCCGGCGCGTTCGCCGAGCTCGATGGCGTAATCGATGGTGGAGTGGCCGAAGTGCGATCGCGCTGGGAACTCGGCGCGCGTGTACTGCGCGTCGTGAATGAGTAGGTCGACGTCGTCGGCCAGTGCGAGCGCGGCGTCGTGGAACTCGCCTTCGCCGTGCGGGCCGGGTCCGAACTCGAGCGGCCAGTGGTCCGACATGTACGCGATAGTCGACCGTCCGTCGGAGATGCGGAAGCCGAGCGTGCGCCCGCCGCGGTGCGGGATGTCGCGCGCCGCCACCTCGAAGCCCTCGATCTCGTAGTCGCCTTCCTCCATCGTCTCGAAGGTCCAACGCCCGCGCAGCTCCGTCGGGGGGATCGGGAAGTGCGGCGGGCTCATGACGCGCGCCAGCACTTCGATCGGGTCGCCCTGCGCCGGTTGGTAGACGACGCCCGACGCGTCGGGCGTGTCGCCCGCGGGGAAGAACGGGATGCCGTGCGTGTGGTCCCAGTGGAGATGGCCGAGCAGGATCGACCCGCGGAACGGGCGGCCCGCGAGGTCGGCCGACAGGCGCGTGAGGCCGGTGCCGGCGTCGAGCACGAGCGTTGGTACCTCGGCGTCGGCCGCGGTGATCGCAACGCAACTGGTGTTGCCGCCGTAGCGCGCGAACAAATGGCCGGGTGCAGGCGTTGAGCCCCGTACGCCGCAGAAAGTCACTCGCAAGGACTCAGACGATACGCGTTCGGCTCGTACAGTTTCGTCATGACAATCCGGGTGGGGTTCTACGGCGCCGGCCTGATCAGCGGCGTACACACGTGGATGTTGCGTGACGTGAACGTCGCGCACGAGATCGTGGCCGTGTGCGACCCGGATCCGGAGCGCGCCGCCACGATGGCGCAGCGCTTCGACGCGAAGGTCGTCGACGAAGACGAGCTCCTCGACCTCGTCGACGCCGTGTTCATCACCTGCTGGACCTCGGAACACGAGCGCCTCGTCGCCAAAGCCGCCGCGAAGCGCCGCGCCGTGTTCTGCGAGAAACCGTTGGCGTTCGACGCGGCCGCTGCCACGCGCATGGCCGACACCGTCGAGGCCGCCGGCGTCGTGAACCAGGTCGGACTCGTGCTGCGGACGTCTCCGGCGTTTCGCGTCGTGAAGCAGTTGCTCGCCGACCCGCGCGCCGGCAACCCCATCGCCGTCGTGTTCCGCGACGACCAGTACATCCCCAACCAAGGCTTCTACGCGTCGACGTGGCGCGTCGATCCCGCGCTCGCCGGCCGGGGCACGCTGCTCGAGCACTCGATTCACGACGTCGACATGCTGCAGTGGATCTTCGGTCCTGTCGCTGCGGTGTCGGCGACGTGTCGCTACAACCACGGCTACGACCGCATCGACGACGTCTGTGCGGCGCGCCTCGAATTCGCCAACGGCACCGTCGTGCAACTCACGTCGGTGTGGCACGACATCCTCGAGCGCGGCAGCCTGCGCCACGTCGAGGTCTTCTGCGACCACCTCTACGTCAAGCTCGAAGGCGATCGACTCGGGCCGGTGCGATGGCAGTTCACCGGCGAGTCGGAGCACATGGTCGACGGCGACGACACGTTGGCGTTTCTCCGCGACGCCCGCGATCACATGCCCACGCTCGAACAGGACTTCCTCGCGGCAGTGCGCGACGGACGCGCAGCAACTCCGACGTTGCGTGATGCAATCCCCGCGCATCAGATCGTCGATGCGTTGTACGCGTCGGCCGACTCCGGCGGCGCCGTCGTCACCGACGTCTACCGCGACCGGTAGGCGAGCGGGGTTTCCGGGCTACGGCGCCGAGCGCCGTTGCTGCCAGCTCAGGAATCTCGGGAGAGTGTCCAGGCCCGGAAAGCGCCCGCTGCGTGATCTCACGTACCCGGCGCCGAGCCCGGGCAAACTCGACGTCGTCAGTCGCCCGGCAAGTTCTCGGCGCGGCGCACGGGGAAGAAGTGGTGGTGGTACGCACCGGTGCACTCGTAGATCGCGGTGCCGACCCGCCCGTCGTTGGTCTCCACGGTCACCTCGTTGAGCCCGCCACCGACCGGCCCGTACCGCTGCGCCCATCGACCGGTGGCGTCGATGCCCACCTTCTGCCCGTCTTCGAACGCGAAGTCGACGTGGCCGGCGATGCCCGTGACGTTCTCGCCGTCGCGCTCGTAGGACACGGCGCTACCCGATGAGTCGATCCAGTGCAGGTCGTACGTGAAGTCGGTGATCGGTACCGGATCGCTGCCGTCGGCGGGGCAGAAGGCGCCGTCGCGGAACACGAGCGTGCCGTCGGGCAACTCCCAGTTCCACACGCCGATCATCCCGTCGGGCAACTGGATGGCGAGCCACATCCACATCGGGCAACGCGCGTGGTCGCGGATGCCCCACGAGTGATCGCGCTGGCCCCACCAGTTCTCGACGGCGATCTCGCGACCCTGATGACGCAGCGTGCCGTTGAACCAGCCGCTCTGGATCATGTGGCTCTGATCCCAGATGGTTTCGTCCTGGTACTTCATGGTGCCGCGGCGCAGCGCGTAGTGCGGTGTGCGCGCGCTGAACGTGAGGTCGAGGGCGACGGGCGCGTTCGGGTCCTCGTTGACGTGCAATTGCAGCGTCTTGAACGGCTCGACGATGTCGATCTTCACGGGACCCGCGGTGAGTGCGTGCGGGTCGTCGCCGAGGTGGCGCACGTGGCGGCCCCACGTGTGCGCGTCGCCGATACGTCCCAGCTGCAGCGCGTCCATCTCACCACGCGTCGGGAACGACGCCAGGGTGAGGATGACGACGTCGTCGAGCTGCTTGGGATTGTGCGCGATGAAGAACAGCGACTCGCGCCAGTGCAGGTGATGCATGAACGGCGTCGGGAACGGCTCGGGGACTTGATGGCACAGCCCCTCGTCGAGCGGCGTCAGTTTCGGATGGGGCGCGTCGGTCATGCGCTGGGGGAGTCCTCTTCGGTAGTCGTGATGGCTTGCTTCGCTTCGTACTCGGCGCGCGCGGCTTCTGCCTCCGCCGCCGACTTCAGCATCGCCGCCTGCACGTCGCTCTCGACGAACTTGTGAGCGGTGAAGGCGATGGCGCCGCCGATGAAGAACCACGGCGCCAGCACGCCGACACCCCAGCGCAGGCCGTGGGTGTCGGCGATCTTCGCAAACCCGAGGACCTCGAAGATGACGACGCCCAGCACGAGAAAGATCGCACCGAAGCTGAAGGCGAGGCTGCGTTCGCGCGCCGGGCTCACGAGCGCCTGGATGGCGGCGAGCGGCGCCGCGAACATTCCGATCACGAAGTTCGTTCCCATCGCGAACACGAGCGAAAGCCACAGCCACGGCGCTGCCGCGAAGCAGATGACGCCGACGCCGACGAGGGCGAGTACGACGCCGATGCGTTTGACGGGCACGCCCATGCCCTGTGCGAACCAGCCAGCAGTGCGCTTGCCGCCTTCTTGCACGCCGAAGTAGGCGAACACCGCGGACACCGACCCGAGCGCGCCGCGCTGCATGACGGTGAGGTGATACACCTTTTCGAAATAGAGCGCGATGTAGCCGACGAGCGGGATGAAGCCGGCGCCGACGAACGTGGCGGCGATGAACGAGCGGCGCAGTGTCTTCACGGCCCACAGGACCTTGGATGCCTCCCAGAACTTCGGAGGTAACGCGAATTCGCGCAACTCGCCGCCGCCGGGATCGGTGGCGCCGCGCACGGGCTCGTGCAATCGCATGGCGAAGACCGTCGCGATGATCACCGGAATGAACAGCAGGAAAAACGCGGCGCGCCAACCGAACTGCCACGCAATCAACCCCGCGATTGCCGGGGCGATGATGGCCGCGACTTGGACGGCGTTCGAATGGTTGGCGTACACCGTGGGTCGCGCTTGGGGCGTGTAGTAGTCGGCCAGCAGTGAGTTGTGCACGGGGATGTTGGCGAGCAGGCCGACGCCGTTGCCGAACCGAGCGAAGGTGAGGAGCGCGACCGTGCCGGCGATGCCTGTTCCGAAGCTGAACATCGCGGCGACGATGCCCGAGACGACGACCAGCTTCGTGCGGTTGACGCGGTCGCCGAGATAGCCGACCGGCACGGCGAGCAACACCGTGACCGACACGTTGATGATGATCAGCTTCGTGAAGTCGTCGACCGAGAGGTGGAACGCGTGGCGGATCTCGGGCGCCAGCGTGCCGAAGGCGGACGTGTCGAACTCGTCGAAGAAGTAGAGCGCCGACAGCACGACGAGCGGGAAGATCCACTCACCTTTGGTGTCGCTCTCGAACTTCCGCTTCAGCAGCGCAAGCAAATTCAAATCCCCCCGGTATCTGAAGTTGCTCACGGTACTCTCCGCGGCGTGATCTATCCCGATGCGCGACGCGATGACGTCGTTGACGACTACCACGGCACGAAGGTGCCCGATCCATATCGGTGGATGGAGGAACAACAGAACAATCCGGACCTCGACGCCTGGCTGAAGGCGCAGGACGATCTGTGCCAGCCGTGGCTGGCGGCGCTGCCCGGACGCGACAAGTGGCGGGCTGCACAGGCGCGACTGTTGCCCGGAACCATCTCGCCGCCGGCGGTCCGTGGCGAGCGCCTGTACTTCAACCGGCGCGAGCCCGGAGAGCAGCACGCGAAGTTGTTCCTGCGCGAGGGCGACGGGTCCGAGCGCGTGCTGTTCGATCCGATGGTCGAGGACCCGTCCGGCCTGACGACGCTCGACGTGGCGTCGGTGTCTCCCGACGGCAAACGGATCGTCATCGGTCTGTCATCGGGGGGCGACGAGAACACCGCCATCCGCGTCATGGACATCGACACGCTCGACGTGATCGACGGTCCCATCGAGCGGACGCGGTACACGTCGGTCGGCTGGTTCGCCGATTCGTCGGGGTTCTTCTACGTGCGCCGCCTGACGCCCGAACCGTTCAACCGGCGCGTGTGGCGCCACGTCATCGGCGCGCCCGTCGAAGACGACGAACTCATCTTCGGCGAGGAACGCGATCCGTCGACGTACTACGGCGTCGACGTGTCGACCGACGGGCGCTGGGTCATCATCAGCGCCGCGGTCGGCACCGAGCCACGCAACGACCTGTACATCCTCGACCTCGCCGGCGACCGTGACGTGCGCACGATCGTCGAAGGTGTCGACGCCCAGACGTACGGCGAGGTCGTAAACGGCCGGCTCTATCTGCTCACGTCGCTCGACGCGCCCAAGAAGCGCTTCGTCGTCACCGATCCGGCGACGCCCACGCCCGAGCACTGGACCGACGTCGTGCCCGAGACCGACGCCGTCCTCGTGTCCGCGGAGGTGACCGCCGGCGGCATCGTGGTCGCGCACGAGGGGCACGCCGTCACCGAGGTCTCCGTGGTCGACGAGACCACCGGCGACGCGCGCGTCATCGCCATGCCCGGCGCGGGCACGGCGATGGTGATGGGCCAGCGCGACCACACCGCCAACGCGTGGGTCGTCTACACCGACTTCGTCACGCCGGGAACCGTGTTTCACCTTGGCACCGATACCGCGGCACTCGACACGTGGGCGACGACGCCGGGCGCGTTGCCGGCGTCGTCGGACGTCCTCGTGCGCCAGCACACGTATTTGTCGCACGACGGCGTCGAGGTGCGCATGTTCGTGATCGCCAAGGGCGACGCGTCGATGGGGCCGCGCCCGACGATCCTGTACGGCTACGGCGGGTTCAACATCTCGATGAGCCCGGCGTACTCGTCGCTCATCCAGACGTGGGTCGACGCCGGCGGCGTGTACGCGTACACGAACTTGCGCGGCGGCTCCGAGGAAGGCGAGCAGTGGCACCGCGCGGGCATGCGCGAGAACAAGCAGAACGTCTTCGAAGACTTCATCGCCGCGGCGCGCTACCTCAAGGCCGAGGGCTGGACGACCACCGAGCAGCTCGGTATCTACGGCGGGTCGAACGGCGGCCTGCTCGTCGGCGCAACGCTCACACAATGGCCCGACGAACTCGCCGCGGTCATCTGCTCGGCGCCGCTGCTCGACATGCTGCGCTACGAAAAGTTCGGTCTCGGCATCACGTGGAACGACGAGTACGGCAGGGCCGACGATCCCGTCGAGTTCCAATGGCTCTACGGCTACTCGCCGGTACACAAGGTGCGCGAAGGCGTCGCCTACCCGTCGGTGCTGTTCACGAGCTTCGACAACGACTCACGCACCGACGTCATGCACCCGCGCAAGATGTGCGCGGCCCTGCAGCACGCCACGTCGTCGGACCCCGACGAGAAACCAATCCTGTTCCGCCGCGAAGCCGACGTCGGCCACAGCGTGCGCTCGACCGACCGCACCCTCGACCTCGGCGCCGACCAGCTCAGCTACTTCGCCCACCAGTTGGGACTAGCCCCGCCCCGCTGAGTGCGGCGCGGAGGGCGCCGGCGTCGGTGAAAAGCACCGCGTTCCAGCCGCACGCCTCCGCGCCGGCGACGTTGGCGGCATTGTCGTCGACGAACCACGTGCGCGCCGCGTCAAGGCCGAAGCGCGCCGCGGTGTAGCCGTAGATCTCGGGCTCGGGCTTCAAGAGGCCGACGTCGCCCGACACCACGACACCGTCCAACTCGGCGAAGACGCGTTGCACGTCGTGTGACTGCGGCGCGTTCTCCATCGACGAATTCGTGAGGCCGAACACCCCGACACCGCTGGCGCGGAGCTCGCGCACGATCGCAACCACGGCGTCGTCGATGTCGCCCAACGTCTCGAACCACCGAGCGCGGAACGCGTGCACCTCCTCCGCGTAGTCGGGGTAGGTCGCGGCCCACATCTGCTCGACGTCGTCGAAGCGCACGCCGCGATCGAGCTCGGCGTTCCACCGCGCGAAATCGCAGTTCGCGACGAACGCCTCGCTGACGACGCGCAGCGGGTTCCACTCGATGAGCACGTTGCCGAGGTCGAATACGACGGCGTCCACAGCGGGCAAGACTAAGGAACCATGTGTGGTCGTTACGTATCGGCAACCGCTGCTTCGAAACTGGCGGAAGAGTTCGCCGTCGACGAGGTCGTCGTCGAGGATCTCGGCGAGCGGTACAACGTCGCGCCCACGCTCGACGTGTACACGATCGTCACGACGACCGAAGGCAAGCGACGCATGGGTGCGCTGCGCTGGGGACTCGTGCCGGGTTTCGCCAAGGACGAGTCGATCGGCAACCGCATGATCAACCTGCGCAGCGAGACGGTTACGAGCAAAGCCGCGTTCACGAAGCTGCTCGATCGCCGCCGTTGCCTCGTGCCCGCCGACGGGTTCTACGAGTGGCAGAAGAAGGAAGTGCCCGGCAAGAAAACGCCCGAGCGCCAGCCCTTCTACATCACGTCGGCCGACGGCGGCCCGTTGGCGTTCGCGGCGCTATGGGATCGCTGGACCGCGCCTGACCAGCGCGGCAAGGACGACGCTCCTGAACCGCTTCGCACGGTCACACTCATCACCGGCGAGCCGAACGATCTTGTCGCCAAGATCCACGACCGGATGGTCGTGTGCTTGCCCGAAGCGGCGTGGGACACGTGGCTCGACCCGAACGTCGGTGCCGAGGAAGCCGCCAAATTGCTCGTGCCCCTGCCGTCGGAGCAGATGCGCGCCTATCCCGTGACGAAGCTGGTCAGCAATGTGAAGAACGAGGGCGCCGAACTCCTCGAGCCGTTAGCCGGCCACTAGATCGCGGCCGCGGCCTGGAACTTCGACCAGACGTCGCGGTCGCCGAACACGGCAACGCCCACTTCTTCGGGATCCACGCGACCCCAGATCGTGAGGAGGAGATCGCTCGCCGCACCGCTCAACGCCACGTCGCCTTTGGCGTGTTCGTGCGTGACGACGGGCGTGTCGTCGCCGCACGTGATCAGCCACTCGCCTTCGGCGTCGCCCGTCGCGTGCAGGTGGATCGTGACGTCGCCGATACGGATCGGGGTGCGCGCGTCGACGCGCGGGACGAACAAGTCGAAGTACTCGTCGATGCCGTCCTTGGCGATCGCGGCGTCGAGCGCCTCGGCGATGCCAGCGGCCGCCATCTCCGCGTCGTAACGGTGCACTGCGATCTCTTGCGCTTGGCGCCGCACCCACGTGCCGATCGTCTGCGGCGCGTTGGAGAAGAACGTCCAGCACGGCTCGTCGTCCGGACGCGCCCGCAACGCGGCTTCGAGCGCGGCGGCGCCCTCGGCGAACCAGTCGGCCAGCGCGGCGCGCTCTGTCGGTGCCGACGGGAAGCCGTCGGGCTTGCCGCCGCTCTCGATGCCGGCGGTGATGTAGCGGTGCAGCGTGCCGAGGTGTTCCGCGAGCGCTGCGAGATCCCACCCGGGGCAGCCGTCGACGGGCTGCGTGAGATCGCCGCCGGCACGCAACGCGGCCTCGAACAATTCGGCGTCGCGGTGCAGCGAGTCGAGGCACCCGTCGCGACTAGGCATTGAGCGCCTTGACGACGGCATCGTGCAGCACGCCGTTGGTAGCGATCACCGATCCGCCGCCGGGCCCGGGCGTGCCCGACAGGTCGGTGAACGTGCCGCCGGCGGCTTCGACGATGACCGAACTCGCCGCCAGGTCCCACAGCGTCACCGATGGTTCCACCGCGATGTCGACGGCCCCCTCGGCCACGAGCATGTGCGACCAGAAGTCGCCGTAGCCGCGCGAGCGCGCCACGCGCCCGGTGAGCGCGTGCCACGCGTCGGCGCGCGCCGGGTCCCACTGGTCGAAGGTCGTGTAGCTGTCGGACGAGAGGAATGCCTCCTCGATCGTCGCCGTGTCGCTCACGTGGATCGCGTCACCGTTGCGCCACGCCCCGGCGCCGCGCACGCCCCACCACCGGTAGCCCAGCGCCGGCGCGGAGACGACGCCGACCTCGAAGACCCCGTCGCACTCCAGCGCGATCAACGTCGCCCACACCGGGACGCCGCGCACGTAGTTCTTCGTGCCGTCGATCGGGTCGATGACGAAGCGCGTTCCGCCGTCGCTCGCCTCGTGCACGCCGAACTCTTCGCCGATGATGCCGCTGTCGCTGTGCTTCTTCGCGATGAGCGACCGCACCTTCTCTTCCACTTCGCGATCGGCGATCGACACCGGCGTGTCGTCAGGCTTCGCTTCGACCGGCAGGTCCTTCGAACGGAACCACTTCAGCGAAATCTTGTCCGCGGCGTCGGCGAGCGACAGCACGAACTCGAGTTCGGAATGGGCCACGGCCCAAAACTTAGGCGAGGCTGCTGGCGTTCAACGCGGCGCGCACGGTGTCGGCGACGCCGGGTCCGTCGAGGCCCAGGCGCGTGTGGATCGCGTCGGCTTTGGCCTGCGGGATGTACTCGTCGGGCACGCCCAGCGTGATGACCGTCGGTGCGGCACTACCGCCGAGGTTCGCCAGCGCCGTGGCGATCGACGAACCGATGCCGCCGACGCGGAGACCGTCTTCGACGGTGACGACCAGCCCGTGCATCAGCGCGTCGGCCAGCATCGCCGGATCGAGCGGCTTGACGACCCGCGGGTCCCACACGGTGGCTTCGATGCCGTCGTCGGCCAGCAGGTCTGCCGCGGACAACGCCGAGGCGAGCATTTTGCCGACGCCGATGAGCACGACTTGGCGCGACTCCCCGGAACGCCACCGCTTGGCTTCGAGACCCGAACCGACTTCTGAGTCCGCGACCTGACGGGCGACGCCCTTGGGGAAGCGGATCACGCACGGTCCTTCGATCGACAGCGCGGTGTGCAGCATCTCGGGAACTTCCTGCACGGACGACGGCGCGAACATCGTCATGCCCGGGATCGTCTGGCACAGCACCATGTCGAGAACGCCGTGATGGGACGGGCCGTCGTCTCCGGTGATGCCCGCGCGATCGAGCGCGAACACGACCGGCAACCCGTGCAGGCCGACGTCGAGGTTCGCCTGGTCGAAGGCGCGTGAGAAGAACGTCGAGTACAGCGCCACGACCGGACGCAAGCCGCCCATCGCCAAGCCCGCGGCCATCGTCACGGCGTGCTGTTCGGCGATGCCGACATCGAAGTAGCGCTTCGGAAACTGTTCTTCGAACGGCAGTAGACCCGTCGGCCCCGGCATCGCGGCGGTCACGGCCATCACCTGCGGATGATCCTTTGCCTCGGCGACCAAGGCGTCGGAGAACGCTTCGGTGTATCCCGCCAGCTTCGACGCGCCGGGACCGGTGGCGACGTCGAAAATCGGCGCGTCGTGGAGGCACTTCTCGTCGTCGTCTTCCGCCGGCGGATAGCCGCGGCCCTTCTGCGTCAACACGTGCACGACGATCGGTCCGTCGAAGTCGGCGGCGTTGTGCAACGCCTCTTCGAGCAGTGCCACGTCGTGGCCGTCGATCGGGCCGACGTAGCGCACGCCCAGCGCTTCGAAGAACACCGTCGGCTCCGCGACCTCGCGCATCGCCGCGGTCATGCCCTTCCACGCCTTCGCCATCAGGTCGCCGACGACCGGCAACTCGCCGGCCATCTGCTCGCCGAACTTGCGGAAGCTCAAGTACTGCGGGTTCAACCGCAGGCGCGACACGTTCTCGGTAAGCGAGGAAACGGTCGGCGCGTACGAACGGCCGTTGTCGTTGAGCACGATCACGCAGCGCGTGCCGGAGTGCCCGAGGTTGTTGAGCGCCTCGTAGGCCATGCCGCCCGTCATCGAACCGTCGCCGATGACCGACACGACGCGCCGATCGGTCGAACCGCTGCGCGCCACCGAGGCCGCAAGCCCGTGCGCGTAGCTGAGGATGGTCGAGGCGTGGCTGTTCTCGACCCAGTCGTGCTCCGACTCGGCGCGGTTCGGGTAGCCCGACAGGCCGCCCTCCTGGCGCAGGTGATCGAACAACTTGGCGCGGCCGGTGACGATCTTGTGCACGTAGGCCTGGTGGCCGGTGTCCCACAGGATGATGTCGCGCGGCGAGTCGAACACGCGGTGGACGGCGAGCGTGAGTTCGACCGCTCCGAGGTTGGAGCCGAGGTGGCCGCCGGTGACGGAAACCGCCTCGACGATGAACTGGCGGATCTCGGCTGCGAGCTCGTTTATCTCGGCCAGCGACAACTTCTTGAGGTCGGCCGGGGAGTGCACGCGCTCGATCAACATTGCTTGCTCACGTTAGTGCGCACCCTTCAAAAGTCCCTTTCACCGACGAACCGCGCCAAGGCGTCCAACTCATCGCGGGCACCCGATGTGATCGGGGCGTCCACCAAAGCCTCCAGCGCGGCGTCGATCAGTTGTGCGACCTGCTGCTCGATCGCCGTGCGCGCCCCGGTCGTTTCGAAAATCGACTGGAGCGCACCAACCTCCTCAGACGATAGATCCGGCGCGCCGTAGCGCGCCGCAAGGAGTTGCGCGTCGGCTCCGACGGCGGCGTCGCGCGCCAGGGCGAACATCGTGGTCGGCTTACCCTCGCGGAGGTCTTCGCCAACCGGCTTGCCGGTCAGCGCGGCGTCGCCGAAGGTGCCGAGCAGGTCGTCGCGCAACTGGAACGCCTCGCCCAGCGGATCGCCGTACGCCGTCAGCGGCCCCGCCAATTCGTCGAGGCGACCGGCCAGCGCCGCGCCCAGGTGCAACGGCCGCTCCACCGTGTACTTGCCCGACTTGTACCGGCAGATCGTGCGCGCCAGTTCGACCGACACGTCGCCGCGGGCGGTGCCGACGAGGTCGAGGAACTGGCCGACGTTCACCTCGAGTCGCAGTTCGTTGAACACGTCGATCGCGGGGGCGGGCGCACCGCGCAGCATCTGGTCGGCGTAGACGAAGGCGAGGTCGCCGATGAGGATCGCCGCGCCCTCGCCGAAGCGACGGGTCTCGCCGCGCCACGCGCGGGCGCCGTGCGCGTCCTCGAACTGCACGTGCACGGTCGGGTTGCCGCGGCGGCGTTTCGAGTTGTCCATGACGTCGTCGTGGATGAGCGCGAACGTGTGCAGCAGTTCGAGTCCCGCGCCGGCGTCGATGACGCACGGGTCGTTCTCGTCGCCGCCGGCGCCCACGAAGGCCCACTGGCAGAACGCGGGACGAAGACGTTTGCCTCCGGCGAGCACGAACTCGCGCAGCGACTGGAGCGGCTCGAGCAGCGACGCGTCGATCGCGGACCACCGCTGCATCTCGGCGTCGAGAACTTCCTCGATGCGAGCGTCGACGCGCTTTGCGATCTCGCCCAGGCTCGAGGGCGCCTCTTGCATCAACCCATTCTACGATCGGCGTCGTGGCTTCCCCCAAGGCGACCGGCCGCGCCGCGGTCCACAGCTTCCGGCGCACCGTGGCCAAGCGGATCGTCGAAACCCTGCGTGATCGCGACCCCGAGGTCCTCGACAGCTTTACCGACGCCGGCATCGTGAGTCGCGACTTCGTCGACGAACCCGACGCCGGTGGTCCCGTGCGCACCGCGCCGCCGCTCGAGGTCGTCGAGCGGCTCCTCGAACGGTCGATCGAGCGCAGGCCGTCGCTCATCGCCGGGCTGGGGTTGAGCACGATCCAACTGCTTTCGAACAAAGGCGAGGAAGAGGAGGGCGTGGCCGGAACGCGCACGCGCCTGACCGTTGCCTTCACGGATCTCGAGGGGTTCACTCGCTTCACCGAACGCAACGGCGACGACGTCGCCAGCCACCTCATCGTCGAACACCACCGGACCGTCGGGCCGATCGTGCGGGGCCGCGGCGGACGCATCGTCAAGCGCATCGGCGACGGGTTGCTGCTGACGTTCCCCGAACCCGAGGCGGGTGTGTTGGCGTGCCTCGAACTCGTCGCCACCCCGCCGTCGCCGCTGCGACTGCGCGCCGGGTTGCACATGGGTGACGTCGTCGTCACGCGCGACGACGTGGTGGGCCACGTCGTCAACGTCGCGGCGCGCGTCACGGAGTCGGCCAAGGGCGGCGAAGTCGTCGTCACCGGTGACATCCGCGACGCCGTCGGCGACGAGATCCCGCGCATCGACTTCAGCCGCCCGCGGCGGCGGACGTTCAAGGGACTCGTCGAGCCGATCCCCGTCTCAAAGGCGAATTACTCGGCATAGAGTCGCTGCATGTCAATCAATGAAATCCCGCTCAAGACGCTGCACGGCGAACCGACATCTCTCGCCGATCACGCTGGGAAAGCGCTCTTGATCGTCAACGTCGCCAGCAAGTGCGGCCTCACGCCGCAGTACACGGGCCTCGAGGCGATGCACGAGAAGTACAAGGACCGCGGCTTTTCCGTCATCGGCGTGCCCTGCAACCAGTTCGGTGGTCAGGAGCCGGGCTCGGCCGAAGAGATCGAGACGTTCTGCTCGACGAGTTACGGCGTCACCTTCCCGCTGTTGGAGAAGGTCGACGTCAACGGCGACAACCAGCACCCGCTCTACGCCGAACTGACGCAGGTTGCCGATGCTGAGGGGAAGGCCGGCGACGTCGTGTGGAACTTCGAGAAGTTCCTGGTCGCGCCCGATGGTGCCGTGACGCGGTTCCGTCCGCTCGTCGCACCCGAAGACGACGACCTCGTCAAGGCAGTCGAAGCCGCACTACCGAACTAGTCGCCTGGCGCGAAGAAGGGCGCTCCGGTGGGGGGATACCGAGCGCCCTTCTTCGGTCATGCGGGGTGGGGTTCTTCTTTGAACCGTCCCGGCGACGTTGCTATTCCGTCGGTTCGACGGAATAGGTGATTTAGGAAGCGGCGTCAGCCGTTGCGGCGGCGGCGGCCTTCTTCGCAGCCGGCTTGGTCGCCACGGACTTCTGGCCTTCGCGCAGCGCGAACGCCTTCGTCGCCTCGAGGGCGACGGCCTTGGCGCTCTTGAGCAGCTCGGCGCTCAGTTCAAACGCCTTCTCGACGACCTCGGTCGCCGTCGGCAGGCGGTCGACACCGCGGAGGTTGTCGATCTTCGGCAGCACCGGCTGCACGCGCTCGCTGACGGCCTTGATCGCGTCAATCGCGAACTCCTGGGCCTGCTTGACGCTCTTGAGCGCGCGGGCGTTGAACTCGTCCTGGATTGTCGTGGGGGTCATGCGCTAACTCTAGTTAGCAGTTGCTAACTCTGTCAAGAGCTTTGTGCAACTTTTGCTAGCACCTCACCCCGAGCGGGTCGAGATGCCGCCGTCGCACGCGATGACCGCGCCCGTCAGGTACGAACCGGCGCGCGACGACAGGAAGATCGACAGGCCGGCGACGTCTTCGGGCGTGCCGATGCGGCCGAGCGGGACGCCCTTGGCGACGGCTTCCTCGCCGCCGTCGGCGTCGAGGATGAACGCCATCATCTTCGAATAGAACGGGCCGGGCGCGATGGCGTTGACGGTGATGTGGTCGCGCAGCAGGTTGTGGCCCATCTGGCGCGTGAGGTGGTGCACTGCGGCCTTGCTGGCGGCGTACGCGTAGTTCTGCGTGCCGGGCACGTTGATGCCGTCGACAGAGCCGATGTTGATGACGCGGGCCGGGTCTTCGGCCGTCGCCGCCGCGCGCAACTGCGGCAGCAGCTTCGACGTGAGCTGGAACAGGCCCTTGACGTTGATGTCGAGCACCTTGTCCCACGCCTCGTCGGGGAAGTCTTCGATCGACGCGCCCCACGTGGCGCCGGCGTTGTTGACGAGGATGTCGACCTTCGGGGTGCGCTCGGCGATGATCGCCGCGAAGGCCTTCGCGCCTTCCTCGCCGGCCACGTTGAACGGGATCGACACGCACTTGCCGGGTCCCATCTCGTTGAGCTCAGCCGCCGCCGCGTCGCACGCGTCGGCTTTGCGCGCCGTGATGAACACGTCGGCGCCCGCCGACACGAAACCCTCCGCGATCATCCGACCAATGCCGCGGCTCCCCCCGGTGACGACCGCCGTCTTCCCCGAGATGTCGAACAGTGCCTTGATGTCCATCACGTGAATGTAGGAGACACACTGTGGTGTGCGCTTCGTCGCTTCGCTTGTGCTCGTGGTGTCGTTGGGTGCGTGCGGCAAGACCGTCGTCGAGCACGCGTCCGTGCCGCCCGAGACTTCGACGACCACGACGACCACGCCGTACGACGGTCGCTTACATGTCGCTGTGGTGCCAGAGTCCTACGCGGAGGACAGCGACGCGCTGTCCTCGTGGCGCATGGACCCCGCACCCGCTGACATGCAGTCGACCCTCACGCTCGACGAAGTGCGCACCTCGTTCGAGAAGTCGGACTTCGGTCGGAATCAACAGCCTCGTTATTACTTCGGTCTCTTTACCGGCAACGAACCGAACCCCAACGCGCCGGACGGCCGGCTCACGGGCGTCCATCGCGTAGAGAACGTGCCGGCGTGGCTCGTGATGATCGACAACAGGGAGATACCGCTCTACGGCTCGCACGACAACGCCCCGCCGGAACACGGCTGGGCGTGGACGCAGCTCTACGACCGACCGGGCGCGTCACCGATCAGCGGCGAAGAGGACACCGGCGGTCAACCTCCGCCGGTGTACTAACGGTCATGCGGCGCGTCCTCATAGGAGTGGTGCTTCTCACATCGCTCGCGGCGTGTGCCGGCGACAGCGCGCCGTCGGCGACGCCCGCGACCGCGACCACAGTGGCATTGCAACCGGACGATCTCCGGTAGTGTTCGACCACGAGCAGATCGTCATGACACCGGCGTTCGAGCACCAGCCGCGCGCGTGGGCGCGCGACCAAGCGCGCGCCGCCGTACGACAGGCGCCGTTGTTCAAGGGCACCTCGCCGCGCGTGTGGTTCGGCAATTACGAGGGTGCGCCCGCGTGGCTCGCGATCACCGACGGCCTGACCCTCGCCCCGAGCATGGGTGCGCCGACGCGCGGCTATCAAGTCGCCGCGTTCGCCGACGGCGAGCTCCCCGCACGCGCGCTGAGCGGGGTGGCGCAGACCGGCGGCGAAGCGCCCAAGCCCAACGCCGCGCCGAAACGCCATCGCTACAACGGCCGTCTGCACGTGAGCTTCGTCATCCCGTCGGGCGGACCCGTTGGCGGGTCGCTCGCCGAGTGGATGATGCAGCCCGCGATCGGCGTGCATCCCAAGCTCACACTCACCGAGGCAAAGCGACGGTCGCGTCTCCCGAGCGGTCGCGTGTATTTCGGTCTCTTTACCGGCCTCGACGACACCGGCACCATGCACAACCGCACGCCGGCGTGGATGGACTTCGGTACGGGTTACATGTCGCGCCTGTCGAACGGTCCGTGCTGCAATCGCACTCCCGAGACCTTCGCCCATCCAGTCTCGACCTTCGGCGCCAGCGTGATCAGCGACACGCCGACCAACGCGTGGGAGTCGGGCACCTTCAGTGGCGGTGGACACCCGCTCGTCGACTGACATGCGTCGCATCCTTCTTGTCCTCGTGTTCCTCGCGACGCTCGCCGCGTGCTCGAGCGACGCGACGCCGACGATCACGGTTGTGTTCAATCACAGCGGCGAAGTCATCGAGCCGCCGCTCGAGGGCATCAAGCGGGTCTGGACGCACAAACACGCGCTGGCGGTGATCACAAAGGGCCAATCCGACGGGCGAACGCGAGCGTGGTTCGGCTCCTACCAAGGCAAGCCGGCGTGGCTCGCCATCACCGACAACGCCAGCGTCGCCATTCCGGGGCCGCAGAAGAACGGCGGAAAGGGCTACTGGTTCCGCGTCGTCGCCGACGGGGTGACGCCAGTAAAGGTCATCAGCAGTCAGGTCTACGCCTACGGCAAACCGCCGGCCGTGAACGTCGCGCCACCGCGGCGCGCGTACAACGAACGCCTTCACGTCACCTTCATCACGCCGGGGGTCGGTGCCACGGCGAGCCTCCCCACGAAGTGGAAAATGGAACCGGCGCCCAACGGGACGATGCCTCGCCAATCGCTGGCCGAGGCGCAGCTGCGCTCGCAGTCGCCGACCGCCAGCGTCGGCACGCCGCACGTGCGCGTCTACTTCGGTTGGTTCACCGGACTCGACCGCGCCGGCGCGCTCCATGCCAACGCGCCGGCGTGGGTCGTCGTCGCGACGACGACGCGGCGCGCGACTGCGTTCGCCGACGACCTCACCCAACCGTGGGTGTCGGCGCGGGTGACGCTGCGACCTCACACCGCCGTCTACTAACTGATGGTGTGTGCGTACTTAGTCGGGCCTAGCCCGATTAAGTACGCACACCCCTCGGCGCACGACGCTTAGCCGGCGGGGGAGGCGCGCAGGCCGACGCGCTTGTGCACGAAGCCGGTCAGCAGGCGGCCGCCGATGAGGTAGCCGAGTGTGAGGGCGATGGCGCCGCCGAGGGCGTCGGCCCAGTAGTGGTTGGCCGTGACCACGATGCAGAACAGCGTGATGAACGGATACAGGCTCATCAGGACCTTGCCCCACAACGGCCGGATCATCGGCACGAGCACGAGCGCGCACCACGACGACCATGCGAAGTGCAGCGACGGCATGGCCGCGTACTGATTCGAGATCTTCGCCATCGTCCCGGAGTCGAAGGACCACAACCCGCCGATCTTCTGCAGCGTGTCGACGAAGCCGTAGTGCAAGCCGTGCGCGTCGATCAGGCGCGGTGGCATGAGCGGATAGGTGGCGAAACCGAGGAGCGCGATCGCGACGGTGACGGCGAGCGTGTTGCGCCACACGGGATAGCGGTGCGGCGCGCGCCGGAACATCAACACGATGGCGATGATCGTGACGATGAAGTGCGCCGATCCGTAGAAGACGTCCCAGAACTGGATGAACAGGTGCCAGTGGATGAACGCGTGCTGGATCCGGTGCTCTTGGAACGACCCGAGGGCGCGCTCGAAACGGATCACTTGCTTCGCGTGGTGCAGCGCCGCGGTGGTCGAGTCGCTGGCGATACCGAGGTTGCGCACGGCGGTATAGACGCCATAGAAGACGCCGATCGTCAGCAGCTCGCGCCACCAGTACAAGCGGGGCGCGACGGGCTCGGTAGTGGGTGCGTCGACAGTGGCGGTCATGCGGCGTCGGCGGGCACTTTACGACGCGACCCGCCCGCAGCGAAGGCAGGCGCGCCGACGAGGCTCACGATCAGCACGCAGAAGTAATAGAGCAGGCCGAGACCGATCGCCTGCTCCTTGTGGACCCCGAGCGGATGGAGGAAGACGTACAGGGCGCCTTCGCGCACGCCGAGGCCGCCGACGGTGACGGGCAGCGTCTGCAGGATCGCCACCGCCGGGAAGAAGGCGAGGATGGCGGTGATGCCGACGTGGATGTCGAGCGCCTTGCCGGCGAGGAACACGGCGACGATCACGCTCAGTTGGTAGACGACGCCGGCCGCGATCACTTCGAATGCCAGCTGCGGCTTGCGGCGGAAGCGGTCGACGCCGAGGTGGATGGCGCCCGTGAAGCGGCGCCACCCCGCCGTGCCGCTCATGCGGCCACCGAGGCGCGGGTGACCGGCGGCAAACAGCACGGCGCCGAGGGCGAACAACGTGGCGACGCCGACGACTGATGCCAAGGCCGTCGCCGAGCCGAGATGACGCAGCGTCGGGTTGAGCAGCAGTCCGGTGAAGGTCAGCGCCGGCAGCACAATCCAGCCCGACATCCGCTCGAGCACGACCGACGCGAACGGCGCCGCGGTATCACCGGCTTCGGCTCCGAGACGCGTGACGCGCAGCACGTCGCCGCCGACGGTCGACGGCAGGAAGTTCCCGACGAACAGGCTGGCGAGGTAGAGCCGCGTCAAGTGAAAGAGCCGACTGTGCACGTCGAGCGTCGCCAGGACGCGCTGCCACCGGAACGCCGAGAGCACGACACCGACGAGAGTGAGCGCCAGCGCCGCGGCAAGCAGCGTGGTGTTGTCGACGTTGCGGTGAGGCAGCACCTTGTGCAGCTTCACCTTGTGCACGAGCACGAAGGCGATCACCGCGGTACCCACCAACCGAGCCACGGCCATGACTCGTTGGCGGGAAAACACGGGGCGTAAGTTACTTGCCTTGTTGCGCGCGCTTGCTGTCCTCGTGGTTGCCTGTGCGGCGTTGACGGCGTGCAGCGGCGGCGGCGACGCCGGCCCCACGGGCAAGCCCGACGCCGTCGTGTCCCACGCGCCCGATCTCACGATGAGCACCCGCACCGCGCACGTCCTCGGCGCCGCGCCCGACGTGACCGCGACGGGACGCGTCAACTTTGCGACGGGCGCCGACGCGCTGGCGCTACGCGGCCGCAAGCGTGCCCACCCGCCGTTCGGTGTGACCGAGCCCGCCGCCGTAATCGACTTGTTGCGTGGCGTCGTGCACGTCCGCGCCTACGGCGGCGCGGAAGTCCAGGGCGACGGCACGAAGCGCTACGAGGTCGACATCGACCTGTCCAAGGCGATCGCCGCGACGCCCGAAGCGCGCCGCGCCGACCTGCACGAACTCGACGGTCTGCTCGGCGCCGACCGCGAGTTGTGGGCCGACGTGTTCGTCGACAAAGCCGGGCGCATCCGCCGCGTCCTGCTGCCGGTGCACACGGCGTCGAACCGGCCCTACGGTGACGACCAGTCCATCCCGCAGATGGTCAGCGTCGACTACTCCGACTTCGGGAGCTCATAGAGATGAACACGCGCATCCTCAACGTGAACGGCGTCGACCTCGAGATCGTCGAGGCCGGCGCGGGCAACGGCGACCGGTTGCTGTTGATCCACGGCTTCGGCGGATCGAAGGAAGACTTCACGCACTACTTGCCGCGTCTCGGCGCGACCGGCTGGCACGTGGTGGCGCCGGACTTACGGGGCCACGGCGGGTCGTCCAAACCGCAGGACGAGGCCGCGTATTCGCTCAAGCAACTCGCCGACGACGTCGACGCGTTGTTCGACGCGCTCGGATGGGACACTGCGGTCGTGCTCGGTCACTCGATGGGCGGCATGGTGGTGCAGGTCTTCGCGCTGGCGCACGCCGCGCGCATCAGCGCCCTCGTGCTGATGGACACCAGTCACAAGATCCCGGACCACGTCGACCCGACGATGATCGCCGCCGGCCAGCAGGTCGTGCGCGACGGTGGCACCGAGTTGCTCGTCGAGATCGGCAAGAACGCCACCGAGCCCGGCCCGCTCGACACCATCCCGTACATCGAGATGTGCAAAGCCGACCCTGCGTACAAAGCGTGGTCCGACTACAAGACGCTGAACTTCGCGGG
The DNA here is from genome assembly GCA_041166405.1 of Actinomycetota bacterium. Lineage (GTDB taxonomy): Bacteria > Actinomycetota > Acidimicrobiia > Acidimicrobiales > JACCXE01 > JACCXE01. Next base: position 8,524 of record JBEEFV010000059.1, on the reverse strand, counting down.
ACCGGCGTGGGCTGGCCTCGCCGGCGACATGGCCATCCAAGAGGATCGGCTGGAGCAACTCGCCGCGCTCGGGATGCCGACGCTCGTGATGGTCGGTGAGATGGACGACGGCTTCATGAAGCAGTCGATCGCCATGAGCGAGACGATTCCCGGTGCGCAACTGGCGGTCATCGCCGGTGGCGGTCACAGCCCGCAGTTCGAAGCGCCCGCGGCGTGGTGGGACACCCTGCGCGCCTTCCTCGACGCCAACCGTTAGCCGACGGAGTGCGCCGGGGTTGGCCCCTTGGCGATGAACGTGCCGGCGATGCGCGTCTCGGCGAGCGACACCACGCGGAGTTCGAAGTTGGCCGTCATCTTGTCGTTCTCGGCGGTGATGACGGTCGGCGCGCCGACGCGGTGACTGAACAACCGCACCGTGAAGTCGCGCACGCGTAGCGCACCTTGGAGTTGCGCCGAGACCTTGACGAACGAACTCGCCTTCGCCGTCGACACGCGCCGCACTTCACTGCACGACGGGCGGCAGCGCCCGTTGCCGATGCGCACCTCGTGCTGCGTCGCACCGGGGAGCCCGAGGTCGTCAACCATCGCACTCAATCGCGCCGGCGATGGTGTGGCGCCCGCGGCGGCGACGGGCATGCACAGCACGCCGACGATCATCACGGCCGCGGTGACGACCGTGCGCAGGCGATCGGCGACGGCCAGCAGCCACGCCGCGATCGCCGCCGGCACCGGGACGAATAGCCCGAGAACGAGGCGGCCGCGCACGAATCCGCCGACCGCGAACGTCCGCGCCAGCACGACCCCGACGACGATGCAGGCGACACCGCCGACGATCGCCGCCACCAGCCCGCGCCACTGACGCGGCGGCTCGTCAGGGATCTCGAGGACGCCGGTCAAAAGATCGCGCTGTGGCGTCGCCGCACGACGACGATGCCCGCGCCGAGAAAGATGACCGGGGCGACGAGGAGCATCAAGACCAACACGATCCCCGACGGCGGGTCAGCATTCAACGCGGTGTTGCGCAACGCTTGGCGGCCGAGTTGCAGGTCGTCGGCGTTGAACTGTTCGGTCGTGCCGAGCCCGATGCCCGCGATCTGATTGTCGGTGTCGACGGGCGCGAGCGCCAGTTCGGGCACGGGTGTCACCGAGTGGTCGACGGGAGCGGGCGCGATCTCGCCGTCGGGCTGCTGCACGATCGGCTTGCCGGTCAACGGATCGACGAGCTCGAACGGTTTGGTGAACACCTCGTCGGTCATGAACGCGCTGAGCTTGTAGGTCGTGCCGGTACCGCCGGCGGACTGCACGACGAGGTCGTACTCGTCTTGGGTCGCAACCCACCCGACGCGCTCGGGGACGTTCTCGATGCTCGTGCCGCCGATGCCCTCTAGCGAGTGGTTGGGGGCGTCGTAGACGTACATGTTGAGGTCGGGGACGGGATGGCCGACGAGGTTGATGGCGACGAGGTCCTGCGCGGGGACGACCACCGGTGTCCAGTCGAGCTGCACCACGACGAAGTTGATGGCGTCCTTGGCGTGGTTGCGGTTCAGCTTGATCCGGTAGACGTCGCACAACTCCTGATAGCCGGGTTGGTTGCGACACGCGTCGGGAAAGAACGCCACCGCAGGCGCGCCGGCGGCGATGACGCTCGTGTACTGCTTCGTGAACGGCGGCGCGTGGGGCGTCAACACGATGTCGGGCGTAACCCCACCCGCCGGCACTCCGGCGCCCGCGGTGTACGACACCGTGAGCTTGTAGCCGGTGATGGCGCCGGCGTACGCCTGCACGACGAGGTCGTACTCGTCTTGCGCGGGCACGATCTTGAGCTGCTCGGGCATCGTCGCGCCGGCGCCGCCGATCTGCGTCGAGTCGAACGAGCTGTCGGCCGAGTCGAACAGGAACATGTCGATGTCGGGCGCCTGCGCCACCGACGGGTCGCCCTGCGCGTCCCACTCCAGCACGACGCGCAACGCGAAGCTCTTGTCCGCCGTGCGGTTGACCTTGATGCGGTGCGCGGCGCACGTGAGCCCGATCGCGGCGTTGTTGCGGCAGTCGTCGGGCTTCGACTTCACCTCGGCGCTGCCGATCAGCGGCTGGGAGAACTGCTGGGGGACGATGTCGCCCGGGCCGACGACGAAGTCGGGCTTGACGCCCGGCGTGACGCCGGCGCTGGCCGTCGTCGGCGCCAACACCAGCGCTGCCGCGCCGGTGCTGCCGAGCAGCACGGCGACGACGAGAACGACGGTGGACGCGCGTTTAGAAACCGAACGGAGAAGCCCCAACACGACGGGCAAGTGTAGAGGTCAGAACAAGACGTTATGACGTCGCCGCAAGGCGACGACACCGCCACCCAGCGCCGCGATCGGCACGACGAGCAGCAGCAGCACCAGCACGGCAGTCGACGGTGGTTCGCCGGTTGCCGCGGTGTTGCGCAGCGCCTGGCCGCCCAGGCGTTGCAGGTCGGCGGCGTCGAACTGCTCGGTGGTGTCGAGGCCGATGCCGGCGATCTGGCTGTCGGCTTCTACGGGCGCCAGCGCCAGTTGCGGCACGAGGCCGGGCGTACTCGGCGTGATGCCGACGAACGCGCTGCCGTCGTCGACGGGCGGCGTGCCGATGGGCTGGCCGGTCACCGGATCGAGAAGCTCGTTCGGTTTTGCGAACAACTCGTCGGTCATGAACATCTCGAGCTGGTAGCCGTGAGCGACGCCGCGCTTGGACTGGATCGTCAGGTCGTACTCGTCCTGCGCGGCGACGAACCCGGCGCGTTCCGGCAACGAGAACAAGTTGCCGCCGGTGCCGTCGAGGATGTGCGTCGCGGTGTCGTACACGTACATGTCGAGGTTCGGTTGCTGCTCGCCGCCGAGCCCGGCCGCGGGCGTCGACAGGTCGGGCGTGACCACGGCGTCCCAGTTGAGGGTGATGACGACGAAGTTGACCGCGTCCTTGGCGAGGTTGCGGTTGAGCTTGATGCGGTACACGTCGCACACGAGGTCCTGGGTTGGATCCGTGCGGCACGAGTCGGGCGCTTGGCCGGCGATCGTGGGCACCACAAGCGTGCTGGTGATGCTCTTTCTGATCGGCGCGTCATGCGGCGTCAACACGAAGTCGGGATGGATCCCCGCGGTCGGCGCACTGGCGGCGTTGGTGTACTCGACGGCGATCGAGTAGCTGGTGATGGCACCGGCGTAGACGCCGAGCACGAAGTCGTACTCGTCCTGTTTCGGGTCCACGAGCTTGATCTGCTCGGGCATGGCACCGCTCACGCCGCCGACCTGGTTGTAGTCGAAGCTGCTCGTCGGTCCGTCGAACAGGTAGGTGTCGACGTCGGGGACGCTGTTGCCTGCTGCGTCCTTGTCGACCCAGAACGTGGAGATGCGCAGGAAGTAGCCCTTGGTGCGGTTGACCAGCTTGATGCGGTACACGCCGCACGTGAGGGCGATCGCGGGGTTGTTCCGGCACCCGTCTGCGGTCGGGCGCGCCTCGGCGCTGCCGACGAGCACGTTGGTGAAGTCCTTCTTGGTGCTCTCGCCCGGCTTGAGCGTGAAGTCCGCGGGAGCGGGCTGCATCGGCTCGGCGTGCGCGCTCGACGGCGCGAACGCCAGCAGGCCGGCACCGGCGCTCGCCAGCGTGACGGCGGCGACGAAGACTGCGAAAAAGGCGCGCCGCATCAGAACAAGACGCTATGGCGGCGCCGCAGCGCGAACACACCACCACCGAGGGCGGCCAGCGGGAACAGCACGAGCGCCAGCACCAATATCAGCCCGGAAGGCGGCGTGGTGTTCGCCGCGGTGTTGCGCAGTGCTTGCCCGCCGAGCTGGAAGTCGGAGGCTCCGAATTGCTCGGTCGTTCCGAGGCCGATGCCGGCGATCTGCGAGTCGGTGTCGACCGGCGCCAACGCCAGCGGTGGGATGGGAGTCGAGTGATCCGGGATGATCCCCGCGAAGAGCGATCCGTCGTCGACCGGCGCAGTGCCCGCGGGCTTGCCGGTCACGGGATCGAGGATTTCGAACGGCTTCGAGAACAGCTCGTCGGTGAGGTAGGCCGTCATCTTGTAACTGCTCGACGGTCCGACGTCGGACTGAATCACGATGTCGTACTCGTCCTGGGTGGCGGTGAAGCCGGCGCGCTCGGGAATCGACTGGCCCTGACCGCCGGCGACCTCGCGACCGACTTCGTGGTCCGGCGCGTCCCACACGAAGATGTCGAGGTCGGGCACGGTGCCGCCGCCGAGGCCGGCGGCCACCAGCGCGAGGTCGGGCAGCGCCGTGGCGTCCCAGTCGAGCTGGATGACCACGAAGTTTTGCGCCAACTTGTCGCGATTGCGGTTGAGCTTGATGCGGTACACGTCGCACAGCGCGGTGTACGCCGGGTTGTTTCGGCAGTCATCGGGCTTGTGGTGCACGACGGGATAGAGCGCCGGCTCACCGTTCTCGCCCGCGAGCGCCGACGTGTAGGTCTGCACGAACGGCGCCTGGTCCGGGCTGAGGATGATGTCGGGCGTCACGATCTCGAGCCGATTGACTTCGTTCGTGTAATAGACGGTCAGCTTGTAGCTCGTGACCGCACCGGCGTAGGCCTGCACGAGGATGTCGTAGTCGTCCTTGGCGGGCACGAAGTTGGCCTGCTCGGGCGACGTCGACCCGGCGCCGCCGACCTGCGCCTTGTCGAGCGAGGTGTCCTTGCCGTCGAAGATGTACATGTCGAGGTCGGGGCCGGACTGCACGGCGCCGGACGGGTCGGTCCATTCGAGGACGATCTTGAGTTTGATGCCCGGCGCCCGCTGCAAGTGCAGGCGGTGCGCGCTGCACGTCAGACCGGCGACGGGATCGGTGCGGCAGTCGTCGGGCGTGTTGGTGACGGCGCCACCGTTGCCGACGAGGTTCTGCTGGAACGTCTTGGTCTGCGTGTCGCCCGCCTTCACGCTGTACTCCGCGGGCTGCGGCGTCAGCGGATCAGCGTGCGCCGGCGTCGGCGCCAACGCCAGCGCGACGACACCGGTGAAGGTCAGCACGACGGACGCGACGAGCGCGACCAGACGGCGGCGCGGCGTCACGCGGTGTACGCGTTGCGGCGACGTCGAAGAACGGAGAATGCGCCGAACGCGGCAGCGGCAGGGAAGAAAAGCATCGCAACGATCAACACGAGTGTAGAAGGCGGTTCGGCCTGCGCCGCTACGGTCCGCGTTCGGCTGCCGAGATTGAGCGTGTCTGTCGCAAATTGCTCGTTGGTGCCGAGGCCGATCCCGCTGATCTGCGGATCGCTGTCGATCGGGGCGAGCGGCAACACCGCCGGCGCCGCGAGGTCACCGGTCGGCAGCGCGACCGGCGAGGGTTGCGCCCCTGAGTTGTCCGGCGGCGGCGTGAACCGGTCGGGCTGGTCGAGGACTTCGTTCGGTCGGTCGAACTTCTCGTTCGAAAGCTGCGCGGTGATGCGGTACTCGGTCACGACGCCCGTCCCGGCGCGCACGACGAGGTCGTACTCGTCCTGGGTCGCCTGCCACACGATGCGCTCGGGGATGATCGAGCCGCGCCCGCCGACGTCGGCAGAGTCGAGGTAGGTGTCGGCGTCCTTGTAAAGGAACAGGTCGATGTCGGGCAGGTCGCTGTCGCTCAGCCCGGCAGCGACGAGTGCCAGCGCCGGGGTGCGACCCTGCGACGGCCAGTCCACGTTGATCACGACGAAGTTCTGTGCGCCTTTGCTCGTGTCGCGCACGATCTTGATGCGATAGACGTCGCACAGCACGTCGAGGGGTGCGAGGTCACGGCACTGGTCGGCCGTCGGCACGACCGACGCGTCGGCCTGCGGCGTGAGGTCGTTGACCAGCAGCGAGTTGTAGTGCTTCGTGAACGTTCGATTGGTCGGTGAAAGCACGATGTCGGGCGTGACGCCCGGCGTCACGTTGGCCGATGCGACCGTCGTGCACAGCAGCACGAGCGCGGCGCAGCCGACGAGAGCGAGGGTGTGCAGAACTCGTGCCGGCACTACGCGACCAACGCCTGACGGCGTCGTCGCATTACCAGCACTGCTGCCAACCCAACGACGAACGGAAAAGCAATCATCCCAGCTACCAAAGCCAGTGTAGAAGGCGGTTCCGTCGTCGAGATGCTGCGCGTCGCGGGCGGCAGCGCGAACTGTCCCGGGTCGAACTGCTCGTTCACGCCCAAGCCGATGCCGGCGATGTCGCTGTCGGGTGCGACGGCTGCCGGTTGCAGGGTCGGGGGAGCGAACACCGTCGGGTTGTCGACGGGCTGCGGCAGGACCGCGTCGGGCGGCGCGTCGGGCGCCTTGGGGTTGCCGAACTGGTCGAGGACTTCGAGAGGCTTCGTGAATATCTCGTTCGAGAAAGTGACGTGGAGGTCGAAGCCCGTCGTCGGGCCCGCCTCGGCTTGCACGGTGATGTCGTAGATGCGCTGCTTGGCCGTGAAGCTGCCCAACTCGGGATCGTTGAACGATGCGCCGCCCGGCTTCTCGTCCTTCGCATCGGTGGTGGAGTTCTCACCGAGGTAGTGATCCTCCTGGTCGTACACGTACACGTTCACGCCACCAAGCGGTGGCGGGTTGAGGCCAGTCGCCACGAGCGGCAGGCTCTGCAGCTGGGTCTGGTTGAAGATCGCCTCGAAGATGACCGTGTTCTGCGCCTTGGGATTCGGGTCGAGGTTGAGCACGATTCGGTACGCGGTGCAGATCAATGGCGCGGCGTTGTCGTCGACGGTGCGCGCGTCGCCGCGGCACGAGTGCGGCGGATACAGCACTTCTGCGCCGTAGTGCGGTGTCGTGTTCTTGAACACGACGGTTTGGCCCGGCGACAGCACCGCATCCGGTTTGACGTTGGCGACGAGCGGTTCAGCCGATGCGCTGCCTCCGCCAACGCCGACCAGCGCGAGCGCGCCGAGAAAGGCCAACGCACACGCGGTCGCGAAGGCCCCTCGGCGGATCACGGTCTCGGCGACAGGAAGGTGAGCGCGTGCCCGCCGTAGCCGTTGCACACGTCGTTCGGGCTCTTCATCGACATGATCTCCTGCGACGGGAACGTGCCGTACAAGTAGCGCTTGGCGTTGTTGAACATCTTCCAACATCCCTGGTTAGAAGTATTCGGCGGTACGGCGTTGGAATCCCACCACATCGCTTCGCCGTCCTTCACGCAGCTGTAATCGTCCGTGTTGTAGAAGCACGCCGGGGTGCCCGGGTCATCCGAAGCGATCTTCGGAATGGCGTGGTAGCCCTTGTCGATCGACGTCGGGCCGACCTTCGGTCCGGCCACCTGGATGCCCGTGAACAGCTGGCGGAAGCGTTCGTAGAGGTCACAGGCGCGTGAGCGGATGTCCTGGTCGGGCGCCGACGGATCGGCGTCCTTGTAGGCGAGGAAGCACGGCTCCTCTTCGAACTTGAGCTTCTTCGTCTGATAGCTCACGACCACGGCGTGCCCGCCGAACACCTGCTGGTTCTGGAACTGCGTCGCGACGAAGCCGTCGGTCGTGGCGTCGCCGAGAAGCACCCACTCCGGCATGTAGTTGCGCGCTTGCGCGGCGTCGCCGAATTTCGACTCCATCCCGCCCGGCCAGATGATCGTCGTGACCGGTCCGCCGGCCTGGTTCGGGTCGGAGAACTTCGCCATGCCGGTCTGGCCGTAGGTCTGGTCGGCCTGCGGGTCGTTGTTGTCCGCGTAACAACACTCGTCCCAGGTCGCCGTCGGGATATTCGCCTGGTTCAGCGGACATCGCTGGTTGATGCCGTCCATCACGAGTTGCTTGAGCTTCTGCAGTTCCGGATGCAACTTGTCGGTCGAATACACGAGGCCGTACTTGCGCTTCTTGCCCGCGAGGTTGCCGCCGGCGAAGGTCGTCGTGTCGGACGCGTTCTTGATCTGCTTGCAGAAGAAGTCGACGTACTCGGTCGCGTTGTCCTCGAGGGTGGGCGAGTAGCCCCACACGAGCTTCGGATACTGCTGGTAGAAGGCGCGCTCACGGCCGAGGAAGGCGCCGAAGTTGAGCACGCCGCGCTTGGTCATCGCCTCGAGGTACGCGTCGTTCGACGACAGCGAGTCGGAGATGACGGCGAAAGGCTGGATCTTCTGGTAGTTGTCGGCGGCGTCGGCGCGCTTGGTCTCGGGACCGTCGTCGGAGCGGCTGCCGTAATAGACCCAGAAGTGCGCGTGACGGCAATACAGCTGGTAGCGGTCCTCGAAGTACTTCTGCCAGCCGCGCGTCAGCCGTGCGTAGATGTGCTCGTCGGGCGCTTCGGGCTCGTCGAGGTCGTAGTACTTGTTCGCCGGGCGCGACTCGTCGCCGCGACTCGTGCCGATGTCGACGATGCCGGAGTCCTCGTAGAGCAGGATGCGGATCTCGTTCGACTGGACGCCTTGGTAGGTGGCGCCGCCGTTCTGGTTGCAGTTCGGGTAGTCGGGCACGCACGGCGGTGCGAGCGGGTCTTCGGTCTGCTTCGGCCCCTTTGGCGTCTGCACACAGCGTTTGGTGCTGGTGTTCTTGCCCTTGTCGGCCTGGAGCGTGCCCTGGTCGCCGCCTTCGGC
>JBEEFV010000058.1:0-79406 GCA_041166405.1 Actinomycetota bacterium | reverse complement strand
ACGACGACGGTGTCACGACACTGACGCTGAACCGCCCCGACAAGCTCAACGCGCTGACGCCGTCGGTCTTCGTTGCGCTGCGCGGCCACCTCGACGACATCGCGAAGGCCGACGCCGTGCGCTGTGTCGTCGTGACGGGCGCCGGGCGTTCGTTCTGCGCGGGACATGACCTCACCGCCATCGCCGAGCACGAGCGCGCCCCGTCGCGCCACTACGAGTCCGAGACCGTCGACGCGCTCGAAGCGCTGCCCAAGCCGACCATCGCCAAGATCAAAGGCCATTGCTTCACCGGCGGGCTCGAACTGGCGTTGGCGTGCGATGTGTTGGTCGCGGCGGAGTCCGCGCAGCTCGGCGACACGCACGGACAGTGGGGCCTCGTGCCGGTGTGGGGTATGTCGGTGCGGCTGCCCGAACGCGTCGGGCGATCACGTGCGAAGGAGTTGATGTTCACGTCGCGGCGCGTCCCCGGTTCGGTGGCGCGCCAGATCGGTCTCGTGGACCACGCCGTGGGCGAGGACGTGCTCGACGCGTTCGTCGACGGACTCGCGCGCGAGATCGCCGCCAACTCCGCCGGGACGAACCGCATCGACAAGGCACTGCTCGCCGCGCAGGCGTCGATGACGCGCGACGAGGCGCTGGTGCACGAACGATCGCTGCCCTTCGGGTTGCCCGAGGACATGGGCGACCGCATGGCCGACCCGGTGAAGAAGCGCTGATGGACTCGTTCACGCACGACGGCTTGACGTTCGACGTCGACGACGCCGGCCCGAGCGACGGCGAGTTGATCGTCCTCCTGCACGGCTTCCCGCAGTCGAAGGCATCGTGGCGCGAGGTCACGCCGCTGCTCACCGCGCGCGGGTACCGCGTCGTCGCGCCGAACCAACGCGGCTACTCGCCCGGTGCTCGCCCGTCACGTCGACGCGACTACACGCTCGACAAACTGGCGCGCGACGTGCTCGCACTCGCCGACGCCGCCGGCGCGGAACGGTTTCACGTCGTCGGTCACGACTGGGGCGGCGGCGTCGCGTGGCAGTTGGCGGCGAGCCACGCCGATCGCCTCCGGACCGCGACGTCGCTGGCGACACCGCACCCACGCGCCCTGGTCGAGTCGATGCTGCGCGGTCAGATCTTCAAGAGCTGGTACATGCTGATGTTCCAGCTGCCGCTCGTGCCCGAGCTCGGCATGAAGAACAAGCGCTTCACGCGCCAGCTCGTGGCGTCGGGCCTACCCGAGGAATACGTAGAGGAGTACTCGCGGCTCATGGCCCAGCCCGGCGCCGCGCGCGGCGCGTTGAACTGGTACCGCGCGGTGCCGCTGTCGCCACCGAGCGGCATCGGTGAGGTGACGATCCCGACGATGTACGTGTACGGCACCGACGACTTCGCCCTCGGGCGCCGCGCCGCCGACGCCACGGCCGATTACGTCACCGGTCCGTACCGGTACGAAGTGATGGAGGGCGTCAGTCACTGGATCCCCGAAGAGATCCCCGAGACCGTCGCGCACCTCATCCTGGATTTCGTCGCAACGAACTGATTCTCGCCGCGCGGCGTGAGGGCTACGGGACGAGCACCGTCTTTCCCACGAGTTTGCGGTCGAGCGCTTCTTGCAGGACCGAGGACACGTCGTCGAGTGGGCGACGCGTCGGCATCGGTGGATGGAGGCGCCCGTCGGCGACGGCGGTCATCAGCTCGGCGAGCAGTGCTTGTTGGCCGGCGGGGTCGCGGCCGGTCCATGCGCCCCAGTCGACGCCGATCACTGTGCGGTTGTTCAAGAGCACGAGGTTGATCGGGAACTTCGGGATCGGGCCGGACGCGAAGCCGATGACGATGTAGGTCGACATCCAGCCGCTCGCGCGCAGCGCCTGCTCGGCCAGTTCTCCGCCGATCGGGTCCACCACGACATCGACACCCAGCTCCTTGCCGCGCGCCTTGAGATCCTCGTGTGAGTAGTCGATCGTTTCGGTCGCGCCCGCGGCGCGTGCCGCTTCCAACTTCTCCTCCGACGACGCGGCCGCGATCACCGTGGCACCGAGCCCGCGCGCCACGTCGACCGCGGCGAGGCCGATCCCTCCTCCGGCGCCGAGCACGAGCACGCGTTGGCCCGGTTGCAACGACATACGCCGCGTGTAGGCAAACCACATCGTGCAGTAGCTCTGTAGCAGCGCCGCGGCCTGGTCGAGGCCGATCGTCGACGGGACGCGCGTCAGCGACGTCGCCGCCACTGCCATCTGTGACGCGTACGCGCCGAACGCGGTGCCCAGCACGTTGTCGCCGACCGACCAGCCGTCGACTCCCTCGCCGACAGCCGAGACGACGCCGGCGAAGTCGCTGCCTGGCGTGAACGGCGGCGGAATCTTGATTTGGTACGTGCCTTGCACGAACAGCGCGTCCACGAAGTTGACGCCGGCGGCGCGCACGTCGACGACGACTTGTCCGGCACGCGGTGTGAGGTCGTCCGACTCGACGACCTGCAACAGCGACGGCGGTCCGTACTCAGAACACACGATGCGGCGCACGGCCGCTGACGTTATGCCGCCTTCGGCTGATACGGAGCGAGAACGGCGTCGAGCTCGCGCACGACGATCAACTCGACGGGCGAAGCGACGACTTCCTCCTCCGTTGACCGGACTGCAGTGAGGAGGCGACCGACGATGACTCCGACACAAGCGCCGGCGATGACGACGAACGCGAGCATGAGCGCTTGGGCTGGCATGTCCGCATTATCCGGCCCCCGCGCCGGTGCGACTAGCCACTTGGCTGAGAGTTGAGCAGCGTTGCGCGGCGTACCGCGCGCACGGCGCCTTTGTTGGGGCCTTTGCTGGGGCCTTTGTTGGGCGAATCGCCGCTTTGCGTTATGCGCCGACGTCGACGAGGTGGTGGACGATGTCGTGGATGAAGTAGCGGGAAAGGGAGTCGATGGTGAACGCGGCTCCGTCGCTGCGGTAGCCCGTGCGCTGCCACTGCTCGCCCTTCACGGAGTCGAACAGTGCGGCGAGCTGTCCTCCGGCGATCACGACGTCCTCGGCGACGACCTCGGGATCCTGCGACGCGTACGCGTCGTCGATGGCGGCCTGGTCCTGGTCCCAGTTGAGGTAGTGCGGTCCGTCCTCGTCGAGCATCCGACGAACGCGGCCGTCGTACACCCGGAACACGTCGCGTACGTGGCAGCCGTACTCGAGCGGCGACCACATGTCGGCGCGCGGTCGCTCGTGGACGTCGGGGCGCGCCGTGAGGACGTGGTGCCAGCGCCCGACGGCGCCGCGCAGGATGTCGGAAACGTCGGTGCACACCGTCTTCGACGCGTCGAAGCCGCACTCGGGACACCGGGCCTCGATGACCCAGGTCCAGTCTTTGTCGTCAGGCGTGACGGTCATGTCATCACTTGGCATAGCGAGCGTGCACACGATCGCAGAACGCCGCGCACTCGTCCGCGATTTCACGGCTACGGATCTCCAAGACGTTCTCGGCGTTGTACTCCCCCGAGTGCGAGCAGTTGTACGAACCGGTGAACACAATGTCGTCACACACGACGACTTTGGCGTGCATGTAGTTGTGCGGTGGTCCCGCTTGATACGGCCGCGACGGCTTCTCCGCCAACACGCCCGCGCTGCGGACGCGCTCGAACAGCGGTCCTTTCCACTGGGCGCGCCCGTCGTCGCGCCACTGGCGCAATGCCTGTTCCATCTGCGGGCCGTCGACCGTGACGCTCACGGTGCAGCGCCGGTCGTCGAGCACCTCGGCCAACGTCGACAGGATCGGGCCCGACGTCAACACGGGTGAACAGATGCGAATGCGTTCCTGGGCGCGCGCCACGGCACCGGCGATGCGCTGACCGAGTTGGCGTCCTCGCGCCGGCGAGAACATGGCGCGCACCCACGCGCCGTCGATCGTCGCCGGCTCGTCGACGACGGTGCCGCTGCCTTCGACCTGCTTGCGGTTCCACAGCTCTTCGAAGTCGTTCGTGTAGGCGGCGCACAGGTCAGCCGACGACATCGTCACGATCACGTTCTCCATGTGCGTCCACGTGTCCTCGGTCCAGTTCGTCGAACCGGTCCAGAGGTCGGTGCCGTCACGCACCATGTACTTGTGGTGCATGAGGTCCGGCACGCCGGGAATGGCGGTCGACGGCACGGCGGCGGCGAGACGTTGCAGCGCCGAAGGACCTTCGGGCGGGGGGACGCCGGGCTTGGTCCGCGACTCGTCGTTGTAGACGGCGCGCACCTGTACGCCGCGCGCTTCGGCGGCGTCGAGCGCGCCGATCAAGCGGTCGAGCGACGGGGGTTCGAGGTGGGCGTCGTACACCGCCATGTCGAGCGTGGCGCGGGCGCCGTCGATGAACGCGACGAGCGCGTCGAGGGTTTGCGAGGCGGGTTGTCCGCCGTCGGTGAGGAAGGTGATCAACCGAGTTGCTGCTTCGAGCCTTCGATGGCGCGCTGCACCGCGTCCTCGACGTGCTTGGTGTCGATCCCGAGCGCTTGGCCGATGTGCACTGACCAGATCTCGGAGCGCAAGTTCGTCTGGAAGTCGATTTCGGCGCGGATGTCGGCGCGCGCCGACTGCCGGTTCTGGCTCACCATGACGAACGTCGACAGGAAGATCGCCTCGAGGCTCACGATCATCGTCAGCAACCCGAACGGGAACTTGTCGAACTTCAACGACGCGCCGATCAGCCCGACGTTGATGGCGATCCAGACCCCGAACCACACCGTGTGGATGTAGACGAAGTTGAGCGAACCCGCGAAGGTCGTGATGGCGTCGGCGACGCGGTCTTGCGTCTTCTTCAGTCCTTCGACGATCCGGTTCTCGTTGCCGACGTGCTTCGCCAGCACCGGGAACAGGTTTCCGTCGACGACGCCGTCGGCCTCGTCGATCACCGCACACGCCGGGCATACATGAACATACGAGTCGGTCATGCCGACAGTGTTATGCGATCGGCCGGTCGGTGGGCTTCAGGGGCGCCGGCAGCGCCGTGTCGCCCATGAGATAACGGTCGACGGCTGACGCAGCCGAGCGGCCTTCGGCGATCGCCCACACGATGAGCGACTGACCGCGGCCCATGTCGCCGGCGACGAACACGCCGTCGACCGACGACATCCAGTCGTCGCCGCGACGCACGTTCGAACGCTCGTCGTATTCGACGCCGAGATCGTCGAGCAGCCCATTGTGCTCGGGCCCAAGAAAGCCCATCGCCAGATACACGCGCTCGGCGGGCAACTCGAAGTCGGACCCTTCGATCTTCTCGAACCTGCCGTCGACCATCTCGACTTCGTGGGCGCGCAGCGCACGCACGTTGCCGTCGTCGTCGCCGAGGAAGCACTCGGTGTTGACGGCGAACACGCGCTCGCCGCCCTCTTCGTGCGCGGACGTGACCTTGTACGTCATCGGATACGTCGGCCACGGCGCGGTCGCCGGACGCTCTTCTGGTGGACGCGGCAGGATCTCGAACTGGTGGATGGACTTTGCGCCCTGTCGGTGCGCAGTGCCGAGGCAGTCGGCGCCGGTGTCGCCGCCACCGATGATGACGACGTGCTTGCCCTCCGACGAGATCGGCGACGTGGCGAGGTCGCCCTCCTGAACCTTGTTCGACGGCGGTAGGTACTCCATCGCCTGGTAGATGCCGTTCACTTCGCGTCCCGGGATCGGCAGGTCGCGCCAGTTCGTGGCGCCGCCGGCGAGCACCACGGCGTCGAACTGCTCTCGGAGTTCAGCGGCCGTCACGTCGACACCGACGTTCACACCCGTGCGGAACACCGTGCCCTCCGCCTCCATCTGTTCGATGCGGCGGTTGAGGTGGCGCTTCTCCATCTTGAACTCGGGGATGCCGTAACGCAGCAGGCCGCCGATGCGGTCGGCGCGCTCGAACACCGTGACGTCGTGGCCGGCGCGCGTCAGTTGCTGCGCCGCCGCCAGGCCCGACGGCCCGGAGCCGACGACGGCGATCTTCTTGCCGGTCTTGACCGTCGGCGGCACCGGCACGATCCAGCCCTCGTCCCACGCGCGATCGACGATGGAAACTTCGACCTGCTTGATCGTGACCGGGTTCTGGTTGATGCCGAGCACGCACGCCGTTTCGCACGGCGCCGGGCACAACCGCCCCGTGAACTCGGGGAAGTTGTTCGTGGCGTGGAGTCGTTGGATCGCCTGGCGCCACTGGTCGCGGTAGACGAGGTCGTTCCAGTCCGGAATGAGGTTGCCCAGCGGGCAGCCCTGGTTGCAGAACGGGATGCCGCAATCCATGCAACGCGACGCCTGCGTCTGCAGGTGGTCTTCCGGGAACGGCTCGTACACCTCCTTCCAGTCGCGCAGGCGCACCGGTACCGGGCGCCGCGTCGGCGTCTCCCGGTCGTGCTTCAGAAATCCCCGTACGTCACCCACGAGCGGCCGCCATGACTGCCTCGATCGGATCGCGGCCGAGCGACTCGGCCTCTGCCATTGCGTCGAGCACCCGTCGGTAGTCCTTGGGCATCACCTTGCGGAACTTGCGCACCTCTGTGTGCCACCCCTTGAGGATCTTTTCGGCGACGGGCGACTCCGTCTCCCGGTAATGCGTGCGGATCGTGTCGCGCAACCACTCGACGTCTTCCTCGTCGAGTCGTTCGAGATCGACCGACTCGAAGTTCAACCGCTGTACGAACTTGTCGTCGTCGTCGTAGACGTACGCAACGCCGCCTGACATACCGGCTGCGAAGTTGCGTCCCGTGGGACCGAGCACGACGGCCTTGCCGCCCGTCATGTACTCGCACCCGTGGTCGCCGACGCCTTCGACCACTGCCGTCGCGCCCGAGTTGCGCACGCAGAAGCGTTCGCCGACGATGCCGCGCAGGAACATCTCGCCGCCAGTCGCGCCGTACAGCACGACGTTGCCGGCGATGACGTTGTCCTCGGCGACGAAGCCATCGGCGGCGGCGCGCGACGGGCGCACGATGACGCGCCCACCGGACAAACCCTTGCCGGTGTAGTCGTTGGCGTCGCCGAAGAGGCGCAGCGTGATGCCGCGCGGCACGAACGCGCCGAACGACTGACCAGCCGACCCTTCGAACGTGACGTCGATGGTGTCGTCGGGTAATCCGCCGGCGCCGTACCGCTTGGTGACTTCGTGGCCGAGCATCGTGCCGACCGTGCGGTTCACGTTGCCGATAGGCAACTTGATTTTCACCGGCGTGCCGTCGGAAAGCGCCGACGACGCCAGCTGCAACAGTTCGACGTCGAGCGCGCGGTCGAGGCCGTGGTCCTGCGACTTCGTGCAGTACTTGTCCTGCTCCCACGGCGAGGTGGGTTCGAACAGGATCGGGTCGAGGTCGAGTCGCTGCGCCTTCCAGTGCTCGATGGCGTCCTGCGCGTCGAGCATCTCGACGTGACCGATCGCTTCCTCGAGTGAGCGGAACCCGAGCATCGCCAAGTGCTCGCGCACTTCTTCGGCGATGAACTCGAAGAAGTTGACGACGAACTCGGGCTTGCCCGTGAAGCGCGCACGAAGTTCGGGGTTCTGCGTCGCGACACCGACGGGGCACGTGTCGAGGTGGCAGACGCGCATCATGATGCAGCCGCTCACTACGAGCGGCGCGGTGGCGAAGCCGAACTCCTCGGCGCCGAGCAGCGCGGCGATCATCACGTCGCGCCCGGTCTTGAGTTGCCCGTCGACCTGCACGACGATGCGGTCGCGCAAGCCGTTGAGCAGCAGCGTCTGCTGCGTCTCGGCGAGGCCCAGTTCCCACGGCGCACCGGCGTGCTTGAGCGACGTCAACGGCGCCGCCGCCGTCCCGCCGTCCTGACCGCTGATCAACACCACGTCGGCCTTCGCCTTCGCCACCCCGGCGGCGACCGTACCGACGCCAACTTCGGCGACGAGCTTCACGTGCACGCGCGCCGACGGGTTGGCGTTCTTCAGGTCGTGGATCAGCTGCTTGAGGTCCTCGATCGAATAGATGTCGTGGTGCGGCGGGGGCGAGATCAAGCCGACACCGGGCGTCGACTGACGCGTCTTGGCGATCCAGGGATAGATCTTCGCCCCGGGCAACTGGCCGCCCTCGCCGGGCTTCGCGCCCTGCGCCATCTTGATCTGCAAGTCGTCGGCGTTCGTGAGGTACTCGCTCGTCACGCCGAACCGACCCGACGCCACCTGCTTGACCGCCGAGCGCCGCAAGTCACCGTTGGCGTCGCGGGTGTAGCGGTCGGAGTCTTCGCCGCCCTCACCGGTGTTCGACTTGCCGCCGATGCGATTCATGGCGATGGCGAGGTTCTCGTGCGCTTCCTTGGAGATCGAGCCGTACGACATCGCGCCGGTGGCGAAGCGTTTGACGATCTCGGAGACGGGTTGCACTTCCTCGATCGGGACGGGCGGCCGCTCGCCCTCCTTGAACCGCAGCAACCCGCGCAGCGTGGCGAGGCGCTTCGACTGGTTGTCGACGGCCTGTGAGTACTGCTTGAAGACGTCGTAGCGACCCGACCGCGTCGAGTGCTGCAGCTTGAACACCGTCTCGGGATTGAACAGGTGGTACTCGCCTTCACGGCGCCACTGGTACTCGCCGCCGACCCACAGGTCGCGGTGCGCCTGCTCGGCGGGGCGCTCGTAGTGCGCGTAGTGATGCCGCGCCGCCACCTCGGCCGCGATTTCGTCGAGACCGACGCCGCCGAGCTTCGACGTGGTGCCGGTGAAGTATTCGTCGACGAACTCGCTGCCGAGTCCGACCGCTTCGAAGACCTGCGCGCCCGTGTAGGACGCGACCGTCGAGATGCCCATCTTCGACATCACCTTCAGCACGCCCTTCGAGCACGCCTTGATGTAGTTGTAGATCGCCTTCTGGGGTGTGACTCCGGTGAGTTCGCCGTGGGCGATCATGTCCTCGATCGTCTCGAACGCCAGGTACGGATTGATCGCCGCCGCGCCGTAGCCGATCAGCAGCGCCATGTGATGCACTTCGCGCGCGTCGCCGGTCTCCACGACGAGTCCGACGCGCGTGCGCGTCTTCTCGCGGATCAAGTGATGGTGCACGGCGGCGGTGAGCAGCAACGACGGGATCGGCGCGTACTCGGCGTTCGAGTGACGGTCGCTGAGCACAATGATGTTGGCGCCGTTGTGGATCGCCGCGCTGACGAGGCTGCGCACGTCCTCGATGGCGCCGCGCATGCCCTCACCGCCGGCAGCGACGGGGTACAGCCCGTCGATGGCAAACGGCGTGAAGCCGTCGACGCCGCCCTCCTCGTGGATGTACATGATCTTGGCCATGTCGTCGTTCGACAGGATCGGCGACGGCATCACGATCTGCTTGCAGCTGTCGGGCCCGGGCGCCAGCAGGTTCGACTCGCGACCGATGGTGCGCGCCATCGACGTCACCATCTCTTCGCGGATGGCGTCGAGCGGCGGGTTGGTGACCTGTGCGAACAGCTGCGCGAAGTAGTCGAAGAGGAGGCGTGGTCGCTCGGAGAGCACCGCGATCGGCGTGTCGGTGCCCATCGAACCGAGCGCTTCGGCACCGGTCTTGGCCATCGGCGCGATGACGATCTTCAAGTCCTCGCTCGTGTAACCGAACTCGCGCTGCTGGCGTACGACCGTCGTGTGTTGCGGCGTCAGCATGAAGCGGTCGGGCAGATCGTCGAGATGCGTCAGCTGGCCCAGCCATTCGCCGTACGGCGCGGCCTCGGCGAGCTCGCGTTTGATCTCGTCGTCGCGAATGATGCGGCCCTGCGACGTGTCGACGAGGAACATCTTGCCGGGCTGCATGCGGCCCTTCTCGACAACTTTTGCCGGATCGATCGGCAACACGCCGGCTTCCGACGCCATGACGACGAGGCCGTCGTCGGTCACCCAGTAGCGGCCGGGGCGCAGCCCGTTGCGGTCGAGCACGGAGCCGATGACGGTGCCGTCGGTGAAGGCGATGGACGCGGGACCGTCCCACGGCTCCATCACCGAACCGTGGAACTGGTAGAAGTCGCGCTTCCACGCGGGCATCGACTCGTGGCGCTCCCACGCCTCGGGGATCATCATCAGCACCGCGTGCGGCAGCGAGCGGCCGCCGAGGTGGAGGAACTCAAGCGCCTCGTCGAAGCTCATCGTGTCCGAAGGCGCACCCTCGGTGAGGATCGGAAAGGCGCGCGCCAAGTCGCCGGGGAACAAGTCGGATTGCAGTTGCGACTCGCGCGCACGCATCCAGTTTCGGTTGCCCTGCACCGTGTTGATCTCGCCGTTGTGCGCGATGTAGCGGTACGGGTGCGCCAGCGGCCACGACGGAAACGTGTTGGTGGAAAAGCGCGAGTGCACGAGTGCGAGCGCCGTCGTCATGCGCTCGTCGTGGAGGTCGGGATAGAACTCCTGCAGTTGCAGCGACGTGAGCATGCCCTTGTAGACGAGCGTGCGCCCGGAAAGCGACGGAAAGTAGAGGTTGGCTTCGTGTTCGGCGCGCTTGCGCAGGACGAACAGGCGACGCTCCAGCTCCATCCCGGACGCGCCGCTGACGAACACCTGGCGGAAGATCGGTTCGACCTCGGAAGCGAACACCCCGATCATCGAGTCGTCGACGGGGACGTCGCGCCAGCCGAGGACCGTGAGGCCCTCGTCGGCCGCGAGCTTCTCGAACGCGTCGACCGCCTGCGCCGTGTCCTCCCGCGGCAGGAACGCTGTGCCGACGGCGTAGCTGCCCGCCTCGGGGAGCTCGAAGTCCACGACGGCGCGGAGGAACGCGTCGGGGACTTGGATCAAGATGCCGGCGCCGTCACCGACGTTCGCCTCGGCGCCCGTGGCGCCGCGGTGGTCGAGGTTGCACAGCGACTGCAGACCGAGTTGCACCATCTCGTGCGACTTGCGGCCGTGCACGTCGACGACGAACGCGACACCGCACGCGTCGTGCTCGAATCGGGGGTCGTAAAGGCCCTGGGGCCCGGGATTACGCAAAGTCGTCGGTCCTTGAAGAGAAGTGTGCTCGGGAAGGAACGGGACGACGCTGGCCCGTGGGTCGGATCACTGTACTAGGTCACCCGCAACCTGCGAACTGGTCCTCCCCACGACCGTCTTACGGTTCTGGGGAGGACCAGTTCGCTAGGGGAGGTCAGTCCGCGGTTTGTGCACCCGCTCGGTCGACGCCGGGAACGCTTCGAGGAGTGCCGTGGGGCGCTGCGGGCGCGGCTGAAGGTCGCCGCCGCAGTTCGGGCAGATCCCGCCGAGCTTTTGCGCGCACTCCTCGCACCACGTGCACTCGAAGGTGCAAATCACCGCGCCTGGCCGGTCGGCGGGCAGATCGTCGTCGCAGTTCTCACATCCCGGCTTCATCAAGAGCATGCGGCAGTCTTACGCAATGAGGCGCGTGCTCGGCATCGTCGTCGCCGCGAGCCTCGTGGCGTGCACGCACACCGCGACGCCGAGCCGATCGCCCAGTCACGGCGCGCTGCTCGGGTACCGCCGGGTTCCCGGCGTGGTCGCCGGCGCCGCGACGTACAAGATCCGGTACACGTCACGGTCGCGCAGTGGAGCGCCGATCGTGGTCACCGGCTTGGCGATCGTTCCGCACGGCACGAAGCGCGACCGCGTGGTGTTGACGTACGCGCACGGCACGACGGGCTTGGCCGACGCGTGCGCGCCGTCGGCGCAACCGTCGGGGAGCGAAGTGCGCGCCATCGGGCTCACCGCCGTGAGCCACGGCTGGATCGTCGCTGCCACCGACTACGAAGGGCTCGGGACTCCGGGCCGACATCCATACCTCGTCGGGGTGAGCGAAGGTCGCAGCGTGCTCGACGCCGCCGTCGCGGCGCGCCAACTCCCGGAGGCGCACGCGGGCAATCGCCTGCTGATCGCCGGCTACTCCCAAGGCGGCCACGCCGCGCTCTGGGCCAACCAACTCGCCGCCACCTGGACTCCGACGTTGCGCGTGCTCGGCACCTTCGCCGGCGCGCCGGCAACGGAGATCGATCGCATCCTCGCTGCGGGCCGGACGTTTCCGATACAGCGCTTCATCCTCGCCATCGTCGGTGGGTACGCGGCGGCGTATCCCCGCGCGCAACCGGGCGCCTATTTGACCGACGAAGGCCTACGCGTGCTCCCGACCGTCGATACCGGTTGCATCGGCGACATCGACCGCGCCGCGCGTCGCGTGCCGCCGGACCGACTCGTCCGGCCCGAAGGACCGACCGACGCGGCATGGCAAGCGCTCGGCCGCGCCAACAATCCGGGATCGCGCAAGCCCGCGGGTCCGGTGCTCGTCGTGCACAGCGACCAAGACGACGTCGTCCCAGTCGAGCTGAGCGCCGTGTTGCGCGACCGCATGTGCGCTCACGGCGCGGTCGTCGAGCGGCGCGTCATTCACGCGGGCGGCCACACGGCTGCCGCGTTCCCCGCGTTGGTCGCCGCGGCACAGTGGCTCACGCAGCGCGCCGCGGGGACGCACCCCGCGCACGACGACTGCCGAGCGCGCCGAGCGGCTTAAGCCGACTCTGAGGCTGCCGCTTCTCGGTCGGCGGTGACGGCGTCGAGCAACTCGTATTCGATCGACGTGTCGGTCCAGCTCTCGAACTGCGTCAGGCCGATGTTGTCGAACTTGTTCCGGAGCCACGCGTTGTTGGCGTCGAGCAGCCCGAGCTTCGACAGGTTCGGCACGATCTTGGAGAACAGCATCATCTGGAACGGGTCGTCGTTCTTCGACATCCCCGGCGGCCGCATCGTCGTGATGGCGACCTTCGGGTCGACGCCCATGCGCTCCCACACTTCGCCGGCCACGAGACGGTCGCGCAGACGAACAGCCGCTTCGTAGGCGAACTCCTGGCGCTCGCCGAGTTCCTTGTCGGTCAAGCCCTCGTAGAACTCCTTGAGCGACAGCACGCCGAACGCGACGTGGCGCGCTTCGTCGCTCATCACGTAGCGCAACAGCTTCTGCAGCAGCGGCTCTTGCGTGATCGCCTGCACGAGACCGAACGCCGCGAGCGCGAGACCCTCGACCATGATCTGCATGCCCAAGTAGGTGAAGTCCCACTGCGGATGGCTGATGATGTCGTCGAGCAACAGACCGAGGTGCGGGTTGAGCGGGAAGTGGCCGTTCAGCTTTTCGTCGAGGTAACGAGCGAACACTTCGACGTGGCGGGCTTCGTCCATGACCTGGGTCGCCGCGTAGTACTTGGCGTCGATCCACGGCACGGTCTCGACGATCTTGGCGGTACACAGCAGCGCGCCCTGCTCGCCGTGCATGAACTGGCTGAGCATGAAGTTCTGCTGGTGGATCGCGATCTCGAGCCACTCCTTCTCGCCCCACTTCTCCATCGGCGTGCCGGTGAGATCGATGCCCATGGCCTTCAGCATCTCGGGGTTCGAATCGGGCGACATCGCCGCCAACTTCTCCTGGTCGACGTCGATCGACCAGTCGAGGTCGGTCGAGCCGTTCCACTGCGCGGTCTTGGCCTTCTCGTACAGCTTCGACAGCGGCACGCGTGAGCGCTCGTAATCCCAGGTGAAGATGGTGTCGGAGTTGTCCTCGACGACGCGGATGGTTGCTTCCCAGTCCGGCTTGATCGCCAGGATGGCGTCGAGGTCGTCTTGTTCTTCGCGGCCGAGGATGTCTGCGTCGGATGCCATACGTAGAAAGTTACACAGTGTCGGTTTATTGGTCAACGCGTGTACGTTGGAATGCTGATGAACGATGAGTGACGGCACGCGCAAAGTCGGCCGGCCGCGCGGCCCGCGCGTCGACCCCGCGGCGCGCCGTGACCAGCTGCTTGACGCCTGCGTGGTCGCCATTCGCAAGCACGGCGCTGACGTGTCCATGTCGGAGTTGGCCGAAGAAGCGGGCGTGAGCCGCCCGATTCTTTACGACCACTTCGACGATCGCTCCGGCGTGGCCAGCGCGCTCGTGTTCCGCTACTCCGCGCATCTGGTGCCGTCGATCGGCCAGGTGTTCGAGCCTGACGTGCCGTTGCGCGAGGCCGTCGCCAAGGGCATCAACATCTTCTGTTCGTTCGTCGAGAAAGAACCGCAGGTCTTCCGATTTCTCCTCGACGCCAGCGGCCCGCCCGACCCCGGCACGATGAACAGCGCGCTCGGTGAAATGTTCGCGTCGTCGTTCTCGGCGTCACTGTTCGCCGTCGGCCGCGATCCGGCGATGGGCGACGTGTGGGGCCACGCCCTTCCGGGCGCGGTGTTCGCCGCGGTCGAGTGGTGGTCGTCCACGCGCACCATGCCCCGCAAGACTTTGGTGAGTCACCTGACTGCGCTCGTCGCCGATGCCTTCGAGGCGTGCGGCGTCACGCGGCTGGCGCCTCCGTCGCCGTAAGTCACCCCTGGCTTTATCCACAGGCGGGGTAGATACTGGTTAGGCAAGCGAACAAGCTGGGCGCGGTCAACCCGGGGGAGGGCCGATGCTTGACGAGATGAAGTATCACCCTGACGCGGTGATCGGCGCCTTCGGGCGCGTTGCTGCCGCAGTCGCTGCCGGCGGACGCCGGGATGCCGTCCTTTCGCTGATTGCCTCATCGGTGTGCGAACTGGTCGACGCAGATGTCGCGGGAGTCACGCTGCGCCTCGATGACGGGATGCTCATGACCGTCGTCGCCGAGGGCGTGGACGCCGAGAGCTTCCGCGGACGGGTCTATCCGCCCGAAGGCACTTCGACTGACCGCGTGCTGCGCACCGGCGAGGCCGTGCTCGTGGACAACCTGTCAGATGTGCCCGTCATCGGTGCCCGGCTGCCGGGCGTGGCCCTTGGGCCGTCGGCGTTCGTGCCCGTCACGATCGACGGACCGTACGGGGTGCTGAGCGTGAGCCGCCTCGTCAACCGCCCGGGGTTCTCCGACGTCGATCTCGACGTGATTCGCTGCTTCGCCGCGCAGAGCGCGCTCGTGGTTCAGAACGACTGTCGCCGGCGGCGCAACGTCGCGCTCGACCTCATCGCGGAGCGGGCGCGAATCGCAGAGGATCTGCACGACACCGCGATCAACGAGATCTTCTCCGCCAGCCTGACCATGTCGGGAATTGCGAATCAGGCGTCGCCGGAGCAGCGCGAACTCGTCGTGAACGCCATCAACGCGCTCGACAACGCCATCAAGCTGATCCGGCAGGCCATTTTCGGGCTGAGTGAGTCCCGCGCGCTGCCCGACGGGCGCTTTGATCTGCTGCCATAGCGCATGAACATCCATGTGATGAATTGCGAAATGTGATAACTCATTGGGCCGGGCTGGGGCCAAAGGATTCGATGTCCGTTCGTTCAACACCTGACGCAGTCGTGGCGGCCTTTGGCCGGGTCGCCAACACCATCGTCAGCGGCGCCGAGCGTGACGAAGTCTTGGAGTCGATCGTGTCGTCCTTGCGAGAGCTCGTCGACGCCGACATCGCTGCCCTCGCGCTGCGACTGCCCGACGGCCATCTCGAGGTGCTGGCCGCCGAGGGCGTCGACGCCGAGTTGTACCGCGGTGTCCGGTTTCGCGCCGACGGCACGACCGTCGACCGGGTGATGCGCACGGGTGAAACGCTCGGAGTCGAGAACCTGTCGGCGAAATACCCGACGCAGCCGCCGCTGCCGGGCGGCAACCCCGGACCGGCAGTGCTGGTGCCGCTGCACGTCGCAGGCCCCGACGGCGCACTGGCGGTGATGCGCCTCGAGGGGCGCGCCGACTTCGAAGAGCACGAGCGCGAACTGATCCGCGCCTTCACCGACCAGGCCACCGCCATGCTCGAGGGCGACCTCGACCGGCGCCGCGGCGCGGTGATCGAGCGCATCAACGACCAGGCGCGCATCGCCGAAGAGCTCAACTCGTCGGCGATCAACGAGCTCTACAACGCGGGGCTCACGCTGTCGCGGCTGTACAACCGCTCCACGGATCGGGAAACGCGTGAGTTGGTGGTCAGGGCGATCGAAGTGCTCGACCACACGATCAAGCTGATCCGCCAAGCCGTCTTCGGGCTCGAGCCGTAACGGCGGCCTAGTCCAGCCCGAGGTCGGTCGCGAGCCGTGACCGGCGGATCTTGCCGTTGGCGCTGCGCGGGATCTCCTCGACGCGCGTTATCTCCTTCGGGTTCTTGTAACCGGCGAGCCGCGCCCGGAGCTGCTGCGTGACGACGTCGCACGTTGCGTCGCCGACGTAGACCGCGCACACGCGCTGGCCCCAGTTGTCGTCCTCGCGCGGGAAGACGGCGGCGTCGTTGACGCCCTTGACGGCGAGGAGCACGCGTTCGATCTCCGCGGGGTAGACGTTGACGCCGCCGGAGATGATCAGGTCGTCGCGCCGTCCGTCGAGGAACAGAAACCCGTCGTCGTCGATGCGCCCGAGGTCCCCGACCGTGAACTCGTCGCCGTTCCACGCCGCCGCGGTCTTCGCGGGATCGTTCCAGTACGTGAAGCGGGCGTAGGGCGGCGGGGTGCACCAGATCGTGTTGTCGGCGTCGACGCGCAGCGTCCGCCCGGCGCGAGCGCGCCCGACGGTGCCGGGACGTGCCAGCCACTCGTCGCTCGAGCACGCGGTGAACTGGCACTCGGTCGCGCCGTAGAACTCCCACACGCTGTCGGCGGGAAGCGCCGCGATGGCGCGACGCTTGACGGCGTCGCTCGTCGGAGCGCCGGCGTGGCACAGCAGGCGGAAGGAGCGGAACGTGGACGGGTCGTCGCCGGCGAGGTCGAGCAGACGATGCAAGTGCACCGGCGCCATGAAGCTCGACGTCGGCTTGTGCGCTTCGACGGCGCGCAACTGCGTCGGTGCGTCGAACTTGCCGGGCAGTACGACCGTGCCGCCGGCGAGCAGCGTTCCGGTGGCGAAGCGCACCGGTGCCGAGTGATGCACGTTGCCGCACACCAGGTGCACGTCGTCGGCGGTGAAGCCCCACTGTTCGTTTTCCTCTTGCTGCAATGCCTGCGCGTCGGTCTCGTCCAGCACTCCCGACCACACGCCCTTCGGGACGCCGGTCGTGCCCGACGTGTAGAGCATCGGGCGCGCGAGCGGCACCGGTGCCAGTTCTGCGGCGGGGCCTTCCACGAGGTCGGCGTCGGTGAGCACCCGCGCCGGTTGCGCGTCGGCGACGAGTGCGTCGCGCTCGTGGTCGGTCAACAGCGCGTTGAGCACGACGGGGACGATGCCGACGCGCAGCGCTCCCAACACGAAGCACAGGCGTGGCGCCGTGAGGCCGGGATCGCTCGGGATGAAGGCGACGCGGTCGCCGGCACGCGCGCCGTCACGCAACAGCGCGCCGGCGATACGCGACTGCAGTAGCTCCGCGTCTTGCGCGGTGAGGACTACCGCGTCCACTCGGTGGCGATGAGCTTGGCTTCGGTGAACGCCAGCACGCCTTCGTGCCCGCCTTCCCGGCCGATACCGGAAGCCTTCACTCCGCCGAACGGCGTCGACGGATCCGACACGATGCCGCGGTTCACACCGACCATTCCGACCTCGAGCCGTTCCGCGACCGACAGGGCGCGCGCGAAGTCGCCCCCGGTGACGTATCCGGCGAGACCGACGTCGCAGTCGTTGGCGAGCTCGAGCATGCGTTCATCGTCGTCAGGCACGGCGACGATCGGCGCGACCGGGCCGAATATCTCCTCGCGCAGGATCGGGTTGTCGGGCGCGACGCCCGTGAGGACGGTCGGAGCGAAGAACGTGCCCTTGCGATCGGTCAGGCGCGCACCGCCGGTGGCAGCCGTCGCCCCGGCGTCGAGCGCGCTGCGCACCAACTCGTCGACCTTGCTGAGTGACTTGTCGTCGATGAGCGGGCCGACGTCGGTGCCCGCTTCCATGCCGTTGCCGACGACGAGCTTCTCGAACCGCGCCACGAGTGCATCGGTGAAGGCGTCGACCAGCGGCTCGGCGACGTAGAAGCGGTTCGCGGCGGTGCACGTCTGGCTGTTGTGGCGCAGCTTGGCCACGAGCGCGGCGTCGATCGCCGCGTCGACGTCGGCGTCGCCCAGAACGAGGAACGGCGCATTGCCGCCGAGCTCCATCGCGCAACTGACGACACGCGGCGCGGCCTGTTCGATGAGCTTGGCGCCGACCTCCGTCGAACCCGTGAACGACAGCTTGCGCACCGGGCCCTGCTCGAGGCACGCCTTCACCACGCCGCCGGTGTTCGTCGTGGGGATCACCTGGAAGACGTCCGCGGGGAGTCCGGTGTCCTTGAAGATGTCGACGAGGCGCACCGCGGTGATCGGTGTCAGCGACGCCGGCTTGGCGATTACCGCACAACCCGCCGCGAGGGCGGGCGCGAGTTTGCGCGTCAGCATCGCCGCCGGGAAGTTCCACGGCGTGACCGCCAGCACGACGCCGATCGGCTGGCGCAGCACGATCTTGCGCCCAGTGCCGTTCGGCAGCACGCCTACGTCGCCGTCGAGGCGCACCGCTTCTTCGGAGTTCCAACGGAAGAACTCCGCCGCGTACTTCACCTCCGCGTGACCGTCGGCAATCGGCTTGCCGTTCTCGCTGGTGATCAACCGGGCGAGATAGTCCTCGTTGTCGAGCATCGCCTTCCAGCACGCCCGCAGAATTTCGCCGCGTTCACGCGGCGGCACCTTCGCCCACTGTTTCTGCGCGGCGTCAGCGCGACCGACGATCGCCGGCACGTCCTCGACGTCGAACGTCGCGACCTCAGTCAGTTGCTCGCCGGTCGCCGGGTTGTGGACTGCAAGCGTCATAGGGCGACAGAGGCTATTACCCGCTTACTGATCCTTCGGACTCGTCCGTTGCCTTGTACAGCGTGGTCTCTTACAATGCATGCGTGGCTTCCGCCGTTAACGCCAAGGTGTCGCATCGTGGGCAGACCACCCTGCCCGCGGAGTTACGTCACCGGTGGGGCATCGCCGATGGTGGAGAAGTTGGGATCATCGACATGGGTGGGTCGGCCCTCATCATCCCGGGCGGTATCGACGTCGCCAAAGCTGAACTGTGGCGAGTCCTAAAGGAGCACTACCAGGACGGAGTCGAAGCGCTCGACGATCCGGACCTGGTCGATCAGTACGACTGAGTGGCCGCGCCTCCTGTAGTTCTGGATGACTGGCTCCTCATAACGGAGCTGCTCGCCGGGCTCCCGACCCGCCGGCGTCACGGCGGTCTGTTCACGACCGCGTACTGGTATTACCGCGCGTGTCGTGCCGCCGTGGTCGGCGGCGCCGGACGGTTGTCAGGACCCTTTGAGCAATTCGGCCTGACCGAGAGAGGGGCGGCGATCGGCGCGCTCCTGCGCCTTCGCGAGGACATCGGGCTTCCGGATGCCCGCATGGCGGTGCCCTTGATGGCCGAGCTCGCCGCCCGCCACGACCGGCTGAATCTCTTGAACCTCGAAGCGTGCGCCGCGGCGTTGACTCTCGGCGCCGTCGTGTGGCTCTCGCCCGAGTCCGCAGCCGGCGTACTGCCGCCCGTGCTCGATGCGGAGGGGATCCGCTGGCTCGTAGTGCGACCCGCGTAGACGAACTCGCTAGGTCGGGAAGCTCACGCCGCGTTCCGCGGCGACTTTCTTCGCTTCGGGGATGACGTTCTTGGTCAGGTAGAGGTCGCTCATCATCTGGTAGTCGGGGGCCAGTCCCTTGACGTAGCGCTCGAAGTAGAACACCTGCTTCGAGACGAGCATCAGCTCTTGCGGAGCCTTCGCTCCCATGGATTCCGCGAGGTCGATCTGCTGCTTCATGACGGCGCCGAGGTCGACGGAACCCGCTGCCTGGAGGAACATCGGCTCCATCACCATTTGCAGGCGAGCGCCGACCTCGTCGTCGGGGCCGACGTCTTCGGACAACACGCCCACGTCCTTGTAGTTGCGCACGACCCGCGCCCAGTCGTTGTCGACCTGCACGGTCTTCAGCAGGTCGATCATCAACGACTTCCACCGGTCCGGCAGTTCGCCCATCAACCCGAAGTCGAGGTACGCGGCGCGCCCGTCGTCGAGCACCCAGATGTTGCCGGCGTGGACGTCGCCGTGGAATGGCCCGTGGACGAGCATCGCTTCGAAGGCAACCTTCATCCCTTTGCGCAACAACAGTTCGCCGTCGATGCCGCGGCGCGCGAACACGTCGAAGGAGTCGATGGGCACGCCGTACATCCGCTCCATGCAGATGACGCGCGGCCCGCAGTAGTTCCAGTACACCTCGGGCGCGGTGATGTCGGGGTTGTCGCCGTAGTCGTCGATGTGGTCGCGGTAGCGCGTTTGGCGGTGGGCTTCGAGCGCGCAGTTGACCTCCTGGTTCGACACCAGGTGCATGTCCTCGACGAACTTGGTCGGTTGCAGCCGCTTGCCGAGCTTCGTGCGCTCGGCGAGGCGAGCGATGAAGTACAGGTTGCGCAGGTCGCTGTTCATGGTGCGGCGCACGCCGGGCCGCTGGATCTTCAGCACGGCCTCACGTCCATCGGGCAGCACGACCGCGTGCACCTGCGCGATCGACGCGCTCGCCAGCGGCGTCTCCTCGAACTTCAAGAACAGCGCGTGAGGTTCGTGTCCCAGGTCTTCGCTGATCACCTTTCGCACTTGGTCGGCAGGGAAGGGAGGCACCTCGTCGAGGCAGCGCTTGCAGGCGTCGGCGAGCGGAGCCGGGAACACGCCGGGCGACGAAGTGATGAGCTGGCCGGCTTTCACAAAGGTCGGGCCGAGCTTCTCGAAGGCGTCGACCAAACCGTCGCACGCCGCGCGCACGACGGTGCGGCCGCGCCGATGGATGACCCACGCCGCAACGGCGCGCGCGACGCACCACGCGATCGTCGCCTGCACCGCCACGGCGCGCGCGAGGTCGCGCCAGCCGATGTGCGTGACGTCGGGGGCGTCGATCTCGAGCGCCGACGGCGGAGGTCCGCCGGCGTACGGACCGCGGAAGTCCTCGATCATGCGGCGAACGGCCCGGCGAGCACTTCGCGTCGCCGCGCGCGCAGAATCGTCGGGCCGACGTGGCGCAGGACCGGCGGCAGCACGGGGCTCGACGCGCGATGCGCGGCGGCGATGGCGGCGAACGTGCGCTGTTGCCGCGGCCCCCACGCGATGCGGTACTTCGCGCGCAACTCGCGGCCCATCGTCCCGCGGCCGAGGAACGCGACGTAGCGGCCGAGCGGGACGCCGGCCATGGCCCACGCGCGCGGCGGGAGCCACCGCAGCGGTG
Organism: Actinomycetota bacterium; assembly: GCA_041166405.1. GTDB lineage: Bacteria > Actinomycetota > Acidimicrobiia > Acidimicrobiales > JACCXE01 > JACCXE01. The sequence continues at coordinate 58,380 of JBEEFV010000058.1, read as the reverse complement.
AGCCGCCGGTGGCGTGCGATGCGGTGTTCTGCACGACGTCGACGAGCTCGTTGTATTCGAGGACGTGTTCGATCGTGTGCTGCACGTAAACCTGCAACTCGCTCCACGTCGGAGGCAGGTCACCGTCGCGCACGCCCAACAGATGTCCGAGCTCCAGCCACTCGCGCCAGAACTGTTCCTTCTCGTCGCGCGTGAACGGCGAGCCGAAGATGCGGTGGCCGCGCACGAGCGCCTCGGCGAGCGTGGCGTGCACCCACGCATACGCGTGGGGTTCGAGCGCTGAATATTTCTGGCCGTGCGCATCGGTGCCGCGAATGCGCGCGTGCATGGCGCGCAGGTTGCGCGTCGCCGCCGCCGTCTGTTCCGGTGACCCGTACACGAGCAGGTTGACGAAGTCGACCGTGCCGAAGAAGCGACCCCACGGGTCGACGGTGAAGTTGGAGTGGTCGCGTACGCCGGCCGCGACCGTCGGGTGTCCGATCTGTAGCGCCAGCGCGTACCCGGCGGCGCCGAGGAGGCGGAGGTCCGAGGCGCGTCGCTCGACGAGCGTTCTGGTCATGCGTCCACCACCATGGGGAAGAGGAACGTGCGCGCAAAGGTGCGCACGTCGTCGCCGGTCTTCAAGCGGATGACGCTGTCGGGCAGCAGCACGAACGTCGCAGTGAGGCGCACGATCAACTCGGCGACGGGACGCGCGTCGAAACCGGGCCGCATGGCGGCGATGCGGGCCGCGAGGTAGTCCCGGGGCAGCGCAATGATCGCTGCGGCGTGCGACGATAAGAATCCCGTCACGAGATCGGGCTCGCTCGACAGTGTGCGCTTCACGATCGGATGGTTGCGGACCGACTGCAGCGCCACGACGAAGCCTTCGACGAGTTGATCCTCGGGGCTCGACTGTTTGTCGATCGCGGCGTCGACGCGGGCAAGCAGGCGTCGGGCTTCGCGCAGTGCGACCGAAGCGAGCAGTGCGTCCTTGTTGGCGAACCGGCGATAGATCGTTATCCGTGCCACGCCGACGCGCTTGGCGATGTCTTCGACGCTCACCCCTTTGACGCCGAAGTGCAACAACTCCTCGTACGCCGCGTCGAGGATGCGCTCCGTTGTCGCATCCGTGGCCGCTTCTGATGTAACAGTGAGCATCAAGATGTAACAGTGACACAGCGATGCTGCCTGCGGCAAGCAGCCTGGCAAGCTGTGGGCATGCCCCGGAAGTTCGTCGTCGTCGTTTTCGCGCTCGCGTTGCTTGCCGCGGGGTGCGGCGGCAGCAAGAGCGATCACAAGGCCAGCACCGTGAAGCCCAAGCGCACCACGACGTCTTCGTCTATCGCCGGTGACGACGCGACCACGTCACAGCTCGCGCCTTCGGCCACGACCACCTCGACCCAGCACCGGGCCTCGGGCGCTGCGTCGTCGTCTCCGGGGAACGCGGACTCGAACGCCGCGCCTGCTCCGGCGGCGCCGGGCACGTACGACTACGCGCAATCAGGCTCGACCAACCAGGGCAGCGTCCCGCCGAGCGGCACGCTGGTGGTGGAAGGCACGGGCCCTTCACAAGTGTTCGCGCGCCACGCGGACCCACAGAGCGAGGGTGACCTGTACTTCACCTTCGGTTCAGACGGTCCGCACATCACCCGCGTCGTGCTGAAGCAGCAGGGTCTCGTCATCACGTGCACGTTCGCGACGCCGGTCCCAGCGCCACCGTGGCCGCCGACTACCGGCAAGACCTTCAGCGGTCACGCCGCGTGCGACAACGGGTTCGCCGCCGACTTCTCGGGGAGTATCACCGGGCACCAGAACGACAGCGTGAGCGGACGCTCGTTCGAAGTCGTCGTCGTGGCCTCGACGTTGCACGTCAGCGGCAACGGCATCGACGTGAATGTGAGCGATACGCAACATTGGGCTCCGGCGTTGCGCGTCCCTACCTACAGCCACGAGGTCGTGCACGGCACGGGTCCGTTCGGCTCGACGATCGCCGGCGATGTCACCTCGACTTTGGTGAACGCATCGCCGCACTAGCGGGTATTGCAGCCACATGGCTGTGAACGAGCGAGACGAGAGGGAAGCGAACGACGACACGCAGAACTCAGCGGCCGGCGCGATCCTCCGGCCGATGATGCCTCTGGCGGAACGGCGCAAGCGCGACATGGAAACGATCGCGGAACTCGAAGCCGAGCGCGAGGCGGAGAGCGGGAAGCGGACGCAGACGCGCCACATCGAGGCTGCGATCACGCCGCAAAAACCGACGGCGACTCCGCCGAAGCGCGAGACGCCGCCGGCGGTCGACGAAGCGGACGACGCCGAGAACACTGCAGCCGGAGCAATCCTGCGGCCCATGATGCAGGCGAACCGGAAGCCTTCGTCTTCGCATTAGGCATGGACCGTCGAATAGCGGGTATGGCGACGCGGTGCCTGCAACCAAACAAAAAGACGGCCCGCTGCGACGCCTGCTGAAGAAGGTGGCGCCGGAGACCGAAAAACCGCAACCGGACGACGTCGACGTGTACACGCCGCCCGCCGCCGAGTTGTTGCGCGAGACCGAACAAGCGGCGCCCGCCGAGGGGCTGCGGCTCGCTAGTGCCCAGGCCGAGAGCGTGCGCGCCGTGACGAAGACCGCGGCGAAGCCGGCCTCGAGCAAGCAAACGGTGACGAAGCAGGCTCCAACGCCTACGAAGGCGAGCGCGAAGAAGTCGCCCGCGAAGAAGTCGGCCGCGAAGAAGTCGCCGGCGAAAAACGCGGCGCCCGCCAAGAAGGCTGCGGCGAAGCAGTCGACTGCGAAGAAGTCAGCGCCCGCGAAGAAAGCGGCGGCGAAGAAGTCGTCGCCCGCGAAGACAGCCCCCGCGAAGTCGACGGCCAAGAAGGCCCCGGCGAAGAAGGCCGCGAAGCGCTAACTGCGGTCCAACAAACGCGACAACACGATGATCGTCTTCGTGCGGTCGACGTGCTGGTTGTTGCGGATCCGCTCGAGCACCTCTTCTAACTCGGCGATGTCGCGCGTGCGCAGCATCAGCAGCGCGTCGGCCTCGCCGCTCACGGTGAACGCTTCGACGACCTGATCGAACGGCGCCACGATCTCTTTGATGTCGGACGGGGCAGTGCGACCCGAGCAGTAGAGCTCGACGAACGTCTCGGTCACCTTGCCTTCGACGTTGCGGTCGATGCGCGCCGTGTATCCGAGGATGACGCCGGTGTCCTCGAGGCGGTCGACGCGGCGCTTCACGGCGGGCGCTGACAACCCGACGTGCTCGCCGATGTCACCGAAGCTCCGTCGCGAATCTTGCACCAGAAGCGACACAATGGAGCGGTCTATTTCGTCACGTAGCGTCACAGCACAAGTTTATTGCGTGGAACGCAACTTGTACCCGTTGTATTTGTACCGCGCCGTCCGTACTTTCAATGCATGGTGATGAGTTCGCTCGCGGAGCGATGCAGTGACCCCGGTGAGGCGTACCGCCCCCGTCACGTGCTGATGTGCCGTCCCGACTACTTCGCCGTTTCCTACGAGATCAACCCGTGGATGCACGCGGGCGTTCCGGTGGACCGGCGCGTCGCGACGCGCCAGTGGGAAACCATCGTGCGCACGTACGAGGCGCTCGGTCACACGGTCGAGCTCGTCGAGCCCGTTCTCGGCCTGCCCGACATGGTGTTCGCCGCCAACAGCGGCCTCGTCGTCGACGGCCGCGTGTACGCCGCCAAGTTCCGCTTCGCGGAACGCCAAGGCGAGGAGGCGCCGTACGCGCAATGGTTCCGCGACCACGGGTTCGATCACGTCGTGCGCGCCACGGAAATCAACGAGGGCGAGGGCGACTTCGCCGTCGTCGGTGACACCGTGTTCGCGGGCTACGGCTTCCGCACCGACATCGCGGCGCACGACGAACTGCGCGCGCAGATGCACGTGCCGGTCGTCAGCCTGCGTCTTGTGGACCCGCGCTTCTACCACCTCGATACGGCGATGGCCGTGCTGCGCGACGACAACGTCGCGTACTTCCCCGGCGCGTTCGACGCCAACTCCCGTGACGTGCTGCAACAGCGATTCCCGCACGCCCTCATCGTCGAGGAGCGTGACGCCGAGGCGTTCGGGTGCAACGCCATGAGCGACGGCCACCACGTGATCGTGTCGGCGCAGGCGACGGGATTCATCGAGTCGTTGCGGTCGCACGGTTACGACCCCGTCCCGATCGACACCAGCGAGTTGCGCAAGGCGGGCGGCAGCGTGAAGTGCTGCACCCTCGAGCTTCGGAGGCAGCGATGACTGACCTACTGGCAGCCCCCACGGATCTCGAGTGGCAGCACGCCGCCCACAACTACAAGCCGCTGCCGGTCACGCTCAGCCGCGGCGAAGGGTGCTGGGTCTTCGACACCAGCGGGGATCGTTACCTGGACATGCTGTCGGGTTACTCGGCGCTGAATTTCGGCCATCGGCATCCCGCGCTCGTGGCCGCCGCGCACGCGCAGCTCGACAAGCTCACGCTCACCGCGCGCGCCTTCAGCAACGACACGCTCGGCCCGTTCGTCGCCGAGCTGGCGGCGCTCTGCGGCAAGGAAGCGGTCGTACCGATGAACACCGGTGCCGAAGCGGTGGAGACCGCGATCAAGGTGGCGCGCCGCTGGGGGTACGAGCGCAAAGGCATCGCGCAGAACTCCGCAACGATCATCGTGTTCGACCACAACTTCCACGGCCGCACGACGACGATCGTCGGCTTCTCGTCCGACGCCGAATCGAAGGACGGGTTCGGCCCGTTCACTCCAGGGTTCCGCCGCGTCCGCTACGGCGATCTCGACGCCGTCGCTGCCGCCATCGACGACACCGTCGCCGCGGTGTTGATCGAACCCGTGCAGGGCGAGGCGGGCGTCGTCATCCCGCCCGACGGCTTCCTCACCGGCGTGCGCGAGCTGTGTCGCACCTACAACATCCTCATGATCGCCGACGAAGTGCAGTCGGGGTTCGGCCGCACCGGCAAGATGTTCGCCTGCGACCACGAAGGCGTCGTGCCCGACATGTACATCCTGGGCAAGGCCCTCGGTGGCGGCATCGTGCCGCTGTCGGCCGTCGTGGCGGACTGGGACATCCTCGGCGTCCTGACGCCGGGGTCGCACGGTTCGACGTTCGGCGGCAACCCGCTGGCGTGTGCGGTTGGTCTCGCGGTGATCGATCTCGTTCGTGACGGATCGCTGTTCGCGCGTGCGGCGGCGCTGGAGACGGTCGTCCGGGCGCGCCTCACGAAGATGATCGGCTTCGGTATCGACGCCGTGCGCGTGCGCGGGCTGTGGGCGGGCATCGACTTGTCCGAGGAAATGGGTACCGGACGAGGTATGGCCGAGGAACTGATCACGCGCGGCGTGCTGTCGAAGGACACCCACGGCCAGACGTTGCGGTTGTCGCCGCCGCTCACCATCACCGAGGACGAGCTCACGTGGGGTCTTGACAGAATCGAAGAATCGCTCGCCGCATTGCGTCATCGTCATCTGGGTCCGTGAACCGTGACCCGGTTCTCGTCGAAGCCGCCGTCGCGCTGGCGGCGAGACTCCTCGAGGCCGCGCAAGCCACTGAGACACGCGCACAGCGCCGGCACCGCAAGCGGCTGGCGCGGATGCTCGCCGATGACGATTCGCGTGGCTTCACGCTCGAACTCGCCGACGAAGTGCTGCGCATCCACGACACGCGGCGCGCTGCGGCGCGCTTGCGCGAGGTCGTACACGAGGGAATGCCGCCGTTCCTCGGACCGCTCGACCGTCTGATGCTGAAGACGGGTGCGGCGGCTGCCCGCGTCGTACCCCGTGTCGTCATGCCGATGGTGGCGTCGCGCGTGCGGCGCGAAACGTCGACGGTGCTCTTGCCGGCGGACGAGCCGAAGCTGGCGTCGCGGGTGCACGGCTACGAGGCCGCGCACATCCACATGAACGTCAACCTGTTGGGCGAGGCGATCCTCGGTGAAGACGAAGCGCGACAGCGCGTCGCCGACGTGATCGAGCTGTTGGGTCGCGATCACGTCGACTACGTGTCCGTGAAAATCTCGTCGATCTGTTCGCAGCTCGACCCGCTGTCGTTCAACCGCAGCGTTGATCGCATCGCGGAGCGGCTGCGCGAGCTGTACCGCGCCGCGATGCCGAGCAAGTTCGTCAACCTCGACATGGAGGAGTACCGCGATCTGCACCTCACGGTTGCGGCGTTTCGCGCCGTGCTCGACGAGGAGGAGTTCCGGAATCTCGACGCCGGCATCGTGCTGCAGGCGTATCTCCCCGACTCGTACGCCGTGCTCGTCGAGCTGTGTGAGTGGGCAACGGCGCGCCGCGCGCGCGGCGGGGGTCGCATCAAGATCCGCATCGTCAAGGGCGCGAACCTCGCGATGGAACACGTCGACGCGGAGATGCACGGGTGGGTCAGCGCGCCGTTCGACAACAAGGCCGACGTCGACGCCAACTACAAACGCATGCTCGACGCGCTGCTCCGTCCGCAATACGCCGACGCCGTGCGCATCGGTGTGGCGTCGCACAACTTGTTCGACGTCGCCTGGGCGCTGACATTACGCGAGCACTACGGCGCCGAAGACCGACTCGAGATCGAGATGCTGGAAGGCATGGCGCCTCCGCAGTCGGCGGCGGTGGCGCAGGCCGCCGGCGGTCTGTTGCTCTACGGGCCGGCGACGCGCGAGGGCGACCTCGAACCAGCGGTCGCGTACTTGGCGCGCCGGCTCGACGAGAACGCCGCACCCGAGAACTTCCTGCACGCCTTGTTCTCGATGACGCCGGGCTCCGACGAGTTCCGCGTCGAAGAACAACGCTTCCGCGCCGCTGTCGCCGCGCGTCACCTCGCGCCGCCGCGTCCGCGCCGGCATCAAGACCGATTGGCGCCGCACGAGCCCGACCCGTCGACCGAGTTCCGCAACGAGCCCGACACCGACTTCACGTCGGCTGTCAACCGGCGCTGGATCAACGACCACCTGGCGCACTGGACCGATCCGTGCCCGGAGGGGTGGCCCACGCCCACGGTCGCCGATGTCGACGCCGCCGTCGCGCGGGCCCGCACCGCCGCGCACGATTGGCGCGCGCTCGGCGCGGAAGGACGCGCCGCGATCCTGCGCCGCGTCGCGCACGAGATGGCGGTACACCGCGGCGACACCATCGCCACCATGGCCCACACTGCGGGCAAAACCGTGGCCGAAGGCGACACCGAAGTGTCGGAGGCGATCGACTTTGCGCGGTACTACGCGTCTTCGGCTTGTGAGACCACACACGGCGCGACCTTCGAGCCGTATCGAGTTGTTGCGGTGGCGTCGCCGTGGAACTTCCCCTACGCCATCCCCGCCGGCGGCGTGCTCGCCGCGCTCGCCGCCGGCGCATCCGTCATCCTCAAGCCGGCGCCGCAGACGCGTCTCGTCGCGTCGACGATCGTCGAGCATTGCGTCCGCGGCGGTGTCCCGGCCGACGTCGTCCAATTCCTGCCGTGTGACGACGACGAGGCCGGGCAACGACTGATCACCCATGACGACGTCGACGCCGTCGTGCTCACGGGGTCGTGGGACACGGCGCGGCTGTTCCGCTCGTGGAAGCCGCGGCTGGCGCTGCACGCGGAGACGAGCGGCAAGAACGCCATCGTCGTCACCGCGGCGGCCGACCTCGACGGTGCGATCCGCGATCTCGTTCGCTCGGCGTTCGGGCACGCGGGGCAGAAGTGTTCGGCGGCGAGCCTCGGGATCCTCGAGGCGTCCGTGTACGACGACACCCGGTTCCTCGAGCGGCTTGCCGACGCCGTGCGTTCGCTGCGCGTCGGCAGCGCGACCGATGTCGACACGACCGTCGGCCCACTGATCGAACCGGCGAGCGGTCCGTTGTTGCGAGCGTTCACGCGCCTCGACGCCGACGAGTCGTGGCTGGTCGCGCCGCGCCAGATCGGGACGCGCACGTGGACGCCGGGCGTGAAGCTCGGCGTGCGCGATGGGTCGTGGTTCCACACCGCGGAGTGCTTCGGGCCGGTGCTCGGCCTCATGCGGGCGAAGGATCTCGACGACGCCGTTCGCATGCAGAACGCCACGCCCTTCGGCCTGACGGCGGGGCTGCAGTCGCTCGACCCTGCCGAAGTGGCGCGATGGACCGACCGCGTCGACGCCGGCAATCTCTACGTGAATCGCGCCATCACCGGCGCGATCGTGCGCCGCCAACCGTTTGGCGGGTGGAAGCGCTCCGCGATGGGTGCCGGCGCGAAGGCGGGCGGTCCGAACTACGTGGCCTCGATGGGGCGCTGGCGCGACGACGACGCGTCCCGCGCGCCTGACTACGCCGCCGCGTGGGCGCTGCACTTCGCGGTCGACCACGACCAGTCGGGGCTGACCGCGGAGTCGAACGTGTTCCGCTACGTGCCGTACCACCGCCCCGTCGTCGTGCGGGTCGGCGAGGGCGCGACTGAACGCGACGTGCAGCGCTGTCAGCTCGCGGCGAAAGTTGCCGGCGTCACGCTGGTGATCGCACGCGACAGCGACGACGAGTTCATCGCGCGCGTGCGCAACCTGCGCGCCGGCAAGGTGCGCGTGGTCGGTGGCGTCGCCGACACGATCTACGCCGCGTGCGACGAGCACGGCATCGCCGTCGACGACGCGCCGGTGTCGTCGGTCGGGCGCATCGAAATGCTGCGGTGGGTGCGCGAGCAGTCGGTCACGCAGACGATGCACCGCTATGGCAACGTTCGCCATGGCCGACACCGTCCTGCTTGAAAAACTCACCCCGGAGATCACTCAGCTCACGCTGAACCGTCCCGACAAGCTCAACGCTATGAACGAGGAGCTGATCCGGCGGCTGTACGAACGCTGCGACGAGATCGAGGACGATCCGGAGTGCCGCGTCGTCATCCTTACCGGCATGGGGCGCGGATTCTGCGCCGGCCTCGATCTCACCGGCTTTGGCAGCGCGCCGCGCCAGAAGGGGTGGGGCGGACCCGCCGCCGGACTGGCAGTGCAGCAGTACATCGCCAACGTGATGCCGCGGTTGCGCGCGCTGCGCCAGCCCGTCATCGCGGCGGTCAACGGACCGTGTGCCGGTGGCGGTCTCGCGCTGGCGTTGGCGTCGGACGTGCGCGTGTGCTCCGAGAGCGCGCGTTTCAACGTCGCGTTCGTGCGGATCGGACTTTCGGGCTGCGACGTCGGCGTGTCGTGGTTGCTGCCGCGCCTCATCGGCGCGTCGCGCGCCACCGAGATGATGTTGACTGGCCGGCTGATCACTGCGGAGGAGGCCGACAAGTACGGACTCGTCAGCGAAGTCGTCCCCGACGGCGAGACCGTCAACGCCGCGCTCAACATCGCGTCCCAGATCTGCGCGAACTCGCCGTTCGGCGTGTGGATGACCAAGGAAGCGTCGTGGGCCAGCCGCGAGATCCCGTCGTTCCAGGCGGCCATCGACCTCGAGAACCGCACGCAGATCCTGTCGTCCTACGCCGAGGACCAGCGCGAAGCGATCACCGCGTTCCTCCAGAAGCGTCCCGCGAACTACCAGCGCCGCTAACCCCGGATTGGCGGCAAGCCGTGGCCGTAGCACCAGACCATTCCGTAGGGTATGGTCCCGATCTTCAAACCGTCTCTGAGGGAGATCGAAATGCCCAACCCATTCCTTTCCGACGCCTGGCTCGAGGAAGTCAAGGCCATCGCTGAAGAGGCCGGCGGCGGCGGCATGATGCCCCCCACGGCTGAGATCAACATGGTCATCACCGGCGGCCCGGAAGGTGACAAGGAACTGCACGTCGCCGGCGGCCAGTTCAACCCCGGCCTGCTCGAGGGCGCGCCGACGAAGCTGACGCTTCCGTACGACGTGGCCAAGGACATGTTCATCAACGGCAACCAGCAGGCCGCGATGCAGGCCTTCATGAGCGGCAAGATCAAGGTCGAAGGCGACATGACCAAGCTCATGGCCATGCAGGGTGGCGCCAACCCCGATCCGGCTGCCGCCGAAGCGCTGCAGAAGCGGATCAAGGAAGTCACCTCGGACTAACGCAGATGTCTGACAACGACGTTGTCATCGTCGAGGCCGTCCGTTCGCCGCTAGGTCGGCGTGCGGGCGGTCTGTCGACGGTGCACCCCATCGACCTTCTCGGCGCGGTGCAGGCCGAGGCCATCAAGCGAGCCGGCATCGATCCCGCGGCCATCGACCAAGTGGTCGGCGGCTGCGTGAGCCAGGTCGGCGAGCAGACGTTCAACATCGCACGCGGCGCGTGGCTTACGGCGGGTCTCCCGCTCACGACCGCGGCCACCACCGTCGACGCCCAGTGCGGCTCGAGCCAGCAGGCGACCAACCTCGCCGCCGGCCTGCTCGCCAGCGGCGCAGTCGAGGTCGTGATGTCATGCGGCGTCGAGTCGATGAGCCGAGTCGGGCTCGGCGCGGCCGCCCGATCGGGTCCGGGCATGCCGTTCTCGTCGAAGTATCCGTACGAAGGCACCTCGCAGTTCGAGGGCGCGGAGCGCATCGCCGAGAAGTGGGGCATCTCTCGCCAGGACACGGACCAGTTCGGTCTCGAGAGCCAGCAGAAGGCGATCCAGGCGTGGGCCGAGGGCCGCTACGAGCGTGAGGTCCTGCCGATCACGGCCGCGATCTTCGACGCCGAAGGCAACGACACCGGCGAGACGCAGGTCGTCGGCAAGGACGAAGGCCTGCGCGAGACGAGTCTCGAAAAGCTCTCCACGCTCAAGCCGGTCGCACGCGAAAACGGCGTCCACACCGCCGGCACGTCTTCGCAGATCTCCGACGGCGCCGCCGCCATCATCATGACGACGGAGCGCAAGGCGAAGGAACTCGGCCTGACGCCGCGCGCTCGCGTGGTCGCGCAGTGCTTGGTGGGCGTGGATCCCGTCCTGATGCTGACCGGTCCCATCGACGCGACCGAGAAGCTGCTCTCCAAGACCGGCATGGCAATGAGCGACTTCGACCTGTTCGAGGTCAACGAGGCGTTCGCCTCCGTCGTGCTGGCGTGGGAGAAGGAGTGCAAGCCCGACCACGACCGCGTCAACGTGAACGGCGGAGCGATCGCCATCGGCCACCCCGTCGGTGCGACGGGCGCGCGCCTCATCACGACGGCGCTGCACGAACTCGAGCGCCGCGACGGCACTCGGGCGATGATCACGATGTGCTGCGGTGGCGGACTCGGTTCCGGCACCGTCATCGAGCGCATCTAACGGTTTGGCAACCGGCGTGGGCGGTATTCGGGGGGGTCCCGCTCACGCCGGTGCCAGTTCGTTCTTATGAGCTATCCACGCCCGGGCGACCTCGACCTCGTCCCGATCCAGTTCGACGAATCCGGTCACGGAAAGTTCGTGATCGAGCGCCGCAACTGCCGGCCTGACGGCGCGCTGTACGGCGGCTGCGCGATCGCGGCGGCGGTCACGGCGATGGAAGTGGCGACGCAGTCGCCGATCTTGTGGGCCACCACACAGTTCGTGGCGTCGCCGCGTGAAGGCACCGTCATCGACCTCGACACGACGATCCACGCGGCGGGCAAACGCATCAAGCAGGTTCACGTCAACGGCGTCGACGAATCGGGTGCAGTGATGTTCTCGACGATGGGCTCGACGGCGATCCCGCGCGAGAACGGTATCGAAGGGCAGTTCCAGTCGATGCCGAACGTGGCCGGTCCCGACGAGGCGAGCAGCTTCTTCTTCGGACCGCCGCAGCTGGCGCAGATGCAGGTCGACTTCTTCGCGTCGCTCGTCGAGCACCGCCACGTGTCGCTGGCGCCCGACGAAGAACGCGCCAAGGGCGCGATGGCGATGTGGGCGCGCCTGTCGACGCACAAGCCACCCACGCCGGCGGCCGTCGCCTTCATGGCGGACATGGCGCCGATCTCGATCGCGTCGGGACTCGGCAAGCGCGGCGGCGGCATCAGCCTCGACAACTCCGTGCGCTTCGGCCCGCCCGCCGACAGCGAGTGGGTGCTGCTCGAAGTCCACGGCAACCTCGCCGTCGGTGGGTACGGTCATTGCACGATCCACGTGTGGTCGCAAGATGGAGTGCTGGTGGCAACAGGCGGTCAGACGTCCAACGTGCTGCACATCTTCGACGAAGGCATCGCGCCCCCGAACTGGCCCAAAGGGAACGCGTGACGGCGCCACAGACGGCGCGCCTGTCGGTCAGCGACTGGATCAGCGCCGGCCTCGAGTTGCTGGGTGAAGAAGGCATCGGCGGGGTGAAGATCCAGAAACTGTGCGACCGCCTGAGCGTGACCAAGGGCAGCTTCTACTGGCACTTCACCGACCTCGACGCCTTCCTCGGGGCGATGGCCAAGCACTACGAGGACGGGGCGCGCATCTTTCGCGATCAATTCACGGCCATGGCGCGCCAAGACCCCGACAAGACGCTGGCCGACGCCGTGCACTTCTCCTACGACAACCGGCTCGGGCGGATCGAGCGCGCCATGCGCGACTGGGCCCGTACAGACGACCGTGCCCGCGCTGCCATCGAGGCCAGCGACCGCTTGGGGTTCGCGGCGATCAAGGAGAGCTTCGAGCTACTGGGCTTCGCGCCTGAGGAAGCCGACATTCGCGCCAAGACGCTGTTCTACGCCGGTGTCGGTTTCGGCGATGTCGGTCCTGGTCTCGGCAGCCAGAAGGACCCGCACAAGCAGCTCACCGCCATGATGGAGCTGCTCACGAGGCGGTAGCGGCGAACGCGTGACATTCACCACTGACAGAGTTTGCAAGAACTCTGTACATTTCCGGGTATGCCGGGGTCTCGAGCAGAGGGACCGCCGTCCTCGCTGCTGTCGCCGCGCAGGATCGGCGCCCTCAACAGGTCGCGTGTCTTGCGCGCGTTGAGCGACCGCGGCCCCCTGTCGCGTGCTGATCTGGCAAAGACCGCTGGCGTCACGCGCGCCACCATGGGCACGATCGTGCAGTCGCTCATCGACAGCGGGATTCTCGAAGAGCACGCGCCCGTCAACCTCGGTTCGATCGGCAAACCGGCGCGTCCGGTGTGGTTTGCGCCCGGCGCGGGTCTCGCCATTGCGGCGTCGGTGACGGTGCAGGGCGTCGACGCCTGTCTCGTAGACGCCGGCGGAACGGTGCGCGATCACCATCACGAGGCGCTCAAGGACCGCGACAGCACGACGACGGTGGCGCGCGCCGTGGCCGACGCGGTGTCGCGGGTGCAACTGCGCAGTTCGACGCCGGTCGGCGTCGGCGTCGCCGTGCCCGGCGTGTGCGACACCGAGCACGGCGAAGTTCTCGGTTCGGGACAGGTGCCCGGCGCACGTGGGCGCACCATTGTCGAGCGGGTCAGCGCGCGCACGTCGATGAAAGTGCACATCGACAACGACTCGCGCACGCATGCGCTGGCTGAGAAGTGGTTCGGCGCCGGTCGCGGCCTCGACACCTACGCCGCCCTGCAGACGGGTGAAGGGCTCGGCGCCGGGATCGTGCTCAACGGCGAGATCGTGCGCAGTCGCTCGGGCATCGCCGGCGAGGTCGGTCACACCGCCGTCGTGTTGGACGGCGATCGTTGCACGTGCGGCTTGCGCGGCTGTTGGGAAACGATCGCGTCGCTGCGGTGGCTGCGCCGTGAGGCGAAGGCGATGGGGTTGCGCGGCGCCAGCGTCATGACGTGCGGGCGTCTGGTCGCCTTGGCCGCGGAGTCCGCCGACGCCGAAGCGCTGCTCGACAAATACGCGTCGAACCTGGCGATCGGCATCGCCAACCTGAACCAGACACTCAGCCTCGAAGTGTTCATCCTCCACGGCGACGTGCTCGGCGGCGGCGAGACGTTCCGCACGCGCGTCGAGCGGTACGCCCGGCAGCGCTCGCTGTCGCGGCTTTCGGTCGTGTACTCGACGCTCGGCGAAGACGTCGCGCTGCTCGGCGCCGGAGCTCTCGTGCTCGCCGAGACGTTCCGGATGGTGGCGTAGTGCTCGCCTGTGTCGAGATCGGGGGCAGCGGCGTCGAGACGGTGACCTTCGCCGACGACGGCACGATCGTGCGCGTCGACGGCGCGCATCGCGCCGCCGGAGCGATGTTGGCGATCGCCACTCCGGGCATCGTCGCCGACAACCGCGTCGTCGCCGCGTCCAACCTCGGGTGGTACGACGTCGACCCGGCCGCAGCGCTCGAACTCGGCGCACCGGCCGCAGTGGTGCTCAACGACGCCGACGCCGCGGCGCTCGGGGAACTCGCCCTGCGCGACGAGAGCGACGACATCGTCTACGTCTCGCTCGGCACCGGCGTCGGCGGCGCGGTCGCGGTCGCGGGCCGCGTGGTGGCCGACAACCTGTTCGGCCACGACGGCGGGCACAGTGACATGGCGTGCGTCTGCGGCCGAGTCGGATGCCTCGAAACCGTCGCCGCCGGGTGGTCGTTGCCGACGCCGCTGAATGCGGCCAGCCTCGAGGGCGCCGCCCGCGCCGTCGCCATCGCCATCGAAAAAGAGCCGCTGGCGACCTCGGAGCTCGTCGTCATCGGCGGCGGGCTGGCCCGCCGCCATCCCGAATTGGTCGCACGCATCGCGCGCCACGTCGCAGGGCATCGGATCGTCGAACCGAGCGCGGCGCCGGCGGGATTCAAGTCGGCAGCGGCGTGGGGGTTGCGCGCCGTGCTGGCGCGTGATCCGATCGACGTGTGAAGCGTCTCCGCCTCAGCCGCGGCATCGGCATGCTCGACGCCGACGAAATTGCCGCTGTTACTGCCGTCCTCGAGGGGCGCAAGCTGTTCCGCTACGACGCGACGCGGGAGACGAGCGCGGTGGCCGCCTTCGAGGACGCGCTCGGGCAGCGCCTCGGTGTTTCGCACGTCGTGGCCGTGTCGAGCGGGACCGCCGCGTTGCGCGCCGGGCTCGCGGCGCTCGGCGTCGGCTGCGGTGACGAAGTCATCGTGCCGGCCTTCACGTTCATCGCCACGGTGAACGCCGTCGTCACGGCGGGCGCGGTCCCGGTCTTCTGCGAGGTCGACGACTCGCTGACGATGGATCCGCGCGACCTCGCTGCGAAGATCACGCCGCGCACCGCGGCGATCGTGCCTGTGCATCTCGAGAACGTCGCCGCCGAGATGGACGCGTTGCTGGCGGCGGCCGGCGACATCCCGATTCTCGAAGACGCCGCGCAAGCGCTGGGCGCGACGTATCACGGCAGGCCGGTGGGGACGCTCGGCGCGCTCGGCGCGTTCTCGCTGCAGTCCGCGAAGAACATCACGTCGGGTGAAGGCGGCGTGCTGGTGACGGGTGACGACGCCCTCGGCGTGCGCGCGGCGCGCTATCAGGACCAGGGCGGCCAGTTCGTCACGCAGTACGGCAACGTGCGCGGCGCCGAACTGGGCGATCCGTTCGTGGGCGAGAACCTGCGCATGACCGAGATCGCCGGCGCGATCGCGGGTGTGCAGCTGACCAAGCTCGACGGTTTCGTGACGCGCCTGCGCGCCAACGCCGCCGCCATCGAGAAGGGCGTCGGTGTGATCGACGGACTGACACCGCGACGCCGACCCGACCCCGCGGGAGCGGTCGGGTCCAGCCTCTCGTGGTTCGCACCGACGCGCCATGCGGCCGAGAAGTTCATCGCCGCGCTCCGCGCCGCGGGCGTGCCGTGCGCACAGATGTACGACGGCCTCCCCGTCTACAGCGCTCCGTCGATCCTCGCCAAACGCACGGCGAGCGGCAAAGGCGGCCCGTGGAATTGCGCGGAACACCCGACCGAGATCGCGTACGCGATGGGAATGTGCCCCCAGACCGAAGACCTCGCGTCACGGTCGATCACCGTCGGCGTCGGGCACACGTTCGATGCGGGAGACTGCGACGACGTCGCCGCCGCGATCCAGGCCGCCGCGGCGTCGCTGCAGTGAGCTAGAGATCAGCGGCGGGGGACCGCGCCCGTGTTCGCGACGCCCTCGTTGACGTCGAAGCCCACCCTGGGTTTCGGCGGCAGCGGTTCGCCGGCAGGACGCGGGTAGGCGATCGGCGTCGCGTCACTGTCGATCTTCTGACCGACCTCGATGCCGCCGCGGTCGACCGAAAAGTGCGGGAACGGGTAGCCGCGGGTCGAGCCGTCGGGGAAGAAGATGATCGTGTGCACCGCCCGGTCGACGTCGGTGTTGTTGGCGCCGGCCAGGTGCACGGTCAGGCCGTGGTGGAAGGCGACCGAGCCCGGCGGCACCGACAAGAACACCGGCTCGATCTCGCGCAACTCGGGCTCGTCGAGGATCTTGTCGGGTTCGCCGAAGAAGATGTTCACGAACTTGCGCAGACCGATGGCGTGGCTGCCCGGTAGGTAGCCGAGCGCGCCGTTCTCCAGCGTCGACTGCACGAACGGGATCCACGCCGTAACCGAGTTCACTTCCTTGATCGGCCAGTACGGGTGGTCCTGGTGCGCGTCGGTCTCGCGCCCGTGCGCCTCCTTGTAGAGCGCTTGGTCGTGCCACACGCGGCAGGCGTCGACCTCCATCAACTCGGCGGCCGCTTGCCCGATCCGCGGGTGGAACGTCAGCGGCGCGACGTCCTCGCAGTCCTCCCAGAGGTTCATGCACTGGAGAAAGGACTTTTGGTAGTTGGAGCGCTTTTCCAGCGGGACGCTGAGGTCCTTGGTGCGCCACTTGACCCCGGCCGTCACCGCGGCGCCGAAGCGCGCCACCTCTTCGGGCGTCAGCAGGTCGGGGACCATCACGAACCCGTCGCGCCGGTACTGCTCGAGTAGATCGTCAGTGACGATGCGCGTCGCGGTGGTCGACACCGGTTCCTCCGAGGTCTGCTGGTATCCAGAAACTAACGGAATCCATTACGCGGTGCTGTTGGCGAGACCAGCGATCAACCCGTAGGCGCGAGTGAAGAGGTCTTCGTCCGCGTCTTCGTTGAATCCCGCGTGCATCACCAGCCCGACGTACACGGACTGGGCGATGAAGCCGAGCGTCTTCGCGTCGACGTCGGGAAGGTCGAGCTCACTGCGCAGGCGCTCGCCCAGTTGTTCGAAGAAGTCGTCGTTGTGGACGGCCACCCACTTGCGCATGCGATCGCTGCGTAACGCGACGGCGTTCATTTCGAGGAACAACGCCAGGTGACGGCGGCTCGGGATCTGTGAAACGGCGTACCGGCCGAAGTTGCGCGCCTTGTCCTCACGCGTCTTGCCGGGGAGGTCGCGCACGTCGTGCGGCCCGGTCCATTCGGGGTCGGGCTGTTGCAACAGCGCGAGGAACAGGTCTTCTTTGCTCTCGAAGTTGGAGTACACCGCGCCCTTTGTGAGCGCCGCCTCCTCGGCGATGTTGGCGAGCGAGGTTTGGACGTACCCGTTGCGTAGGAAAAGCCGGTTGGCGGCGCGCAGCAACTCTTGGCGCGTCTTCGCCTTGCTCTCCTCGCGGGTTAACCGCTTCCTCGCCACCGACAAATCGTAACTAGGGAATGCTGATACCGTCGGTATCGGTTTCGCGCGGCTCGGCGCCGATGTAGCCGATCGGGACGCGCACGCCGCGCTGTTCCTCGAGCCACTGCGCCGCTGCCGCGAGGCGCGCCGCGACGGCCGCGCCCGCGTGGGCTTCCATGTCGAGCAGCAGCGTTGCGAAACCCGCCGCCTGCAAGTGTTCGGCGACGTAGCGGTCCGTGATGCTGGCGCGGCTACTGCCGCCTTCGCTCGCGGCGAACACGACGACGCCCCGCGCGCCCGGCGGCAGCGTCAGGTCGCCGCGCAGCACGCCGTCGTCGGTCGCGATCAGCACCTCTTCGACCGACGGGTCGCCGGTAAGCAGCGCGATGACCTCGTCGTCGGTGATCTGCGTGAAGTCGTGATACCAGTGGCCAACGGCGACGAGGTCGGCGGGGGTCTCGACGCAGACGACGTCGTCGGCGATGCGCGCCAGTCGTTGCGCGGTCGCTTCTGCGCACACCGGCGCGGCGACGACAACCCGCGCCGGGCTCATCGCCCGCAACGAACGCACGGCGGCCTCTGCCGTCACACCCGTCGCGAGGCCGTCGTCGACGAGCACGACGTCGCGGCCCGCCAAGTGGGGCAACGCGCGGGCGCCGCGATACATCCGCACGCGCCGGTCGACCTCGTGGCGTGCTTGCTGAGCGAACGCTTCGAAGTCGCTCTTGTTCACACCCAGGTCGTCGACGACCCCGGAGCGCACGGGGTCGTAGATCCCCTCGGCGACCGCACCGACGCCGAATTCCTCGTGGCCCGGCAACGCGACCTTGCGGGCGACGAAAACGTCGAGCGGGGCGCGCAGCGCCGCGGCAACTTCTGCGGCGACGGGCACGCCGCCGCGCGGCAATCCCAGGACGATCGGGCTGGTCAGGTGCAGCGCGGTGATCCGCTCTGCGAGCCGCCGACCGCCATCGGCGCGATCCCGGAAGGGCATGGGGGATTTGTACCCAAAAGCAAGAAGGGACGCCCAGAGGTCGCGTCCCTTCTTAACTACTTGCTTGGGGTAATGGCCGCCGAATGCCGTCAGCGGGTGCAAGCAGCATGCGCGACCGGCCGCGGACGCACTATCCCTCGGCCGGGGGGTTGGCGTGTCCCCCGGTCGGTGGACACGCTCAGAAGAGCTTGAGGTCCTTGGCGCGTGCCACGGCGGCCGCCCGATCGCTCACGCCCAGTTTGGCGTAGGCGCGGTCGAGGTGGGTCTTGACCGTGCTGGCGGCGACGAACAGCGACTTGCCGATTTCGGGGTTCGACTTGCCTTCGGCCACGAGGCGCAGGACTTCGACCTCTCGCGTCGACAGCGCCTCGGAAGGCCCCGGGTCGCGCAAACGCGCCGCGACCGCGGCGGCCGAACGAGCGTCGAGCACGGTGTTTCCGGCGGCGACGTCGCGCACGTGCGTCGCCAGCACGTCGGAGTCGGTCTCCTTCGACAGGAAACCTCTCGCGCCGCGCGCGAGCGCGGTGGACACCGCCGCAGGATCGTCGGTCGCCGACAGCAGCAGGACGCGCGCGTCGGGCGCGGCGCGTGCGAGGTCGCCCAGCACGTCGAGCACCGATCCGTCGGGCATCGTGACGTCGGCGACGACGACGTCGGGGACGTGGGCGCGTACTGCGCTGATCAATTCCTGACACGTCGTGGCGCGCCCGACGACGTCGATGTCGTCCTCGACCGACAGGCGAGCGATGACGCCCGTCAGCATCAGGGGGTGGTCGTCGGCGACTACGACGCGCAACACGGCAGCCGCACTTCGAAGGTGGCGCCCCCGCCGGGGGTCGGCACGTGGCGAATTGAGCCATCGTGGGCTGCGACGACCTCGTGCGTGATGAACAACCCGAGGCCGGTCCCGCTCGGGCGTGGCCCGGATCCGTTTGCCGGCAGACGCGTGAATCGTTGGAAGAGGCGGTGCGTCTGGTTCGCGGGAATACCGGGGCCGTGGTCGCTCACCTTCAGGACGGCCTCGTGGCCGTCGCGCACGAGACACACGTCGACGGGGCCGTCGGAGAACTTGAGCGCATTCGTGACGAGGTTCGTGACGACCTGCGCGAGGCGATCGGCGTCGCCCGTAAGCGCGACACCCGGGCTCGCAGCGATCTGTACGCGATGGCGTTGGCTCGCCGCTGCCGCGCCTGCGGCGGTGGTCACGACGGCACCGACGTCGTCGACCGGTGCCATCTGACACGGGAACGTGCCGTGGCCGCCGCGGCTGGCGTCGACGAGGTCGCCGGTCAACCGCGCGAGGCGGCGCGCGTCGAGCGCGATTCCGGCCGCGAGGTCGCGCGCTTCGTCGGGCGCCATCGTGGCGCCGTGGTCGCGCAGCACCGCGGCGGCGGTGCCGATAGCGCCGAGGGGGGAGCGCACTTCGTGGGCGACCATCGCGAAGAACCCCTCGCGCATGTCGTCGAGCTCGTGCAGGCGCGTGCTCGTGTCGTCGAGTTCGGTGACGAGTTGCTGGTTGCGCACCGCCTGGCGCAACAGGCGCGCCGCGACGAACGCCAGCAGCGCGATGCGCAGCATCAGCCGCGCCGCGGGCTCGGAGGAACTGGTCGAATCGTTACTGAGGCCGAAGTCGATGGGCAGCGCCACCAGCGCGGCGATAACGACGACCGTGGCGGCGACGGGACGCGGTCGGCGCAGCGCGCTCGGGTCGTCGACGTCGACGGCGTTGTCGAACCATGGGCTGGCTCCGATGAGAAAGGGCCCGGCGACGAACAACGGGTCCGGGAACCCGCCCGTCGCGTAGTGCCCGGTGCTCTGCAGGATCAGGTACGTGAGGTGACCGATGAACAACACGCCGCTGCCGCCCAGCAACAACATGGTCGACTGCGACGGCCGGCGCGCGCCGACGAGGATTCCGGCGAAGCCGATGACCACGACGTCGAGGACCGGATAGGCGCCGGCGACCAACGACCCCGACAAGCTGCGCCCCGAACCGACGAGCAGCGGCTCCCACACCAACAGTCCCACGGCCATCGCCAACGTGCCGGCGTCGAGGATCGCATTCAGGCGATCGGCGGCCGTGCGGTTGCGCACGAGGTGGAGCAACCCGAACAGCAACAGCGGATAGCCGGCGAGGTAAAACGCGTCGCCGGCCGACGGCAGCGGCGGCGGGCGGTGCAGCGCATGCTGGTAGATGTCCCAGATGACGTCGCCGCCGAAGAACAGCGTCACCGCCACGGGCACGAACCACCATTCGCGCCGGCGGTCAGGCGGCAGGCGCAGCGTGCCGGCGAGCGCGAACGTCGCCGCCGCGAGCACCGCGGCGTCGTACATCAGCGCGGTGCCGAGTGAGTCGGGGGCGGCCGTCGGCGCGATGCCGCCCGCCAAGACGGCAACAGCCACGATGACGAGCGTGACGCGCTCGCTGCGAGTCAGTTGATTCACAAGTGCCCCTGGCGACGTTCACGGCATCGAACGTCCTGGGCGTAAAGGTACTACTGCGTTCCGAGAATCTCCTGCGCGGCGCGTTCGCCCGAGCGCACGGCGCCGTCGATGGCCCCGTGGCTGATGGTCGCTGTCTCCGTGCCCGCCCAGTGGATACGGCCGACGGGTTCCCGGATCTCTTTGAAGAAGTTCGTGATCACTCCGGTGCCCATGCGCGCCATGCTGCAGCCGCGCGTCCACGGTTCCGCGAGCCAGTTCATGTCGACGACCTCGAGGGGCTTCGCCGCCTTCGTGCCGAAGCGCGTCGTGAAGATCGCCAGGATCGCCGCGTGGCGATCGGCTTCGCTCATACGCGCCAGCGTGCGCGCCTTGGCGCCAGCGGCGTAACTGGCGAGGACTCCCGGCGCGCCGTTCGGCTGTGTCGTGTCGAGTGTCACTTCGGCGATGTCGTCCATCGCCGCCGACGCGCCGCACAATCCGTCGGCGCGCCAGAACGGCTCGTCGTACACGGCGACGGTTTTGATCTCGGTGCCGCCGAGCATCGTGTGGAAGAGCGCGGCGTGTTCGGCCGGCAGCACCGGGTCGTAACGAACATGGCCGGCCAGCGCCGGCGGGATCGCCATGATCACTTTTTGCGCGCGCACGGTCACGCCGTCGCCTTCGACGGTGGCATCGCTGTTGCCTTGCACGACGGCGCGCACCGGCGCGTCGAGCACGAGCGAGTCGCCGAGTTCGGCTGCCATGCGATCGGCCATCGTCTGCATGCCGCCTTCGATCTGGCTGTCCTGGTAACCGTCGGCGACCTGCATGAAGTTGATCAGCCCGCCGCCTGAGTTGATCAGGAACAAGGCGTTGAGCAGCGACACTTCGTTGAGCTCTGACGCGAACAACGCGCGGAACGTCGCGGTGAGGAGGTCGCGCGCCGTCTTCGTCGGCACGCGGACGCGCGATAGCCAGGATGCGATCGACTGCGCGTCGAGCTCGGCGGCGTTGGGCGTGTTCCACGGCGCGTCGAGCGGGACCTTCTTGGCGAGACGGTCGAGGCGCACTACGGCCTGGCCGAAGCTGGCGAGCCCGAACGGGTTCAGCCGCGGGGTCTTGGTGGCGTCGTAACGACGGGTCTTGCCGTAGCTCGCCAGCAAGCTCTTGCCTTCGAGGTTCGACTTGAACGTCGACGCGCCCATCTCCTTTACGAGGGCGTGGAGACGGTCCTGGCGCGGGCCGATGAACGTGCCGCCCATGTCGAGAACGGCGCCCGTAGTGCCGCGCATCGAATAGACGCGACCGCCGACCCGATCGCGTGCTTCGAGCACGACGACCGACTTGCCGCCCTGGTTCAGGCGGCGCGCCGCGGTGAGTCCGGCGTATCCGGCACCGACGACGCAGACGTCGGCATCGAGAGATCGGGTTGCCATGAGGCGAAGTTACATGCGGGCAGCACGCATGTAAAGCGGTTACAGTTCGATCATGCCCACGCAGGTCGAGCGCCGTGCCACGACGCGGGCCGCGCTCATCGCCGCCGCCCGCGAGCTGTTCACGGAGAAGGGCTTCGCCGCAACCGGGCGCGACGAGATCGCCGAGCGCGCCGGAGTGACACGCGGCGCGCTCTACCACCACTTCGAGTCCAAGCGCGACGCGTTCGAGGCCGTCGCCAACGAGCTCGACGCCGAGCTCGGTGCCCGCGTCGTCGCGGCGGCGCGCAAGAGCGATTCGCCCCACGAGCAGATCCGGCTGAGCGCACGCGCCTGCGTCGAGGCGTACGCAGAGCCCGCCGTGATGCGCATCCTGCTGACCGACGCGGCAGCGGTGCTCGGTCAGCAATGGGTGCGCCGGTCGAACGAAACCGCGTGCGTCACCATGCTCACGCCGACGCTCGAAGCTGCAGTGCGCGCGGGCCACGTCATCCCTGGAGACGTGCACGTCGCCGCACAACTGTTGCTCGGCATGCTGAACGAAGCCGGGGCGATCATCGCCGCGGCGCCGCATCCCAAGGCGATGTTGCGACGCGTCCAACCCACGGTCGACGCCATGGTGGAGCGGCTTCTGCGAGGCTGACGTCGTGGCAGACACCCCCTGGCAAGGCGATGCGTGTTCACTCGTCGATGCGTTCCGGCGCGGCGAGCGCAGCCCGGTCGAAGAACTCGAGGCGACGCTCGACGCGATTCGCACGTCAGACCTGAACGCGTTCAGCTACGTCGACGTGGACGGCGCCCGCGCCGCCGCCGCTCGCGCCGACGTCTCGTTGCCCTTCGGCGGCGTACCGACCGGCATCAAAGAACTCGAACCCGTCGCGGGGTGGCCGTTCACCGAGGCATCACTGGTGTTCAAGGATCGCGTCGGCACGTACACGTCGCACGTCGTCGACCGCCTGCGAGAGCGCGGTGGCGTGGTGTCGGTCGGCCAAACCACGGCGAGCGAGTTCGGCGGCCTCAACGTGAGCGTCACGAAGATCAACGGCGTGACCCACAACCCGTGGCGGCACGGGCGAACCGTCGGTGGCTCGTCGAGCGGATCGGCGGCGGCGGTAGCGGGCGGGCTCGTGTCGTTGGCGACCGGCGGCGACGGCGGCGGCTCCATCCGGATCCCCGCGGGCTACACAGGGTTGCTCGGTTTCAAAGGCACCTTCGGTCGCATCCCGCGCAGCCCGCACGCGTTCATGCGCCCGAACACCGTCGTGCTCGGCAACCTCTCGCGGTCCGTGCGCGACGCGGCGCGTTACTACGACGTCTGCGCCGGGTTCCATCCGTACGACCCGACCAGCCTCCCGTCACCCGGCGGGTGGGAAGCGGGGCTCGGGACGCACGAGTTGCGCGGCAAGCGCGTCGCCATCGTGGCGAACCTCGGTGGCGTCGCCCTCGAAGCCGGCGTCGAAGAACAACTGCGCGCCGAAGTGAAGCAACTCATCGCCGCGACGGGCATGGTCGAAGTCGACGTCGACGTGCGTCCGCCGAACCTGGCGGCGCAATGGGCGATGGGAAACCTGGCGACGCTGCTCGAAGACCTCGGCGACAAGTGGCCCGGTTGTGCGAGCGATCTCACAGACGAGGTGGCGTTCGGCCTGTTCCTCGCCGAGACGATGTACAACCTGCACACCGCGGCCGCCGCGGAGGGGATGCGCATTGCAGCCAACGAAGCGATGGCGCGTGCGTTCGAGCAGGTCGACTTCATCGTGGCGGCGACCAACCCCGGACCCGCGTTCGCGGCCGAGGCGACGACGAGCGCGCAACAGCAACCTGTCATCGACCGAGTGCTGTCTTCGGGCGCGGGGCAGTACGGGTTCCGCGCGCTGATGGGCGGCGTGCGGTTCGCAGCGACCTTCGCGCCATCGCTGCCGTCGCGCGTGCTCGACGTCGCCAGCCGTCGCGTGCCCGACATGGTGAACATGGGCGCGCTGACGATCATCTCGAACATCTACGGCAACCCCGCGGTGTCGATCCCGGCGGGCACCGTCGACGGGTTGCCCGTCGGCATGCAGGTACTGGCGCGCCATCACGAGGATGCGCTGTTGTTCGACGTCGCACTGGCGGCAGAGCGCGAGCGGCCGTGGCCCCTCGTCGCGAACGCCGCGGTTAACTGACGGTCAGCGTGCCCGTCATCTGCGACGGGTGGTACTCGCAGTGGTACTGATACGTGCCGGCCTTGAGGTCGCTGACCGTCTGCTGAGCTGACTTGCCGGCTTCGACGTCCTTGTTGACCTTGAGGTCCTCGATCGTCAAGTTGTGCTCGGTGCTGTCGGCGTCGTTCTTCACGACGAAGGTGACGGTGTCACCGGCGGTAGCCGTCAGCGTCGTCTTGTCGAACTTGAAGTTCGTGGCGACGAGGTTGAGCGTGGTGCCGCTCTTGGCTCCCGTCGTCGGCGAACTTTCCTTCTTGTCGTTCCCGCCGCAACCGGCAAATGCAACACCGGCAAGCGCGACGACTGCTGCGGTTGTGAGGAATCGCTTCATGGCCATGCACCGTATACGTACGGTTGCGCGATGGAGATTGGTGTCGTCTACCCCCAGATCGAACTCGGCGGGAGCCCCGAGGCGCTGCGCCGCTTCGCGACCGCGGTAGAGGAGCTCGGCTACGACCACCTCGTCGCCTACGACCACGTCCTCGGCGCGGTGCACGAGGGACGCGAGCCACCGCTGCTCGGGCCGTACACCGAGAACGACCCGTTCCACGATCCGCTGATGATGTTCTCGTACCTGGCGGGCATCACGCCTCGCCTCGGATTCTTCAGCGGCATCATCATCCTTCCGCAACGCCAAACGGTGCTGGTGGCGCGCCAGGCCGCCGACCTCGACCTCTTCACCGGCGGGAGGTTCCGCCTGGGCGTCGGCGTCGGCTGGAACTACGTCGAATACGACGCGCTCGGCCAGGATTTTCACACGCGCGGCAAGCGCCAGGAAGAACAGATCGCGTTGCTGCGGCGGTTGTGGACCGAGCCGGTCGTGGAGTTTGCGGGACAGTTCGATCGCGTCGACCGCGCGTCGTTGCTTCCGAAGCCGAAGCGGCCCGTGCCCATTTGGATGGGCGGCTACGGGCGCGCCGCGTTCGCGCGCGCGGCGCGCGTCGCCGACGGCTTCATCTTCGGTGGGCGAACCGACAACGTCATCGAGATGTGGGATCGCATGCGCGAGTCGATTGTCGCCAACGGACGCTCGGTCGACGACTTCGGCGCCGAGACGGTCGTGTTCTCGACCTCGGGTGCTGGGCGCGTCGCCGAACACATGGGTTCGTGGCGCGACGCCGGCGGGACGCACGCGTCGGTGTCGACGATGAATCACGGCTTTACCGACGTCGAGCAGCACATCGACTACTTGGACGAGGTTCGTTCGGCGCTCGATAGCTAGGGTGTTGCCAATTACATAACCCGTAGGTGGGGGAAGCCGGTGCAAATCCGGCGCTGACCCGCAACCGTGACCAGCTCGCCAGGAGCTTGGAAGTCGGATCGCCTGCCTACGTGGTTTGGCTCAACCAACCGTCGAGTTTGCGGAACGTGAGCCCCATGGCGCAGCTGTCGCGTAGGGGTCCGTCGCCGCGGACCCATCAAGAAAGTGACACACATGCGAACCAAATTTCTGCGAACGGCGCTCGCGGTAGGCGCCGGAGCCACCCTGATGCTGTCGGCGGCGAGCCCGGCGAACGCCGCGGCGACGCCGACCGCCACGAAGGCCGTCGACTGGTTGGAAGGCCAGATGACGGCGAACGGTCACAAGCTCGTGTCCGGGTTTACCGACCAGGACAACCACTTCCAGACCTTCGACGACGCCGGTCTCACGATCGACGGATTGCTGGCGATCGCATCGGCGGGACGCGCCGCCGATGCCGAAGCACAGGCCACCGCCACGTGGGTGGCGGGCAACATCGACGACTACGTGACGGGTCAGGACCCGGGGAAATCCCTGTACGCCGGCGCGCTCGGCAAGGCGATCGTGTTCACCCTCGTCTACGACAAGGACACGAACAGCATCGACGGCCACGATCTCGAGGCCGACCTGCGCGGCCGCATGCAGCCGAATGGTCACTTCACCGACAAGGCAACCGACTTCCAGACTGGCGATCCAGCCGACTACAGCAACGGCATCGGCGACGCGCTCGACGTGCTCGCTCTCGCTGGGACCGATAACGGAGCGCCGGCGGCGTCGGTGAACTACCTGCTGTTGCAGCAGTGTCCCAACGGGGGCTTTCGCGAAGCACTCGGCGACACCAAGTGCACCGACGACACGAAGGCGAGCGCCGACGCGACGTCGTTCGCGTTGATGGCACTCGGCGTCGTCGACGAGGCGAGCGCGGTCGACGCCGCGATCGACGCCGGCGTGGGGTACCTCGACGGTGCGCAGGGTTCGAACGGCGCCTTCAAGGCAGCGACCAACGACAGCGCGAACTCCACCGGTCTCGCGTCGAGTGTGTTGCGCGGCTACGGCGATGCGCCGCGCGCCAACAAGGGTGCGGGGTTCGTGAAGACGCTGCAGCTGACCTCGGGCGACAACAACGGCGCCATCCTCGGCGACAAGGAGTCCTACGACGACGCCGTCGCGAACGGTCTCGACGCGCAGGGCAAGACGTTGGCGGCGCGCGCCACGTCACAGGCAGTGCTGGCGCTTGGGCTTCCGATGTATCCGCTGATCGGTGAAGCCGCGCCGGTTGAGCCGTCGACGACGATCGCGCTGTCGTCGAATTCGGTGCCGACCGGTGGGACCGTCACCGTCACGGGCAATGGGTTCGCGAGCGGTGAGAAGGTCAAGGTCACCGTTGCGTCAGACCCTGTCGTGGTCGGCGAGCCGGTCGCCGGCGATTCCGGCGTCGCGTCGCAGTCGTTCGTCTTGCCGGCGTCGGTGGGTGCGGGTTCGCACACGGTCACCCTGCTCGGCGAAACGTCGGGCGTGACGATTTCGGCGCCGCTGACGGTGACGGCCGCGCAGACGGCAAGCACCACGACGTCGACGACCGTGAAGCCTTCGATCGTGCGCACGGGTAGCGACACGACCGACCAAGCGCAGATCGCTGTCGGACTCGTCGCCACCGGTGCGGCGCTGCTGTTGGCTACGCGCCGCCGCCGCATCATCTATCCGTTCCAGAAGTAATGCGCCGGCTGCTCGTCGCCGGTGCGATGGCGGCGATGCTCGTCACCGTCCCGTTCGCGTCGCGCGGCGAGGACGCCAACCAGGCGTGTAGCGACGGGCAAGGCGTGACGCTCGTCGTCGACTTCCAGGCGCTCGGCGGCGGCGTCAACGTGCGGTGCGCGCCGCAACCGATCGCCAACGGTTACGACGCGTTCCGCAACGCGCACGTCAGCTACGAGACGGTGAGCGGCAAGGACTTCGTGTGTCGCATCGCGGCCAAGCCCGAGAACGCCAGCTGCGCCGACTATCCGGCGGGCGACTACTACTGGGCGTACTACTGGGCCACGCCCGGTCAGGACTGGAAGTACTCGTCGAAGGGCGCCGGCGCGCGCAAGCCGCCGCCCGGTTCGTACGAAGGGTGGTCGTTCGTGAGCAGCGATACCGCCAGCCCACCGCGCTATCCCGTACCACCCGCGCCGACGACAACGACGGCGACGGCGACGGCGAGCACCGTCGCGGCCGGCGCCCCCGCGACGGCCACTACGACTACCCGTGTGCGTAGTTCGCCGGGCTCAGCCCCCGCAACTACGCACACGGACTTCACCACGACCACTTCTGTACCGGAGGCGACGGCGTCAACGGCCGCGGAGACGGCGACGTCGCTGGCGCTGGGCCACGTCGACCTCACGCAGACGGGCAAGGGAGGCACGTCGCTCGGCTTCATCCTCTCGGGGTTGGCGGTGGTCGGGCTCGGAGTGCTCGCGGTGGCGTTCTTGCGCGGGCGCGGGCGATGAAGCGCGAGCTGCACCCGGGCGCGTGGTGGCTGTGGGCGCTCGGGTTGGCGACGGCCGCGAGCCGCACGACCAATCCTTTCCTGCTGTCGACCGTGCTCCTCGTCGTCTTCGCCGTCACGCGCGCGTGCCGACCGGATCGCGCGAGCGCGGGCGGATTTCGCGGCTACCTCACGCTCGCGGCGATCGTCATCGGGATACGGGTGGCCTTCCGCGTCGTGCTCGGCGGAGGCGGCGGCACCCACGTGTTGTTCCGACTGCCCGAGTTCCCGCTGCCGACGTCGTCGGGCCTCCGCGCCGGTGGCGCAGTGATGGCCGAGTCCGTGGTCGGCGCGCTCTACGACGGGTTGCGCTTGGCGACGTTGCTCGTGTGCTTCGGCGCAGCCAACGTGCTCGCCAACCCGAAGCGACTGATCAAAGCAGCGCCCGCCGCGCTGCACGAGGTCGGCGTGGCCGTCACCGTCGCCGTGTCGGTGGCGCCGCAACTCGTCGACAGCGCGCGCCGCGTCCGTCGCGCCCGGCGGCTGCGCGCCGGCGGCGCGGGCGGTCGCATGCATGTCGTTCGCCAAGTGCTCCTGCCCGTCATGACCGATGCGCTCGACCGTTCGCTCATGCTCGCCGCGGCGATGGATGCGCGCGGCCACGGTCGCGTCGCCGGCATCCCCGAGCGCACGCGGCGCTGGAGCGGCGTCGCGTTGCTGGTCGGATTGTGCGGCGTGTGCGTCGGTACCTACGCGTTGCTCGACGGCACCGTCTCGCGTTGGCTCGGCGCGCCGGCGCTCGTCCTCGGTGTCGTGTTGAGCACAACCGGCGTCGTCGTCGGCAACCGTCGCATCGCCACGACCGTGTACCGCGCCGATCCGTGGCGGCGGCCAGAGTGGTTGGTTTCGGCCACCGGTGTCGCGGTAGCCGCGGGCCTCGTGGCGTTCGCGCGCGTGAGCGCGGGCGATCTCAACCCGTCGGCGAGCCTCCTCGAATGGCCGGTGCTGCCCGTCGCGGCGTTCGTCGTCGTGTTGCTCGGCGCGCTGCCGGTGCTCGTCGCGTGATTTCGTTCAACGGCGTCACGTTCGGGTACGCCGGCGCGAACGCGCCCGTGTTCCGCGACGTGTCCTTCGAGATCGCCGAAGGCGAACTGTGCGTGGTGATCGGTCGCACGGGCGTGGGCAAGTCGACGTTGCTCGGCGCCGTCAACGGTCTCGTCCCGCATTTCACCGGCGGTGTGCTGTCGGGCGCGGTCACGGTGAACGGGCGGTCGACGCGCGACGCCATGCCACGTGACCTCGCCGACGTCGTCGGTTATGTCGGGCAGGACCCGCTCGCCGGCTTCGTGACCGATACCGTCGAAGAAGAACTGGCGTACGTGATGGAGCAGCTCGGCGTCGCGCCGGCGACGATGCGCAAGCGCGTTGAGGAAACACTCGATCTCCTGGGGATCGCCGAACTGCGGTCGCGCGCGCTGCGCACGCTGTCGGGTGGCGAGCAGCAGCGCGTCGCCATCGGGGCGGTGCTCACGGCGCAACCGCGCGTGTTGCTGCTCGACGAGCCGACCTCGGCGCTCGATCCGACGGCGGCCGAGGACGTGCTGGCCGCCGTGTCGCGACTCGTGCACGACCTCGGCATCACGGTCGTCGCGGCCGAGCACCGACTCGAGCGCGTCGTGCACTACGCCGACCGGGTCATCGCCATGACGGGTGACGGCGGCGTCACCGTCGGCGCGCCGCGCGACGTGTTCGCGTGGAGCCCGCTGGCGCCGCCCGTCGTCGCCCTCGCGCAGATGTGCAAGTGGGACCCACTCCCGCTTTCGGTGCGCGACGCGCGACGCTTCGCCGAGCCGCTGCGCGAGGAGCTCGCGCGACGGCCCGAACCGGCGCGCGGCCGCTCGGTCGTTTCCGGTGAGCCGCTGCTGCGGGCGAAGGGAGTCCTTGTCGAGTATCCGGGCGTCGTGGCCGTGCGCGGCGTCGACGTCGCGCTCGAGCCGGGCGAGGTTGTCGCGCTGATGGGCCGGAACGGTTCGGGCAAGTCGTCGCTGCTGTGGGCGCTGCACGACCTCGACACCGCGGCGGCGAGCCTCGTGCCGCAGTCGCCTGGTGATCTCCTCTACCTGACGTCGGTCAGCGACGAGTGCGCGCAGAGCGATCAGGACGCGCACGCCGACGGCGGAACGACGGCCGCGCTGGTGCGGCGACTGGTGGGCACAGTTGATCCCGACGCGCACCCGCGCGACCTGTCCGAAGGCCAGCGCCTCGGTCTCGTCCTGGCGATCCAGCTCGTCACGGGGCCGCGCATCGTGTTGCTCGACGAACCGACGCGCGGCCTCGACCCGGTGGCGAAGGAGCGCTTTGCGGAAGTGGTGCGCGAGCTCGCGGCCGAAGGCCGCGCCGTGATGGTCGCGACCCACGACGTCGAGTTCGTGGCCGAAGTCGCGGACCGCGTGGTCGTGATGGCCGAAGGTGAGATCGTGGCCGACGGACCCGCGGCGGAGGTCGTGTGCTCGTCCGCCGCGTTCGCCCCGCAGGTGGCGAAGATCCTGTACCCCGCGGAGTGGTTGACCGTCGGCGAAGTCGCGGCCGCCCTCGGTGTGTTGGCGTGATTCGCGTCTCGCTCCGTTCGTGGGTCGTCCTCACGCTCGTTTCGGGCGCCGGACTCGCAATGTTCACGTGGCCGCTGTTCCTGCACTCGCCGCATGGCCTCGCGCACGGCAACGACGCGCCGCTCGTGTTCATCGTCCTCCTGCCCTGCCTCATCGCGGTCGTGCTCGCCGAGATGACCGCGGGTCGCATCGACACGAAAACGCTTGCCATGCTCGGCGTGCTCTCGGCCATCGGCGCGGTGCTGCGGCCGATCGGCGCCGGGACCGCGGGCATCGAGACGATGCTGTTCCTGCTGATCCTCGCCGGGCGCGTGTACGGACCGGGCTTCGGTTTCGTGCTCGGTGCGACGGCGATGTTCACCTCCGCGCTGCTGACCGCCGGCGTCGGCCCGTGGTTGCCCTTCCAGATGCTCGGCGCGTCATGGATCGGTCTCGGCGCGGGGTTGTTGCCGCTCCGCAACCTGCGCGGCCGCGCGGAGATCGCGCTGCTTGCCGTCTACGGAGTCGTCTCCGCGTACGCGTTCGGGATCCTGCTCAACCTGTGGTTCTGGCCGTTCACGGCGGGCTCGGCCGACAAGCTGAGCTTCGTCGCCGGTGCGTCCGTCGTGAAAAACCTCCACCGGTTCCTGTTGTTCAGCTTCGCCAGCTCTTCCATCGGATGGGACACCGGCCGGGCGATTACGAACGTCGTGGCCATCGTCGCCGTCGGACCAACCGTCCTCATCACGCTGCGCCGCAGCGCCCGCCGCGCCGCCTTCGGCGAGGTCGCGACCTTCGTCGACATCGAAACGCCCGCTCCCGAACCCGAAGTGGTCCTCCCAGTAACCGCCGCACGGTCGCTGGGAGGACCAGTTCGTCAGGCGGAGCGGCCGTAGGTGCGGCTGCGTCCCCGGATCGTGAACCCCGCCGCGAAGTAGGCGGCGCGCGGCGCGGGATAGGCGTCGTCGCCGCGCGGGAAAATGACGACCTCGGTGCCGCCAGCTGTCGCGACGGCGTCGAGCGCAGCGCGGCACAGCGCTTGCGCGAGGCCGCGGCGCCGGTGTTCGGGCACAACGCCGAGTGGTTCGATTTCGCCTGCGCCGGTGTCGGGATCGAACCACAGCGTGCAGCACGCCGCCGGATCACCGTCGTCGGTCGTGATGACGAAGTCGCGCTCGGCGGCGTACAAATACATCGTCTGCGTGCGGGCGAGCTTCACGTCGTCGAACGCACTCGTCGCGTCGGCCGCGAAGGTGGGCTGGTGATCGGGGTGATACGGCAGTGCTGTCGGAAGCCACGCGGCGCGGTGCGCTTCGACGCGGGTGGCCACCGGCACGTCCGCAGCGCTGCGCAACGCGTAGCCCGCGGGCAGATCCACCTCGGTCGGTGGCGCGACGCAGCGCATGTCCACGCTGAAGGGCCCGTCGGGCACCTCCACGTGACCAGCGTCGGCGAGCGCCGCGACGACGGGCGCGTCCGCTTCGCCCACCTCGACGCGTGGCGCGTCGCCCGTGCGAGCGTCGTCGAACCACGCGACGACTTCCGCGGCCAACTCCGGCGCTGCGGGGTCGACTTGGAGCATCAGCGTGTCGGGCTGGTACATCCATCCCCACGCACGGTCGTCCCAAAGCCGGATGGTGCCCGGGGCGCGTTCGGTGGCGAACTGCCACGCCAGGTCTCCGGGGTGCCAGAAGGCTTGCGGCCCCCAGAGCCGCGACGCGATCGCCTGGGCGCCTTTGATCAGGGCGTCGGCACGTGGTTGGGCAGGAGCCCCTCGCTCTTCAGTTCCAGCCATAGGTCGTCGGGCAGCGTACGGGCGAACATCGCGGTGTTCGCCGAGATTTCTTCGGGCGAACGCATGCCGACGAGCACGGTCTCCACCGCCGGATGGCCGAGCGGGAACTGCATCGCCGCTGCTGCGAGCGGAACGTCGTGGCGCGCGCACACCGCTTGGATCCGGCGCGCCTTGTCGAGCAGGTCGGCAGGTGCCGGTGAATAGAAGAACGTGGCGTTGTCCGACGGGTCGGCGAGGATGCCGCTGTTGAAGACAGCGGCGGCGACGACGGGGGTGCCCGTGTCGGCGCACAGCGGCAGCAGTTCTTCCAACCCGGTCTGGTCGAGCAGGGTGTACTCGCCCGCGAGCAGGACGCAGTCCACGTCTGCCTCGCGCGCGATGCGCGCCAGCGGCGCCGCGTGATTCATCCCGGCGCCGATAGCGCCGACGACGCCTTCGTCGCGCCACTGGCGCAGGACGGGGAACGCCTCGTCGAGCGCGAGGTCCATCTGGTCGTCGGGGTCGTGCACGTACACGAGGTCGACGCGATCGAGCCCGAGACGGTCGAGCGACGCTTCGAGCGATCGCCGGATGCCATCGGCGGTGAAGTCGAACGACGAGTGCAAATCGGGAACGTCGTCGAAGATGTTGTGTCGGGGCGCGCCGGGCTTGAGTAAGCGACCGACCTTCGTGGACAGCCGAAACGACTCGCGCGGCAGCGTCGACAGGACGGCGCCGGTGCGGATCTCGGAGAGCCCCGCGCCGTAGTGGGGGGCGGTGTCGAAGTACGTGATGCCGGCAGCGAGCGCGGCTCGAATTGTCGCGTCGGCCTGTTCGGGCGACACGGCGGTGTAGAGGTTCGCCAGCGGCGCGCAGCCGAGGCTGAGGCGGCTGACGTCGATCAAGCGAGCACTGCTTCGGCGGCGGCTTGCATGCGGCGCGTTGCTTCAGGGATGTCGATCTCGCCGCGGATGGCGGCGTTGATCGCCTGCCAGCCGGCGTTCTCGATGGCGTCGAAGCCTTCGATGTGGGGATACGTGATCATCGCTTCGGCGATCGTCTGCTGCGTGACCGCCAACCGCTCGGCATCGACGGCGTCGCGCGGCGTGCGCGCCGCGAGCGCCTCGACGTGCGCGGGGATCCCCGACTCGCGAGCCTGCGTCTCGAACGATGACAGTTGCTGCACGAACTCCGCGGCGCGGTCGACGTCAGCGCACGTTGTCGGGATCGCCCACGCATGGCACCCGGAGTACGACACGCCGCCGGGGTAGAGCGCCGGGCGCAGCGACTTGTAAAGCGACGACGCCGCGATGGCGTCGTAACCGCCGGGCCACGCCGCTGCACAGTCGACTCGCCCTTCGAGCAGCGCGGCGTCGACTTGGTCGTAGTGCCAGTCGGGCAGATCGGCCGGAGCGCGCTGCGCCAGCACGCAGATGTCCTGCACCGCTGCTTCGCCCACTGGCCCGACGATGGTGGGCCGTAACGCGTCGTCGAACAGCCGACCGCCGAGGCAGGTCACGAGTTCGAAAAAGAGTCCGAACAGACCGGACTCGCGTCCGGTGAACCCGAAGACCGCCGTGCTGCCGAGCAGGTCGCCCCAACCGGAAGGTGGCGCCTTCATGCGATCGGTGCGCCACCACAGGATGCGGACGTCGATGTTGCGGGGCGCGCACAACACGTCGCCGCGATAGGAACACAGCTCGACCGCCTTCGGGGCGAGCGCGCTCGTGTCGACGAGATCGTTCAGCGGACGCAACCACTGCGACTGCGACGGCGCGTACTTGCCGTGGGTCGACAGCACGTCGATGCGTTCGCCGGCGGCGAGCATTGCGGCGACCTCGCGGTTGAGCGTCGGGTGATCGGCGTGGACGACGACTTCGACGTCCTCGCGGAACGGCGCGTACAGCGCGTCGTACATCGGCCCGCCGACGAGCGCGACGCGCAGTTTGTCGGTCACGCGCGCGCTTTCCAGATGGCGCCGCCCGGGAACGCGTAGTCGCGCACCGAGTCCGCGTGCAGCTCGAGGCCGAAGCCCGCGTCGGTCGGCGCCCAGTAGCGCCCATCGTGCACGTCGAGCGCGGTGACGAAGTGCTCGTGCAGGTGTCCGGCGTACTCGATCATGCGGTCGTCGTTGCAACCCGACACGCGCAGGTAGTCGAACATCGAGAAGTGCTGGACGTGCTGGCACAACCCGATGCCGCCGGCGTGCGGGCACACCGGCACGCCGAACTTCGCGGCCAACAACAGCACCGCGATGACTTCGTTGACGCCACCCAGGCGGCAGCCGTCGATCTGGGCGATGTCCATGCCGCCCGCCTGCATGAACTGCTTGAACATGATGCGGTTGTGGCAGTGCTCGCCGGTCGCGACGCGCACCGGATGCACCGCCTGCGCGATGCGCGCGTGACCCAGGATGTCGTCGGGGGACGTCGGCTCCTCGATCCACCATGGGTTCGCCGCGTGCAGCGCCTGGGTCCATTCGATCGCCTCGTCGACGTCCCACACCTGGTTCGCGTCGATCAAGAGCATGCGATCGGGACCGAGTTCTTCGCGCAGCACCATGGTGCGGCGAATGTCGTCGTCGCGATCACGCCCGACCTTCATCTTGAGCGCGTTCCATCCGTCGGCCAGCGCGTCGCGCGTCTTCGACCGGATCAAGTCGTCGGGATACCCGAGCCAACCGGCCGAGGTGATGTAGGCCGGGTAGCCGTCGCGCAGGAGGGTCGCTTCGCGGTCCGCCGCGTCCGCTTCCGTCGCGGTGAGCATGGCGAGCGCCTCGTCGCGCGTGATGGCGTCGGAGATGTGCCGGAAGTCGACGGCGCGCACGAGCGCGTCGGCGGGAAGGTCGGCGAGGTACTTCCACAGCGGCTTGTCGGCGCGGCGGGCGAACAGGTCCCACACCGCGTTGACGACCGCGGCGGTCGCCAAGTGGATGATCCCCTTCTCCGGACCGAGCCAGCGCAGTTGGCTGTCGCCCGCGATCGAACGCCAGAACGCGCCGGTGTCGGCTTCGAGTTCGTCGAGGTCGCGCCCGACGACGCAGTGGCGCATCGCTTCGATCGCGGCCACGCACACTTCGGTGCCGCGCCCGATCGTGAACGTCATGCCGTGACCGCGCAGCCCCGGCTCGCTCGTCTCCAACACGACGTAGGCGGCCGAGTAGTCGGGGTCCGGATTCATGGCGTCGGACCCGTCGAGCAGATCCGATGTGGGGAAGCGCAAGTCGTGTGCCGACATGCCAGTTATGCGAACGCCCGCCATGACGGAGCATCATGCCCGACATGAGTCGGCCGAACGTCCTCGTGATGATGATGGACGACCTCGCGTTCGGCGACCTCGCCTGCCACGGCAACCCGTACGTGCAGACACCGAATCTCGACGCGCTGTACGCGCAAAGTGTGCGCTTCACCCGCTACGCCAGCGGGCCGATGTGCACACCGGCGCGCGCGTCGTTGATGACCGGTCGGTACCACCTGCGCACGCGCGCCATCGACACGTTCTGCGGGCGCTCGATGATCGACCCGGGCGAGGTGACGCTCGGCCACGTGCTGCAGCGCGCCGGCTATCGCACCGCCGCGTTCGGCAAGTGGCACCTCGGCGACGCCTACCCGATGCGCGCGTGCGACCTCGGGTTCGACGAGACGCTGATGCACAACGCCGGCGGCATCGGCCAGCCCGGTGACCATCGCGAGAACCACTGGCGCGAGGGCGAGGCGTACTTCGACCCGGTGCTGTTCCGCGACGGCGACCCCGAGCGCGTCGCGGGGTACTGCACCGATGTGTTCGCGGACGCAACGATCGCGTTCGTCGACGCGGCGCGCGACCGCGACGAATTGTTCTTCGCCTACTTCGCCACCAACGCACCGCACACGCCGCTCGAAGTGCCCGAGCAGTGGGTTGCGCCGTACCGCGCCATCGAGGGACTCGGCGAAACGTTCGCGCGCCTCTACGGGATGGTCACGAACATCGAC
The DNA here is from genome assembly GCA_041166405.1 of Actinomycetota bacterium. Taxonomy (GTDB): domain Bacteria; phylum Actinomycetota; class Acidimicrobiia; order Acidimicrobiales; family JACCXE01; genus JACCXE01. The sequence continues at coordinate 21,989 of JBEEFV010000058.1, read as the reverse complement.
TGGAACATCGGCCGCATCCTCGCGGCGATCCCCGAGAACACGATCGTCGTGTACACGAGCGATCACGGGCCGTGCACCTCGGCGCGCGACTACACCAAGCCCGCGGACGAACAGGTGCGGTGGAACGCCGGCCTGCGCGGCGAGAAGGGGTCGCTATACGACGGCGCCGTCAAGGTGCCGTTCTTCTGGCGCTGGAACAACGAACCGCGTGACGAAACGCGGCTCGCGTCACCCATCGACGTGCTGCCCACGATCGCGGCGACGGTTGGCGCCGCGCTGCCCGACGACGTGCGCCTCGACGGCGTCGACCTGTTCGGGGAACCCGCCGACCGTCACATCTACATGCAGTGGCATCGCGGCAACACGCCCGAGCGCTACCGCAATTACGCGGTCATCACCGACGAGTACAAGCTCTACCGGCCGGCGCCGAACCAGCCCGACGAGCTGTACGACCTCGCGGCGGACCCCGGCGAGCGCAACGACATCGCGTCCGATCACCCTGAAGTGGTCGCCGCGCTGCGCGCCGACTACGACGCCTGGTTCGACGACATCGCGGCGACGCGTCCCGACCCGTTCGCCGCGCCCCGCATCGTGATCGGCGGCGCGACCGACAGGGTGAGCCTGACGCGGCAGGACTGGCGCATCGACGATTCACTTGCCGACATGGGCGAGCTCGCCGGATGGATGGGCACGACGCAGGGCTGGTGGGAGGTCACCGTGGCGCGCCCGAGCGCCGCGCGCGTCGAAGTCCGGCTCGACCCGTTCGTGTGGTCGCGCCCGGACATCCACGGCACGGTAAATCTGCGCGTCGGCGACACGACGGTGTCGACGCCGTGGGTGTTGCAGTGCACCAAGTACGACTTCGTCGTCGACCTCCCCGCCGGCGACACCACGATCGAAGCCTTCGCCGACGGTGGGCCGACCGGTCGCCGCTCCGCGCTTTACGTCGACCTCAACACAGGAGACTGATCAATGGCCCGCGTCGCATTCACTGACATCGCACCGCCGTCGAAGGTGCTCGCCATCGGCCTCAACTACGCGGACCACGCGCGCGAGTCGGGCATGGAGCCACCGAAGAACCCGCTGATCTTCGTCAAGACGAACAACAGCATCTGCTTTGACGGTGATCCGATCCGCTGGGACGCCGACGCCTCCAGTCAGGTCGACTACGAGGCCGAGCTCGCGGTCGTCATCGGTACGCAGGCGCGGCGCGTGAGCGAAGCCGACGCGCTCGACTACGTGTTCGGCTACACGTGCTGCAACGACGTCTCGGCGCGCGACGCGCAGTTCGGCGACCAGCAGTGGGTGCGCGGCAAGTCGTTCGACACGTTCTGCCCGCTCGGTCCGGCCATCGTGACCGCCGACGAGATTCCCGACCCGCAGAACCTGGCCATCAAGTGCCGCGTCAACGGCGAAACGCTGCAGGACTCGAACACGTCCGAGATGATCTTCGGCGTCGCGCATCTTATCGCGTACTGCTCACGCTTCATGACGCTCGAAGTCGGCGACATCATCGCCACCGGCACGCCGTTCGGTGTCGGGTTCTCGCGGACCCCGCCGATCTATCTGCAGGACGGTGACGTGTGCGAGATCGACATCGAGAAAATCGGTGTCCTCACGAACCCGGTCGTAGTGGACTATTAGCCGCCGCTGCGCTGTCGCAGCGCGGTGGGTCCGAAGATCGGCGGCGGCCCAGGGCTCGGCACCGCGTGAAAGGTGATGCTGTGAAGGCCGCGCCACACTGTCCACCAAAGCCCGCTTGGAATGAGCCACAGAAGCGCGCTCGCGACCGCCGTAATGAAGCCGACAACAAGAGCCGGAACGACTGCATACGTACCGACGGCTGCGGCCTTGACGGGGTCCCACGGAGCGATGAGCCCAATGACCGCAGGCACGCAAGCGGCCGCGGCGGCGGCGAAACCGTGGAGGTGCAGCGATCCATAGAGCACGCTGACCAGGCCCGCCATCAGGAGCACGACAGTTACTACGAGGCGGAAAGGGTCGAGTGCTCCGTAACCGAACAGCGTCACCGCAGCCCACATGACCCAACGTCGAGTCCACGGCACTCGACACTCGGCGAGTCCGTGACGGAAGATCAAATTGGCTTCGGTCCGAAGCGACCGACGGGCCGCGGCGTCGCTCGCGGAGCGCGCGAGGTCGCAATACCTATCGTGCAGCAACGCCGGAAGAAGCTGGTGTCCGTACGGCGCGACCAAACCCCAAAGCAGCGCCGGTACCGATGCAAGATCGGTCGTCTTGTTGGCAGGCTGTGACGGGACTTCGTAAGGCTTCTTCGTCTCAGGATCGCGATACCGAAACGATGTTCGTAGCTGGAACGTCTTGGTGTCGACTACCCGGAGTTCGGGGTGTGGGTACGAAGGGTCAACTTCGCTACTGAAGAACGGCATCCCGTCCCTTTCGCCGTCAGCTCGACGCGCCGGAGCGCATCGCCATGAGCCGTTTGAGAATCGCAAACCAGAACGGCGCCCCAGCGGCCACCGCCGCAGCCGACAAGATGAGACCAAAGATGCCCTGCGGCCAGAGAAGCTGACCGAGGGTCTTGCCATCCTGGTGCTGCCATAGCGACAACCTGATCGGAACGAGTGCTTTCGTCACACCCTTCACACATGCGGTGCCGTCTGCAAACGACGTCGTCTTCAGCGTCGTCGTCGTCGTTGGACTCGCCGTTGAGGTCGTTGTCGGACTGGAAGTGGTCGACGATTTCGGTTTCGCGGTGCCCCCCGACGGCAGTTGTGTCGTCGTGGTCGGCAGGAATCTGCAGCCCGGATCGCCGGCGACGACTTGTTGCGCGATGACCGATGTCAGCTGCCTCGTCTGGGGCTCGCGATAGAGCCGTTCCGCGAGCCCGATCGTGTCTATACCGAGAGCGCCGATAACAAAAACCCCCACCAACGCCGACCATTTCCGGATGTTTCGGCGATAGGCATTGCTCGCAAGCTGCATGTGCTCGTCGAACCACTTGGCTGCCGCGTCGCGGTCGGCAACTACGGACCCTGCCAACGTGCCGAGGACCTTCCCCGCCTTGGTTTCTAAGAACGCAGGGTTCTGCGCTGCGGCGATGATCCCTGCGACAGCGTCGCTCTTGGCGATCTCGTCGATCACCGGTGACTTGGCAATGTTGACGATGCATCCATGGACCGTGTCGGCGAACAGTTCGAGGGGCGTCCGACCGGCAGATGGATCAGCCCTTGTCGACGCGACATCGACGAGCGGGTTCACGCCGAGCTTCAACGCATCCCGCAGTGGCTGACGTTCGTCATTCGCATCATCGAGAACACGCGACAAATACCGCCAGAGATGTTTCGCTCGGAACTGGAAGATGCCAGCGATTACCTCGACGATCGTCGACGTGATTGTCGCCGCCGCGAACCAGACAACGATCAATCCGATGGCCACTTCCACGAGCGTGGAACTGAGTAGATCGCCCACATTGCCCCCCTGTGGTCGGTTTCTTCGGAGGGTACCGACGCGTCCACCTCAGGTAAATGGGGTTCCTCGGAAATCCTTTGGTGGTGGACTACGAAGATGCACGTCGCGCTGACCGACCTCGAAGCGGGCCTTGACCACATCCGCCAGTCGCCGACCGAGGAGGGCACGCTCGAACTGATCGTGGTGCGCACGAGTCCAGGCCGCCGCAAGGTGCTCGAGGAAGGCGAACTCGATCTCGAGGTCGGCCTCGTCGGCAACGACTGGATCAAGCGCAAGCCGCGTTTCGGCGAGCGCAACCCTCTCGGGCAACTGACAGTGATGAACCACCGCGCGGCCGCGCTCGTGGCCGGGGACCCCGAGCGCATCCCGCTCGCCGGTGATCAGCTCTACGTCGACTTCGACTTGAGCACGCAACACCTCGACGCGGGCACGCGCCTTGCCATCGGCGACGCCGTCATCGAGATCACGACCAAGCCGCATCGCGGCTGCGCGAAGTTCACGAAGCACTTCGGCGACGACGCCACCCGCTTCATCAACACCGGCCTCGGCATCGCCCTCAACCTGCGCGGTCGCAACGCCATCGTCGTCGAACCCGGCACGATCCGCACGGGTGACGCGGTCAAGCGGTTGGCGTAGGCGTCACACCACGGTCATGCCGCCGTCGATCACGAGCGACGAACCGGTCATGAACGACGCGTCATCGGACGCCAGGTAGAGGATCGCCTTCGCCACCTCGGTTGGTTGGCCGAGGCGACCGAGGGGTTGGCGCGCCACGAGACGTTCACGCGCCACCGCCGGATCGTCGGCTTGGTCGAGCAAGCGGCCCACCCACGGCGAGTCCACCGTGCCCGGGCACACGCAGTTGCAGCGCACGCCCGTGCCGGCGTACTGCACCGCGACCTGTTGCGTCAGCGAAATCACCGCGCCCTTTGTGGCGCAGTAGGCGGCGCGATCGCGCAGTCCCATCATCCCGGCGACCGACGCGGTGTTGACGATCACGCCGTGGCCGCGTTCGAGCATCGACGGCAGCGCCGCCTTGATCCCCAGGAACACCCCGCGCACGTTGACCGCGAACAGGCGCTCCCACTCGTCGAGCGAGCACCCGAGCACGTCGTGCACGGACCCGATGCCGGCGTTGTTGCACAGGATGTCGACGTGCCCGAACTCCGCGATGGCCGCGGCGATCATGGCGTCGACGTGAGCGGGATCCGACACGTCCGCCGTGAACGGCGACGCCCCCGCCGGAACGTTCGTCGGATCGACGTCGGCCCCGAGCACGCGCGCGCCTTCTTCGACCAGCAACCGCGCGATCTCGGATCCGATGCCTGACGCGGCGCCGGTTACGACAGCGGTTCGTCCTTCAAAGCGCGGTTTCACCCACCAACCATTCCACGCGCGGTGCGTGGATGTGGGAGCCGGGAGCGGACGGATCATCGGCGCGTACGCGCGCCAACGCGTCGCGCTTCGCCTCGCCGTCCACGGTGACCAGCACGAGGTCGCCCATGGCGATGCCGGCGAACGTCAGCGTGCGCCGCGGATGGAAGTTGGCACCCGAAGGATCTTCGTTGTCGACGACGTAGCGGTCGATGGGTGCGGCGAGCGCTTCGGAACCGGGAAACAGCGACGCGGTGTGCGCGTCCGGCCCGAGACCGAGGTGGACGACGTCGAACGGCGCGGCGCTGCGCACGAGCGCGTCGTACTCGTCCGCGGTGGATTCGATGCGCATCGGGAACACCCCACGCACTGGGGGGAGTCGGTTGATCAGCGCGTCGCGGACGAGCAGTTCGTTCGAATCGGGATGACGGCGCGGGACGAGGCGCTCGTCTCCCCAATAGATGTCGACCATCGACCAGTCGATGGCGTCGCGCGCTTGCGCAGCGAGGTGCTCGTAACACCGCCGTGCGAGGTCGCCGCCCGAGACGACGAGGCTGAAGAACGCGCGCGCCCGGTCCTGCCACGCGTCGACGACGCGCCCGACGAACGCCTCCGTTACTTCGTCGACGACGACGAGGTCACCGAACACCGATCACTTCGCGCAGGGTTCGTGCCACTCGCGGCCTTCGCGCGCGAGGAGTCGGTCGGCGGCCTTCGGCCCCCACGTACCCGCGCCGTAGTGCGTCAACGGCGACCGGCCCTCGTGCCAGGCGTTGAGGATCGGGTCACAGATCTTCCACGCGTTGCGCACTTCGTCTTGGCGAATGAACAGCGTCGGGTCGCCGACGAGCGCGTCGAGCAGCAGCCGCTCGTAGGCGTCGGGCGATTCCTCCGTGAAGGTTTCGGCGTACGTGAAGTCCATGTCGACGGAACGAACGCGGAACTCCTGTCCCGGCACCTTCGCGCCGAACCGCAGCGTGATGCCGTCGTCGGGCTGCACGCGCACGATGAGCACGTTCGGCCCGAGGTCGGTGGCGTCGACGGCTTTGAACGGCAGATGCGGCACGCCCTTGAACTGCATGGCGATCTCCGTGGTGTGCGCGCGCAGGCGCTTGCCAGTGCGCACGTAGAAGGGCACGCCCTCCCAGCGCCAGTTGTCGACCATGAACTTCGCGGCGACGTACGTCTCTGTTGTGCTGTTCTCGGCGACGCCTTCTTCGTCGCAGTATCCGGCGACGGGGTCGCCGGCGATCGTGCCCGCTCCGTACTGACCGCGCACGGTGTAGTCGTTGACCTCGTCGGACGACATCACGTCGATGGCGCGCAGCACCTTCACCTTTTCGTCGCGGATCTCCTCCGGCTGGATGCGCGCCGGCGCCTCCATGGCGACGAGCGTGAGCACCTGCAGCACGTGGTTCTGCACGATGTCGCGCAACGCGCCCGCGCTCTCGTAGAACTCGGCGCGGTGTCCGACGCCGAGCGTCTCGGCGACCGTGATCTGCACGTTGTCGATGTAGCGCCGGTTCCACACCGGCTCGAAGATGGCGTTGGCGAAGCGCAGCGCCAACACGTTCTGGACGGTTTCCTTCCCGAGGTAGTGGTCGATGCGGTACACCGACGACTCGTCGAAGGCGTTGTGCACGGTCTTGTCGAGCGCTTGCGCACTCTTGAGGTCGCGGCCGTACGGCTTCTCGATGACGACGCGCACGAAGCTCCCGTCGCCCGCAGGGCGGTTCATCCCGGCCGCACCCAGCTGTTCGATGATCGTGGGGAACACCTGCGGCGGTGTCGCCAGATAGAAGATGCGATTGCCACCCGTGGCGCACTCGCGGTCGACTTCTTCGAGCACTTTCGCCAGCGTGGCGTACGTCTCGGGCGCGTGGTATTCGCCGGCGACGTAGCGCGACCGGTTGATCACGTCGCGCCAGCCGTCGCCTCCGGAGGGCGCGGCTTCGTGCAGCGCCTTGCGGAATTGGTCGTCGGACATGTCGCTGCGCGCCGTGCCCACGATCGTGAATCCGTGCGGGAGAAAGCCGCCGTCGTGCAGGGCGGCGATCGCGGGCAGAAGCTTGCGGGCCGTGAGGTCGCCCGACGCGCCCATGATCACGAACGCCGCCGGCGGCGCGCTGCGGTTCACGACTTGGGGTCGCGGTGTTCGGCTTGGTCGTCGACCAGCACGGGGTGACCGCCGAACTGGTTGCGCAACGCCGCCAACAGGCGCGGGGCGAACGCGTGGACGTCGCGCGACGCGAAGCGTGTGTAGAGCGCGGAGGTGATGACGGGCAGCGGGACGGCGCGGTCGATCGCGTCCTGGATCGTCCAGCGCCCTTCACCGGAGTCCGCCACGACCGGTTGGATCTCCTCGAACCCCGACCCTTCGTCGAGGGCCTTCTCGGCGAGATCGAGCAGCCACGAGCGGACCACCGAACCGTTGCGCCACAGGTCGGCAATCTGATGGAGGTCGAGCTTGAACTCGGTGGCCGCGTTCATCAACTCGAAGCCTTCGGCGTACGCCTGCATCAGGCCGTACTCGATGCCGTTGTGGACCATCTTCACGTAGTGACCGGCGCCGGCGGGGCCGACGTGTGCGAAGCCGTTCGGCGGCGCCAGCGCCTCGAACGCCGGCCGCACGACTTCGACGGCGTCTTCAACTCCGCCGACCATGAGGCAAAAGCCGTTCTCGAGTCCCCAGATGCCGCCGCTCACGCCGGCGTCGAGGAAGTGGATTCCCTTCAGTTGCAGCGCGGCGGCGCGGGCGACCGCGTCGGTGTAGCGCGAGTTACCGCCGTCGATCACGATGTCGCCACCGCGGAGGATGCCGGCGACGTGGTCGATGGTGTCCTGCGTCGGCGTGCCCGCGGGCAACATCAGCCACACCACCCGTGGCGGTTCCAACTGCTTGATCGCGTCCTCGACGGACTCTGCCTTGATCGATCCGTCCTTCACGAGGTCGGCGACGGCTTCGGGGTTGAGGTCGAAGCCGACCACCTCGTGGCCGGCCTGCATCAGGCGCCGGCTCATGCCCGCGCCCATGCGTCCGAGTCCCAGCATCGCGAGTCGCATGGCGCTCCTTAGTAGATCTCTGCGAAGTCGTCGACGGCGACGCGCAGGACGCGACGACCGTGCTGCACGAGACTTTGGTGGTCGCCGATGGCTTGTGCGTCGATCAACGTGGCGAAGTCGTACCCGAAACCCGGGATGGCGAGCGCGGCGCGCGGAGAGCGCGGAACGATCTGCACGACCACCACCGAGTTGGGTCCGCCCTTGTGGAGTTGGCCCGTCGAGTGCAGGAACCGCGGGCCGTATCCGGCCGTGACCGCCATCCCCGCGAGCGCGTCACGGACGCGGTGACGCGCCTGGTCGAGGCCGAACGAATCGCCGTACGGCATGTACGCCTGCAGCGAGACGTAGTCGCCCGTGCGCACTTGTTGCTGCAACCAATCGCCGACGGCGTCCGGGGTGACCGTATCGACGGACGGCAGCGGCAATTCGTCGAGTACGCGCTTGGTGTTCGCCTTGCTCTCGGCGACGTTCGGCTCGTCGAAGGGGTCGACGGAGATGGCGTGGCCGGCAGCCGCCGTCGCCAGTTCCCACCACATGAAGGCGCGACCGAGATCCTCGGGCGACGACAGCGACACGGTCATCTCGTGGCGGTCTTCGCCGTGCTCGGGTTCGGTCGTCGGAACCGGCACGACGCCCTTGCCGTGCTTGCCCAAGCTTTCGGCGATGAGCTGCTCGACCCACAGCCCGAACTCGGCGTACGCCTCCGGCACGCGGATCGTCGCCTTGTCGCGGCCCTCGAGGGCAGCGCTGCCCATCGCCAACCCGTGCTCGACGGCGTCGACGGCGTCGACGCGCGCAGCAGCGTCGAGCAACGCCGCGACGTCGTATCCGAGCAATGCTGCGGGCACGAGGCCGAAGTACGACAGCACCGAGTACCGACCGCCGATGTTGGCGTCGTTCCGGAACGTCTTGCCGAAGCCGCGTTCGGTCGCGAGCTGGTCGAGACCGGTCCCCGGGTCCGTGATGGCCACGTAGCGCGACGGATCGGGCTGTGCTTCCCAGCACCGCGCCAGCAGCGTCTGCACCTCGAGCGTGCCGCCGGATTTCGAAGACACGAGGATCAGCGCGTTCGACAGGTCGTCGGTTGCCTGCGCGACGGTCGACGGCTCGGTGGTGTCGAGCACGGTCAGGTGGTTGCTGAACATGGCGGCCCGGAACACCTCCGGTCCCAGTGACGACCCGCCCATCCCGAGCAGCACGACGCCGGACCGCTCCACACTGTCGGCCCACGCGCGCAACTCGGCGGCTTCGGCCGCCAGCCGCTCGGCGATCGTCAGCCAGCCGAGGCGCGTGTCGGCGACGTTCGGTTGCGGCCACAGCGCGGTGTCGCCGTCGAGGAGGCGTTTCGCTATATCCGCTGCGTCGTCCATAGCAAGCGAAAGTACCCTCCGCGCGTGGGTTACAAATTCGCGGAGCAGGCGCGGCAGTGGCAACACGAAGGTTTCGCGCTCGTGGAAGGGCTCGTTCCGTCAGAGGACATCGACGCCGTGGCCGACGACCTCGCCCGTCTGTACGGCGAAGACACCTTCGACAACTACAACAAGGCGAAGGGTTTCGGCGACGGCGACCCGGACGGCAAGCAGTTCCGTGCCTCACAGTTCGACGGCATGCGGGGCTTTCCGTTGCACGGCTGTCACGCGCTGAACGACCTGTTCGTGCATCCCCGCGTCGTGGAGTTCGCGCGCGCCGCGCTCGCCGACGACGACGTGCGCGTCTACCAAGCAGCGGTCTGGGGAAAGTGGGCGGGGAACGTCAACTACGAGCAGCCGATGCATCAGGACACGAACCACTCGCTGCTCCCGCCGCGCATGGAGCGCGGGTTCTGGCACCTCGAGATCTTCCTGTTTCTCTCCGACGTCGACGAGGACTGTGCGCCGCCGCGCCTCGTGCCCCGCAGCAAGTCCGACGTGCCCTACGACGAGCTGTACAACCACGAGGTCGTGGCGACAGCGAAACGCGGCACGCTGATGGCGTACCGCTCAGACGTGTGGCACCGCGGCTCCGACTTCGGTCGGCCCGGGGCGTCGCGGTTCGTGCTCGTCGAAGGCTTCCGTCCCGCGTCGGCCGACTGGTTCGGGTACGACGCCTTCGAGCGTCACGGCAACAGCTCGCACTGGGCGACCTTCGTCAAGGGCAAGTCGCCCGAGGACCTCGCACTGTTCGGCGTCCCCAGGCCCGGCCACGCCTACTGGACGACCGACGTCGTCGACGCCCTGGCGGCGAAGTACCCCGGGCTCGACGTGGCGCCGTGGCGCGACGCGCTCTAGTCGCTGACGTCTCTCATGGCGATCGTCTTCGTCGGCGTGATGCGCACGAGGAGCTCGCCGTCCACGCCGTTGCGCCGACCGAACTCTTCGGCGCGATCGGCGCCCATGTAGCGCGCGCCGATCTTCGTCGCCCAACGCACCAACTCGCCGAGGTCGCGCGACACCGCAACGCTGCCCTGCACCATGACGAAGGAGTACGGCGGCGCCTGGTCGTCCACGACCATCGACACGCGAGCGTCGCGCAGCAGCGACTTGCCCTTGACGGACGTTTCGTGCGTCGTGAACACGATGTCGTCGCCGTCGAGCACGAACCAGATCGGGGTCACGTGCGGCGCGCCGTTCGCGTTCGTCGTCGCCAGTTTCCCCGTGCGGGTGCCTTCCAGCATGAAGGCGCGGCGCTCGTCATCGGTCATGGGGACGGCCACGGCGCGACAACCTAACGTGAGCGACCGTGGACCTCGCCCTGCTGCTGTCGAGCCTGGGCCTCGGGCTGCGTCACGGCGTCGACTGGGACCACATCTCGGCGATTACCGACATCACCGGGTCTGAATTCGAGAAGCGGCGCGCCGCGTGGCTGGCGGTGCTGTACGCCCTCGGCCACGGCGTCGCCGTCATGGGGCTCGGCGCGGTCGCCATCGTCCTCGGGGACCGGCTTCCGTCGTGGACCGACGCGGTGATGCAGCGCGTCGTCGGCGCGACGCTGATCATCCTCGCGGTGGTGCTGGCGCGCTCGGCCTTCCGCGGACGCGCCACGAGCCGCGGGATGGTGTTGCTCAACGGCTTGCGACGCGTCCGCCAGAGCGTGCGGCGCACGAGTCACGTCGAGATCGAGCACGCGCACCTCGACGCCGACACGCGCCACGCCCACACGCGCCATGCCGTCGCCACGACGCACGTCCACGCGGTTGACGTCACCCGTTACACCGTGGCAGGAGCGATGACCGTCGGCTTGTTGCACGGCGTCGGCGCCGAGACCGGAACCCAAGCGGTCGTGCTCGTCAGCGCCAGTCGGATTTCGTCGACGGCGGCGGGCGTCGCCGTACTAGCGGCGTTCGTCGTGGGCATCGTGGTGACGACGAGCGCAATGGCGCTCACGACGGCGTTCGGCTGGCACACGCTGTCGACCCGCGGCCGTGTTTATCGCTACGTCACGCTCATGACCGCGCTCGCCAGCGGCGTGGTCGGCGTCATGTATCTCACGTAAAGTGCTTCACCAATGGTGAAAGCGTCCTCGAATGGGATCTCCGTGCGGTTGCGGCTCGGCCTCCCGTCCAAGCAAGGCGACTTTCACGGTCTGGCGCTCGACCACAGCATTTCCCTGCTCGGGATCGTGGTCGGTGGCGCAATCGCGGTCGGCATCGTTTGGCTCGCCACGCGCCACAAGACGGCCGCGGCGCCGCCCGAGCCGGTCGCGCCGCCGACCAAGCTTTCCGCAGCGCGCGCCGCTGCCAGTACTAACTGACGCGCTGGGCGCGTAGCTCGCTACGCCGCACCTTGCCGGCGTCGTCGCGCAAGGGTTCGCTCACCAACTCGAACGTGCGCGGGATCTTGTAGCGCACGAGGCGCTCGGCGAGAAAGCCGCGCACGTCGTCTTCATCGAAGCTCGACGCGTCCGCCTGCACGATCGCGTGCACGACGCTGCCCAAATCGTCATCGGGCAAACCGATAACGGCGCAACTGTGGATCGCCGGATGCTCGTCCAACGCCGCTTCGACTTCTGCGGGGTAGATGTTGGCGCCGCCCGACAGGATCATGTCGCCGACGCGATCGCCGAGATAGAGGTAGCCGTCGTCGTCGACCCAGCCGTTGTCGCCCAACGACTCCCAGCCCCCGTCGCGCTTGCGCGCTTCGGCGCCGATGTAGGTGTAGGTCGGTGTGGCGCGGCCCGACTTCAACCACACCTCGCCGATCGTGCCGTTGGGCACCTCGTTGCCGTCGTCGTCGCAGATCATGATTTGCCCGAGCATCGGCTTGCCGACCGAACCGCGGTGCTGCAACCACTCGACGCCGGTGATCGTCGTCGCCAGTTGCCCTTCGGTGCCGCCGTACAACTCGACGATTTTCTCGGCGCCGAGCCATTCGATGAACGCGTCCTTCACCCACGCCGGACACGGTTCGGCGAGGTGCCACAGGACCCGCAGCGCGGAGAGGTCGTACGACAGACGCTGCTCCGCCGGTAGGCGCAAGATGCGCTTCATCATCGTGGGCACCATGTAGACGATGTCGGCGCGGTAGTCCTGCAGTGCCTGCAGGGTTGCCTCGGCGTCGAACTTCGGAAGGAGCACGACGTGATTGCCGTGGCGCAGCGCCGTGCTCGACCAGATCAGCGGGCCGTTGTGATAGAGCGGGCCCGGCATCACCATGCAGCCGTTCGGCGTGATCAGCAGCGGGACCGGCATCTCGTCGTCGTAGATCGCCGGGTCGCCCGACACGATCAGCTTCGGTCGCCCGGTGGAGCCTCCCGAGGTCGGCGCTTTCCACGACGGCGACACCGCGTCGGGCAGCGGTTCGGTCTCGGTCGACGGGTCGGGGTTGGCCGCCAACCAGGCGGGCACGTCGACGAAGGCTCGGGCCGTGGGCGGCGTGGTCTCGGTCCCCAACACCACGGGCGGGTCGGCGAGTTCGACGATGGCTTCGAGCTCGCGTACGGGAAGGCGCGGCGACACCGGTTGCGGGATAGCGCCGAGCTTCCACAACGCCATCGCAGAGATGTGCCACGCCTCGGTGTTCGGCAGCGCCATCGTCACCATGTCGCCGAGCTTCACGCCGAGGTCGCGGAGGTGACGCGCGAACGTGTCGGCGCGCTCTTCGAGTTCGGCCCGCGTCCACGATCCGTTGACCGTCGTCAGAGCCGTGCGGTCCGGGTCCTCCTCGGCCAGGTTCTTGTAGCGCTGCGGAAACGAGATCTTGCCCACGGGCTAGAACTCTGGCATGTCAGAGATGATCTATCGCCGGCTGGGCCGGTCGGGGTTGCAGGTGTCGGTGCTGTCGTTCGGGTCGTGGGTGAGCTTCGGCCCGCAGATCGACGTCAACAAAGCCGTCGATTGCCTCGCCGCGGCGCAGGCCGCGGGCTGCAACTTCTACGACAACGCCGAGGCGTACGCGTCGGGCGAGTCCGAGCGCATCATGGGCCAGGCCTTCGACAAGCTCGGCTGGGATCGTGAGTCGTTCGTCGTGTCGTCCAAGTTCTTCTGGGGACTCAACGACGGGCCGAACCGCCGCAACACGCTGAACCGCAAGTACTTGATCCACGCCGTCAACGGATCGCTGGCGCGGTTCGGTCTCGACTACCTCGACCTCATCTTCTGCCACCGCGCTGATCCCAACACGCCGATCGAAGAAACCGTGTGGGCGATGAGCGACCTCATCGATCAGGGCAAGGCGCACTACTGGGGCACGTCGGAGTGGACAGCGGACGAGATCCGGGCCGCGTGGGACATCGCCGACCGCCGCAACCTGCACAAGCCCGTGATGGAGCAGCCGCAGTACAACCTCTTCGAGCGTCGCCGCGTCGAGCGCGAGTACGCGCGTCTGTACGAGGACATCGGTCTCGGCCTCACGACGTGGTCGCCACTCGCGAGCGGTCTGCTCACGGGCAAGTACATCGACGGCAAGATCCCCGACGACAGCCGCGGCGCACTGCCGGGCTACGAGTGGCTGCAGGGGATGCTGAAGGATCCCAAGCGCAACGAGCAGGTCAAGCAGCTGCGCGACATGGCCGACGGGTTCGGCTGCTCGCTGGCACAACTGTCGCTGGCGTGGTGCGCGGCGAACGAGCACGTGTCGACCGTCATCACCGGCGCCAGCCGCCCCGAACAAGTCGTCGACAACTTCGGAGCGCTTGACGTGTTGCCCAAGCTCACGCCCGAAGTGCTCAAGCAGATGCGCGACATCACGCGCTGAGGCTGCACGGCAGCCTCGCAGCGTTTTGGACCGGCTGCTACCAGTCTTTGCCCGCGCCGAGCGTGACGACGAAGGGATCGTCGCGCTTGAGCGTCAGCTCGACGTCCACGAGGTCACCCGGCGCGATGAATCGCTCGGCGCAGCTGCCGGCGAACACCCCGCCGTCGCCCGCGTGTACGTCGACGCCGCAGTGTTCGCTCGTCCACGCCAGGCGGCGTTGACCGTTGCGCGTCACGTACACGCGGCCGGACGCGATCTGTTCGGTCGCCTTCCCTGACCGCGCCGAGCCGCTCGACGTCATGCTCGCTCCGCCCGGCGAAGCGGCGACGAACTGACACTGGCGAACTCCTCCCACCGTCATGCCGCGGGTGTCGACCGAACACGCGTCGGCGGACACGGGTCGTGCCGCGTTGCCGGTACTGGCGTCCGGAGTGCGGACCGGTGTCCGCGCCGATCCGCCGCTGCTCACATTGCGACCGCTGGTCACGACCGCGCCCGGCGCCGCGGTCGTCATAGTGACCGGGATGGTGGTCGGGGAGTCGGGCAGCCGCGTCGCGCCGCCGCCACCCTTGCCCGCGGTTACGACGAAGCCGTCGGTCACGCCGAAGCCGGCGAATACGACCGCGGAGAGTCCGGCCAGCCACACGACGAGACGACGCAGCCCGCGGCGCCGCGCCCTGCGGTGGAGGTCCGCGACGTCGAGTTCGCGACGCGGCACCGGCGCGGCCGCGTGGAGCACAGCGGACAGCTCAGTCATCGTTCACCTCGAGTCCCGCAGCGCGTAGCCGCCCGATCGCCGCGTGCGAGAGCGACTTGACGCTGCCTTCGGGGCACTGCATCACTTCGGCCACCTCCGCGACGCTCAGATCGTCGAAGTACCGCAGGATCACGACCCGCCGTTCGCGTTCGGGCAACGAGGCGACGGCGGCTCGCACAGCGACTGCGGATGTGGGGTCTGCGCGGTGTGATTCGGATGCGAGGCCCGCCCCGTAGTGATCGAGGATCCGACGGCGCGTCGCTCGGGTGCGTAGCGACGACTTGGCGAGATTGAGCGCCACGCGCGTGAGCCAGCGTTGCGCATCGTCGGTTGTGGGTAGTCGGGACCATTTCTGCACGAGGCGCAACAGCGCCTCCTGCGCCAAGTCCTCGGCCACGTTGCCGTCGCCGCAGTACAGACCGAGGAGGCCGACGAGGCGGGGGTACTGGGCGCGGCAAAACGCGTCGACATCGTCGTGCGTCACAACCGCGACCGTCTGTTCCGCCCCCACGCCGAACGAACGTTGTCAGATGCGGACCGACGCTGTGCCGGTCGTCCCGGCGGCGTCACACGCTGACCTGTAGTCGGGCCAAGAGGCCGAGACCGTCACGCTCACGAATCCGCCCGGCCGGGAGGCGAAGGTCTGCCACGTCTTGTCGGCGACGCACACGAACACCGCCTGCATGCCCTCAGCGTTGACGTACACCCCCACCGAGCGGCCAGCGCGGACGGCGAGGTCGTCGATGCGCAGCCGGAATGTGTTCGTGGTGGCCGTGAAGACGAAGTCGCCGAGCAGGACGATGTGGCCTGCCGGCGTCGAAGGCCGCGCGACGGGTCCCTCAATGAAGCTGCCCGCCTGCGTCGCGACGTAGCGGTAGGTCGTCTCGCTCGCGGCGGCGTTACCGGGAGCGCTGACGAGGAGCAGGACGGCAGAGACGAGGACCCCCAGAATGCGCATGCTCTTACCAACTCCCGGACGCACCGATTGGTTCAGGATTTGGTGTGACCTTTGCCGCACTCGATGTGACGGCTGCTCACGCACTGAGCGACACGCCCGAACTTGACCGGTCGGTCAAGTTTTGGCAACGTGCACGGATGGCAGTTACCGAAACCACTGATACGCGCTCCGGAGCCGAGATCATCGACGAGCTCCGAGCCTGGCTGGACGAGAATTGGGACCCGGATCTCACCGTCGCGCAGTGGTGGGAAAAGCTCGGTACGGCCGGGTGGGCAGCGCCGACGCTGCCGAAGAACGCCTACGGCCGTGAGTTGAGCCGCGCCGACGCGGTCGCCGTCGCCAACGAGATCAGCGCCTACGGCGCCCTGGGCGCACCGGCCGGCCTCGGCCTGCTGCTGGCTGCGCCGACCATCGCCACGCACGGCAGCCAGGAACAGATCGACACGCTCGTGCGCGACATCGTCACCGGCCAGAAGGCGTGGTGCCAGCTGTTCTCCGAGCCCGGTGCCGGTTCGGACCTCGCCGGCCTGACGACGAAGGCCATCAAGGACGGCGAGCAGTGGATCATCAACGGCCAGAAGGTGTGGACCTCGATGGGCCAGACCGCCGACATGGGCATGCTCCTCGCCCGCACGAATCCCGACGCGCCGAAGCACCAGGGAATCTCGTGGATGGCGATCGACATGCACCAGGCCGGCGTGGAAGTGCGCCCGCTCGTCGAGATGACGGGTCACGCCATGTTCAACGAGGTGTTCCTGTCGGACGCCATCGTTCCGGAGAACTGGGTCATCGGTGATCTGAACAACGGTTGGGCCGCGGCCAACACGACGCTCGCCAACGAGCGCGCCGGTCTCGGCGCCGGCGGTGGTGGTGGCGGCGGCGGCGCCATGCCCGGCACGATCGCCAAGCAGCTCGACATGCGCGCTGGCGACTTTGCCTCGGCGCGCACCGAGTCGCGCGCCGCGCGTCCGAAAGGTGGCAGCGGTGCGCGCCAGTCGACGGCGCAGATGCTCATCGGCATGGCGAAGGGCAACGGCAAGTCGACGGACGCTTCGATTCGTCAGGGCCTCGCGCGCTTGCACACGCTCGGCGAGATCGGTCGCCTCAACGGCGAACGCCTCAAGGGTGTGCGCTCCCGCGGCGGTGACATTCCCGGCATGGCCAACATCTCGAAGCTCAGCCAGTCCGAGATCGTCCGCACCAGCCGCGACCTCGGCCTCGCCATCCTCGGCGCGCAGGGGATGCTGCACGCCTACAAGGACGAGCAGCGCGAAGCCAACGACAAGGCGACGGGCAATCCGTTCATCGGCATGATCACGATGACCGCGCTGTACGCACAGGCGCCTCCCATCTACGGCGGCACCGATCAGATCCAGCGCAACATCATCGGCGAGCGCGCGCTCGGCTTGCCGAAGGAGCCGGGGCCGGACCCGGCGACGCCCTTCTCCGAACTTCCGAAGAACGCCTAAGCAGCGCGCGACGGCGTCGACGCGTGCAGGTCCGCGTCGGCGACTTCCCACGGCTCGAGCGGGTGGATCAATAGGTCCATCGACATCCACGCCGTGCGCGACACGGGCCAGAACAACGCGGGCGGTACGAGCGCGAGCACGATGGCGATCGTCAACCATGGCGCGATGCGCATGTCAGGCGTGCTGATGGCTTTGCCGGCGAAGTAGATGAGGTACAGCGCGAGGAGTGCTTCACCCATCACGGTGTTCATCACGTAGCCGCCGAGCCAGAAGCCGCCACCCTTTTCGCGGTCGAACTTGTAACCGCATTTGGGGCAGCGCTCTTTGAGCTTGAACCAGTGCACGAACAACTTGCCGCCGCCGCAGCGCGGGCAGCGCAACAGCAAACCGCGCAGCACCATCGTGATGGGGCGCGCGTCGGGGCGGATCGTGTTCACCGCCAGTTGTTGGGATCGGCGGCAGCGTCGGCGACGCGCTTGGGCAATTTGCCGGATGCGATCTCGGCGAGAGTCACGTGTTCAAGTACCCCGCGCAGGCTGGCGCGAGCCGCCACCCACACCTCTTGGAGATGCTCGGCTGGGCCCTCGTACGCCGCAGCTTCCGGACGCACGCCGCGCACTTCTGCGAGTGGACCGTCGACCAATCGCAAGACGTCAGCGGGCGTGATCTCCTTGGCGTCGCGTGCGAGGCGGTACCCGCCTTCGGATCCCCGCTGGCTGCGCACGAGGCCTCCCCGTCGCAAATCGACGAGGATGTTCTCGAGGAACTTCACCGGCAGCGACTGCTCTGCGGCGAGCTTGTCCGCGGTCAACGGGCCCCCGTCGTGCGCCGCCAAGGTCAAAAGGGCGCGGATGGCGTACTCCGCTTTCGCCGTGATGTGCACGCCCTGAGTCTGCCTTAGCGCTGCGTTTTCAGGGCGATTTGAGCTGCAGAACACCCCGAAAACCCTCAACCTCACTGATAGCTCAACGAAGAAATGGTCAAAGTTGCTGAGGAGTTGAGGGTTTGCTGTGAGACAATTTGTCCCAAGTTCCCTGCTGGGGCAGGCCCTCACTACAGGGTGGGGCAAGGGCTATAGGAGAAGAAGTAATGAAGTTGTCCACGCTCGTCGGGTCGCGTCGAGGTCGCATCGCATTCGCGGCGACGACGGCGCTTGCCCTTGTTGTCGGCGTCGGCCTGCCGCGGATCAGCGCACAGGCTGCGGGTGGAACGGTGAACGTCAACCCGTCGCCGACCTTCCAGAACAACAACGCCAACGTCACCGAGGGCAACTTCGGGACGGCGCCGGTCAACGTGACGTTCGCGCTGTCGCAGGACAACGCGAACCAAGTGACCGTGCACTACACCACCGCTGACGGCACGGCGACCGCACCTAGCGACTACGTCGCGCAATCGGGCGACGTCGTCTTCGCGCCGCACGAGACGTCGAAGAACGTCGTCTTCAACGCCAAGGGCGACACCGTCGACGAAGCCAACGAAACCTTCAAGGTCCAGATCGGCACGATCACGCAAACGGGTCCCGACAGCTACACGAAGGGCGCGGACGGAACGGTCACCATCCTCGACGACGACGCCGCTCCAGGGATGAGCGTCCCCGACGTCGCAGTCAACGAAGGCACCGACGGCAGCCCCAGCGCCCCCAAGACGAAGATGACCTTCACTGCGCATCTGTCGTCGCCCGCGGGCTCGGACCAAACGTTCTACGTCTTCACGGGCAATCCCACGCGCGACTCCGACCCGAACACCTCGGGCGTGCAGCCGCACCGCGCCGCCACCGCCGGCACCGACTACACCGCGCTCAACGGTGCACCGATCGTGATCAAGGCCGGCGATCAGAACGCGACGTTCGACGTCCTGGTCACTCCTGACACCGTCGACGAGTTCGACGAGTGGCTCGCCGTCACGGTGAAGTCCACGAACGATGCGAACGCGCCGAACGTGGCTGACGGCGAAGGCAAGATCACTGACGACGACGCGGCCCCCCGCCTCGACGTCGGCGACCCCGCGCCCGTGACCGAGCCCGACGTTCCCTGCGGCAATCTCGGCCAGCCCGCCTGCACGACGACCATCGACTTCGTCGTCACCCTGAGCCAGGCGTCGGACAAGCCGGTCATCGTCGACTACGCCACGCACGACCGCACGGCCACCTCCGGCGCGAACGACAACAGCGACGACTACATCGGCAGGAGCGGCAGCGGCAATCCCTCCGACACTCCGCCGGGCGACGGACTCGTATTCCAACCGGGCGAAACGTCCAAGACGATCAAGGTCCCGGTTCGCGGCGACACAACGGCTGAGCCCGACGAGTTCTTCGTGCTCGACTTGACGAACCCCGTCAACGCGCAGTTGGGCGACGCCGAGGCGAACGGCCTCATCCAGAACAACGACGGCGGCAGCTTCCCGACGGTGAGCGTCAGCGACGCTCCCGCCGCGGCCGAGTCGTCAGGCGGCACGCCGGGCACGTCGACCTTCACCATCTCGGTGAGCCGCCCGCCGCTCAACACGGCCAGCGTCACCGTCTTCTACCAAACCGCCGACGGCCCCGAAAGCGGTACGGGTGCGGCTGCGGTCGCAGGCTCCGACTACGTGGCGAAGACGGGTTCGGTCACGATCGACTTCCCGAACACCTCGGCGACGGTCCCGGTCTCGTTGAAGAACGACTCGAAGAACGAGCCTGACGAGTTCTTCCAACTGCAACTCACCGGTGCGAGCAACTCCGCGATCACCGATCCCGTCGGCCAAGCAAAGATCACCGACGAAGACCCCGCGCCGACGTTGTCGATCGCCGACAAGGCCATCACCGAGGGAACGGGCACGACGCCGACCGCGGGCACGATGACGGTCACGTTGTCGGCGCCCTCGGGCCAGACGGTCACCGTCCACTACGCAACGCCGCAGCCCAACAGCGGCACGGCGACGACGGGCACCGACTACACCGACACCGCCGGCGACCTGACGTTCGCTCCGGGTGATACGTCGAAGACCTTCGACATCCCGGTCACGGCCGACAACATCGACGAAGACGCCGAGACGGTCGTGGCGCAGCTGTCGAACTCGACCGGTGCCGGCATTAGTCATGGCACCGGCACCCTGACGATCAACGACGACGACGGTGCGCCGGCGATCACGATCGGCAACGTCACGGTGACCGAAGGGTCGAGCAGCAACACGAACGCCGCGTTCCCGGTGCAGCTGAGCGCGCCGTCGTCCAAGCCGATCACTGTGCACGTCGCCACGAACGACGGCAGCGGCACGGCGACGACCGGAGCCGACTACACCAAGTCGGCCGCCGACCTCACGTTCAATCCCGGTGAAACGGAGAAGGACTTCAACGTGCCGGTGGTCGCGGACACCGTCGACGAGGCGAACGAGACCTTCACGGCGACGATCAGCGCCCCGAACGCCAACGGCACGATCGGTACGCCCTCGACGGGCACGGCGACGATCACCGACGACGACACGGGCCCGCTCCCGTCGGTCTCGGTGGGCAACGCGTCCGCTGCTGAAGGCGATCCGGTGACGTTCACGTTCACGCTGTCCAGCCCGGCCACCAGTGATGTCACGGTCAACTACTCGACGGCGGACGGCACCGCGACGACCGGTGACTACACCCCCGTTCCGGCGGGCGTCGCCACGATCACGGCCGGCCAGACGACCAAGACGGTCGACGTCGCGACAACCGAGGACACCACCGACGAGGGCAACGAGACCTTCACGTTGACGATCAACTCGGCCGACGGTGCGAACGTCGACCCGGCCCACAAGACCGGCACCGGCACGATCACCAATGATGATGGCGCTGTCACGAAGGCGCAGATCACCACGGGCGCCGGCCCGGGCGGCGGTCCGCACATCCAGTCGTTCCCGGCCAACAGCTCGACGGCCACCGTTGGGTTCATGGACGGGTCGGAGACCACCGGCAAGCGCGTTGCTCGCGGCGACCTCGACGGCGACGGTTCCGACGAGATCATCACCGGCTCGGGTCCCAACAGCGCCTCAGTGGTTTCGGTGTACAGCGCCGCCGGCCAGTTGAAGGCGTCGGCGTTTGCCTACGCCGGCGGCCGCTTCTACGGCGGTGTGTTCGTCGCCGCGGGCGACGTCGACGGCGACGGGAAGGCCGAAGTCATCACCGGCGCGGGCCCCGGCGGTGGTCCGCACGTCATCGTGTGGAAGCTCGCAGGGAATCAGCTGAACCCGGTCGACGGCGGCTTCTTCGCCTACGGCTCCAACTTCGCCGGCGGCGTCACGGTTACCACCGGCGACGTCAACGGCGACGGCAAGGCCGACATCATCACCGGCCCAGGTGCCGGTGGCGGTCCGGACGTCGAGGCCTTTTCGGGTGCCGATCGCTCACGGCTGTTCGGCTTCATGGCCTACACCGATCCCAACGCGCAGCCCAACTGGACCGGTGGCGTCAACGTCGCTGCTGGCGACCTCGACCACGACGGCAAGGCCGAGATCGTCGTGGCTCCGTGGTCGGGCGGCGGTCCGCACGTGCGGACGTTCAACCACGACGGGTCGCTGCGCAACGGCGGCATCTTCGTCGGCCCGCCGAACTTCCCGGGTGGCGTCACTGTCGCCGTTGGCGACCTGAACGGTGACGGCAGCGCGGAGATCGTGGTCGGTGTCTGGACGGGCACCAACCGGGTCAAGGTGTACCTCGGCGACCTGTCGCCGACGTCCATCGACTACGCGCCCTACGGCGACTTCGGCGGAGGCAACTTCGTCGCAGTCGGCAAGATCTAGCT
>JBEEFV010000057.1:0-7166 GCA_041166405.1 Actinomycetota bacterium | reverse complement strand
ATTCTCATCGCGGTGATCTTCCTGGCGACCGTCGAGTCGTTCTGCCGCATCGCGCGACGCGGCGACGGTTGGAAGATGGCGGTCGTCGCGGTGCTCGTCGCCAGTTCCATCCTGTCGAACCGCGAATGGTCGCCGTCACCCATCGGCCGCCAGTACCACTCCGGCATCTGGGCGCAGCCGCAAGCACGGCACGCCGTGGTCAATCGTGCGCTAAAGCTGATCCGTCCCGACGACAAGGTGACCGCGACGTATTACCTCGTTCCCCACATCACGCATCGGCGCTACGCCTACGAGTTCCCGAATCCGTTCCGCGTCGCCAACTGGGGCATCAACGGTGAAGACCCACCCGATGCCAAGACGTCGAACACGCTGTTCCTCGACACCGTGCTCAACGGCAGCGACGAACAGCTCTACGAAACGCTCGTCGCCCCCGACGGACCGTTCAAGATTGTCTTCAACGAAGACGGCGTCATCGTGGCGCGCCGCAAGAAGGGCGCCTAACTCTCGAACAACCTGCTGCGCGAGAGGTGCATCTTGTGCAGGAGGAAGCGGCCCATGACGCCGAGGGTGGCGACGCCGTAGCGCAGGTTGGCGCGCATGGTCGTCGACGAGGCTTCGGGGAAGTACTTGGTGTGAATCGGTACCTCTACGACGCGCTGCTTGAAGGCGACGGCTTGCGCGATGACCTGGGTGTCGAACACGAACGCGTCGTCGTTACGCATGAACGGGACCGTCTCGAGGAAGCCGCGGCTGTAGGCGCGATAGCCAGTGTGCAGCTCGGCGAAACTGGTTCCCATCGCGGCGTTCTCGACGAACGTAAGCGCCTTGTTGGCGACGTAGCGATACAGCGGCATGCCGCCTTTGCGCGCGCCCCCGGGCGTCATCATGCGCGACCCGAGCACGAGGTCAGCGTCGCCGTCGACGATCGGCTTGATCAGGTCTGGGAGCAACACGGGGTCGTACTGACCGTCGGGGTGCAGCATCACCACGACATCGGCACCGAGGCGAAGCGCCTCGAGGTAACACGTCTTCTGGTTGCCGCCGTAGCCGACGTTGTGCGGCAACGCGATGGTGCGGATCGGCAACTCGGCCGCTTCACGCAGCGTCGTGTCGCCACTGTTGTCGTCGACGAGCAACACCTCGTCTACGACCCCGTCCGGAATCGCTTCCCACGTCGAGCGCAGCGTCTGCGCGGCGTTGTACGCCGGCATCACGACGACGACTTTGGGCATCCGCGCAAGGTAGTCGGCGTACAGTCCGCGGCATGAGCCAGATCTCGGACCGGTACCGGAACGTTGCCGCGGCGTTCAGCGCCCGCGCGCGGGAGGTGCCCGCTGACAAGTGGGATGCGCCCAACCCGTGCGAAGGGTGGACGAATCGTGACGTCGTGAAGCATTTGGCGGAGTGGGTGCCCGCGATGTTCGCGTCGACGTGGGAATTGCCGATGCCGACGATCCCCTCCGCCGACGACGACCCGGTCGCCGCGTGGGAGGCAACCAACGAGTTCTGCCAGTCGTGCCTCGACGACGCGGCGTTGGCGTCGTCCGAGCGGGAAACACCGATGGGCACGAAGACGTTCGAGGACGCCTTTGAGATGATCGCCCTGAGCGACGTCGTCATTCACACGTGGGACCTCGCACGCGGCGCCGGCCTCGACGAGACGCTCGACGCCGGCGAGGTGGAGCGGCTACTCGGCGGGATGGCGCAGTTGCCCGACGAGATGCGCGGCGACTTCTTCGGGCCGAAGCACGAACTCGGCCCCGACGCCACCGACCAGGACCGCATGCTCGGCTACAGCGGTCGCCGCCCGTAAAACCGCAATTCTTGTGATGTTCCGTAAGGGTCTTCTTGACGGAGCATCACAAGAATTCGGGGTTAGGGCCAGATGGCGCGGAGCGGGGCGTGGGGGTCGTCGAAGACGCGGGAGTCGGCGTTGAAGACCATCGTCGTCCTGGAGCCGGACGGGTCGTAGGGCGCCCAGCCCGGATCGCCGTCGGTGATGAAGCGCACGAACGCGCCGTGCATAGCGTCGGCCATCGCTTGTGGCGCTCGTCCGCCGCACACGTTCTGCGCCCACTCGTCGGCGAGGCAGTCGAAGGCGAACGGAATGTCGATGCAGTGCACGGCGCCGATGTTCTCTAGTCCGGGCGACTGCCACGCCGTCTCGTACAGGAACGTGGGGGCAGCCTCAGGCAACGCCGCTCGCCGTTCTGCCAGGCGCACGGGACCAACGCGAAACTCGGAGTCGGTCAACGCACGGGCGCGCAGCTCGCCGTTCTTTGCCTTCGGATACATCGACCGGAACGCGCGCTTGCCGGCTTCGTCGAGACCGAGGCGGTCGAGCAGCGCGTTGAGTTCGTCGGCGGTCGCTTTGGCGTTGCGCTGCGGACCGACTCCCTCTTCGGTCGTCGCGCCGGCGAGCATCGGGATCGAAGCCGTCGCGCCTTGGTCGATTGCCGCCGGCAAGTAGGCGGCGATGACCGTTCCGTCGACGGTCGGCGCGAGCGACGTGCTGCGGTCGAGGCGCGCCGCTTCCTGGATCTCGATCAACTTGGACGGGGCCATCGACGCGAACGCGTCCACCGTCAACGGTAGGCCCGCGGCCTCCGCGATCTTCGCCGCGGTGCGCGCCGCGCGTTCGCTGCCGCCAAGACGCATGGCGGTGCCGCTCATCGCGATCGCGCCATTGCACAGTTCGGCGCCACGTTCGTGCGCGGCCAGGATCGTGACCATCCCGCCGCCCGCGGACTGGCCGCCGATCGTGACGCGAGCGGGGTCGCCGCCGAAGCGAGCGATGTTGGCGTGCACCCACTCGAGGCCCGCGATGCAGTCGAGCACCGCGCGGTTCGCCGGCGCGTCGTCGAGCTTGAGAAAGCCTTCGCAGCCGAGGCGGTAACCCAATGACACCACGACGATCCCGTCGCGCGTGAACGCCGCGCCGTCGTACCACGGGCTCGACGGCGTCCCCGCCGTGAACCCGCCGCCGTGTATCCACACGAACACGGGGAGCGCGCCGCCCTTCTTCGCGACGTCGGCCGGAGTGAACACGTTCAGGCTGAGGCACGGCGGCGCCTCGCCGCCCTCGATGATGGGCTCGGGAATCAGCGTGAAGCGGCGCTCGGGTTGCGGCGCCGTCGGCGCGAACTTCGTGGCTGGGATCACGCCCTTCCACTTGTCGACGGGCGCGGGCGCGGCGAACCGGAGGTCACCGAAGGGCGGCTGCGCGTATGGGATCCCGAGGAACGCGACGTCGTGTTCCCGCATGACTCCGCGGACACGGCCACGCGTCGTCGCAACGAGAGGATCCATCGGTAGCGAGGCTACGCGACGTCCGCGCCTACGTGAGCGAGAACGTGCTGTTGCTTTGGTCGACGATCGCTGGCGACGTGCTGTTGACCACGATCTTGATCTTGTAGGTCGCCGCCGCTGCGAGGCTCGTGGGAGGTGTCCAGCTGCGCTGACCGGCGCCGCCACTGCCGATGGCCTGCGAAGACGCGATGGTCTGGACGGAGGTCCCGCTCTTGAGCAGCAAGATCCGCACCGTGGTTCCCGGGCTGCCGGTATAGGTCCACTTGATCGTGTACGCCGCGCCCCGGGCGATGTGCTCGCCTCCGTTCGGTTGCACGACGGTGATCGTGTTGGTGCCCGCCGTCGGGGTGACGGCGTTCGAGAGCGCCGACTCCGCCCCGTTTCCGGCGGCGTTGGTGGCGTGCACGGAGAAGCGGTAAGTGACTCCGTTGGTGAGCCCGGTCACCGTGATCGGGCTTCCGGCGCCCGTTGCCGTGAGACCGCCTGGCGTCGAAGTCACCGTGTAACCGGTGATCGGCGACCCGCCGTTGGACGCCGGCGGCGTGAAGCTCACTGTCGCCTTGCCGTTGCCTGCCGTGGCCGTGCCGATCGTGGGCGCGCCCGGAACGCGGTGCACCACCGTGCGGTACAGCTCGAGGCCGCTTGTGCCGTCGTCGGCTGCGAACAGCGCCATCGATCCGAAGTCGATGATCGACTGTGGTGCGCTCGCGCCCGGACCCGGATTGATGTCGGCGACGCGTTTTGTGCCCGCAGTCGTGCCGTCGGTCGCCCACAGTTCCTGGCCGGTGGCGCAGTCGTCGGCGACGAAAAGCGCCACCGTGCCGAACGGCACGAACGGCGCGTCGTTCGGCGTTGAACTCTGGATCCCGGTGCAGATGTCCTTGATTTCAGTCGTGCCCGACAGCGACCCGTCGGTCGCCCACGGCTCGTACCCGTTACCGCCGGCGGCGCTGAACAGCGTCTTGGCGCCGAAGGGCGTGAAGCTTGTGGGGAAGGATCCGGAACCCGGCGACTCGAGGTTGATGTCGTCGACCAGCGTCGTGCCCGTTTCGGTGCCGTCGGACTTCCAGAGCTCGCTCCCGGAGCCACTCTGATTCGCGTTGAACAGAACGATGCCGCCGAACGCGGTGAGGCGAGAGGGATCCGAGCTGCCGGACGCTTGGATGTCCTTCACGAGCGTGGTGCCGGTAGCGGTCCCGTCGGTCTTAAACAGCTCGTCGCTTGCGCTGCCATCGTTGGCGCTGAACAGTGCGATCGCACCGAGCGGCGTGATTTCTTTCGGGTCAGAGCTGATGGAGCCCGCGAAGAGGTCCTTCACGATCACGGTGTTCGCGCCAGTGCCGTCCGTCTTCCAAAGCTCCACGCCATGGGTGTCCTCCTGCGCCACGAACAGCGCGACGGACCCGAACGGCGTGATGTCATGCGGGAACGACGGGTTGCCGGGCTCGATGTCGGCGACGAGCGTCGTGCCGCTCGCCGTGCCGTCGGTCCGCCACAGCTCGGTGCCCGTCGCACCGTCGTCGGCGGCGAAGAGCACCATCGGCCCGAACACTTTGAAGTCGGGATCGGGCGTCGTCGTCGAGAACGCGCCCTCTGCGCCAGGGTTGATGTCCTTCACGCGCACAGTCCCGCTCGTCGAGCCGTCGGTCTTCCACAGTTCGGGCCCCGTGGTGCCGTCGTCGGCCGTGAACAGCACGATGGTGCCGAACACGGTGAAATTCTGCGGGTTGGAGCCGCCCGCGCCCGGGTGGATGTCCTTGAGCAGTTCAGTGCCCGCGGTCGTGCCGTCGGTCATCCACAACTCGGTGCCGTGGGTGCCATCGTCAGCCTGAAACAGTGCGATGTCACCGAAGCGCGTGAGGAACTGCGGCGACGATCCCGCGCCGGTACCGGGGTTGATGTCGGCGATCCGCTGCGCAGCGTTCGGCCGGGCGGCCAGAGCGGCGGTCGGGGAGAGGACGACGGGTACGACGGTCGCAGCAAGTACAACTGCGACCAGTACGGCAAAGCGGCGCATATTCGGCAAGGTACAACTGCGACGTCTTGCGTGCTCTGACGACGAGCCCTAGGATTAGCACTCGCTTACTGAGAGTGCTAACTCCCGCGGAGGACTGAAATGCCCAAGTTGATCGCCTTTGACGAGCAGGCCCGCCGGTCGCTCGAAAGCGGCATGAACCAGCTCGCCGACGCCGTACGCGTCACGCTCGGCCCGAAGGGCCGCAACGTCGTGCTGGAAAAGAAGTGGGGCGCCCCCACGATTACCAACGACGGCGTGTCGATCGCCAAGGAAATCGAGCTCGAAGATCCCTTCGAGAAGCTCGGTGCCGAGCTGGTGAAGGAAGTCGCCAAGAAGACCGACGACGTCGCCGGTGACGGCACGACGACGGCCACCGTCCTCGCGTGGGCCATGGTCCGCGAGGGCCTGAAGAACGTTGCTGCCGGCGCCAACCCGATGAGCCTGAAGAAGGGCATCGAGGCGGCGGTCGAAGCCGCGCTCGCCAGCCTGCGTGACCTCTCCAAGGACGTCGACAGCCGCGATCAGATCGCGCAAGTCGCCGGCATTTCCGCGGCTGATCCGGAAATCGGTGAACTGATCGCGACCGCCATCGACCGCGTCGGCAAGGACGGTGTCATCACCGTCGAGGAGAGCCAGACCTTCGGCATGGACATGGAGTTCGTCGAGGGCATGCGCTTCGATAAGGGCTTCATCTCGCCCTACTTCGTTACCGACCCCGAGCGGATGGAAGCGGTGCTCGACGATCCGTACATCCTCTTCGTCGGCTCCAAGATCAGCGCGGTGCGCGACCTGCTGCCGGTGCTCGAGAAGGTCATGCAGGGTGGCAAGCCGCTCGTCGTGATTTCCGAAGACGTCGAGGGCGAAGCCCTGGCGACGCTCGTGGTGAACAAGATCCGCGGCACGTTCAAGTCGGCTGCCGTCAAGGCTCCGGGCTTCGGCGAGCGCCGCAAGGCCATGCTGCAGGACATCGCCATCCTCACCGGTGGCCAGGTCATCTCCGAGGAGGTCGGCCTCAAGCTCGAGAACGTCAGCCTCGACATGCTCGGCAAGGCTCGCAAGGTCGTCGTCACCAAGGACGAGACGACGATCGTCGAGGGCGGCGGTGAGGAGTCCGAGCTCAAGGGCCGCATCAACCAGATCAAGGCCGAGATCGACAACACCGACTCGGACTACGACCGCGAGAAGCTCCAGGAGCGCCTCGCGAAGCTGTCCGGCGGCGTGGCGATCATCAAGGTCGGTGCGGCCACCGAGGTGGAGCTCAAGGAGAAGAAGCACCGCATCGAGGACGCGGTGCAGACCACCAAGGCTGCGGTCGAGGAGGGTGTCGTCCCCGGTGGGGGCGTGGCGCAGCTCCGGGCCCAGGCCAAGGTGCTCGAGTTCGCGCTCACGCTCGACGGTGACGAGGCAACCGGCGCCCGTTTGGTCGCCCGTTCCCTCGAGGAGCCGCTCAAGCAGATCGCGGTCAACGCCGGTCTCGAGGGTGGCGTCATCGTGGAGAAGGTGCGGAGCCTCAAGGGCGCCAACGGCCTCAACGCGGCCACCGGCGAGTACGAGGACCTCGTGAAGGCCGGCGTCATCGACGCCGCGAAGGTCACCCGCTCGGCACTGCAGAACGCGGCGTCGATCGCGGCCCTGTTCCTCACCACCGAGGCTGTCGTCGCCGACAAGCCTGAGGAGAAGGGCGCCGGCGGCATGCCCGGTGGCGGCATGCCCGACATGGGCGGCATGGGCGACTTCTAGTCCCGGTTCGATCGGCAAGACGTATGAGCGGGCCGCCCTTCGGGGCGGCCCGTTTTGCGCTCCCGCGGTACCCTCGGCGGATGGCTCCGGTGCACCCGTC
>JBEEFV010000056.1:0-42144 GCA_041166405.1 Actinomycetota bacterium | reverse complement strand
CCACCGAGCACGACACCCGTCGCCGGGTCGCTCAGGATCTTCACGAAGCCCCGCGGATCGCCTTCGATCAACGCCCGCGCGTTGGCGGCGAACGGAACCTTCGTGACGCGCAACTTGCGACCGATGGCGAACGCCTCCGCTTCGGCGAGGCCAACGTCGGCGATCTCGGGCTCGGTGAAGATGGCCGATGCGGCCTTGTCGTAGTCGAGGTGGCGGTGTTCGCGGGTGTGCAGACCCATCACGTGCTCGGCGACCTTGCGACCCTGCATGGACGCGACGCTCGCCAGCGGAAGGCGGCCCGACACGTCACCGGCGGCATAGACGTGCCCGAGGTTCGTCACGCAGTGTTGGTTGACGGGGACGTAACCACCGTCGTCCATGCGCACTCCGGCCTCTTCCAAGCCGAGGTCCTCGGAGTTCGGCAGCGAACCGATGGCGAGGATGACGTGCGAACCCTTCACGACGCGTCCGTCCTCACACGTCACGGTCACCTCGTCGCCTTCGCGCGTGATGCCGTTGGCGCGCGCGCCCTTCAACAACACGACGCCGCTCTTGAGGAAGTTGTCCTCGAGCGCAGCGGCAACCTCCGGGTCCTTGCCCGGCAACACTTGCTGCCGCGACACGATCAGCGTCACCTTCGACCCGAACGACCGGAACATGTGCACGAACTCGACGCCGGTAACGCCCGAGCCGACGACGATCAGGTGCGACGGAAGCTCCTTCGGCGGATACGCCTGACGGGTCGTGAGCACGCGCTCGCCGTCGATCGGCGCCCACTCCGGAAGGCGCGGACGGCTCCCGGTCGAGATGAGGATGGCCTCGGCCTCGAGGTCTTCGTGGTGACCGTCGGTGGCGTCGACGGAAACGCAATGCGCACCCGTCAAGCGCGCCGCGCCCTTGATCAAGCGGATGCCCTGGCTTTCGAGCAGGACGGTGTTCGAGTGGTTGAGGTGCGCGGTGATGGCGCCCACGCGCTCGGCCAGCGCGGCCAAGTCGGGCTGCGCCTCGAGCGGCTGCAACCCCATGCCCTGCGCGCGCGCGGCCTCCGTCACCAGCCCGCCCGTCGCGATCATCGCCTTGGAGGGAATGCAGTCCCACAGGTTCGCGGCGCCGCCTACGACGTCACGCTCGACGAGCGTCACTTCAGCGCCGAGACGCGCGCCCCACGTCGCCGCCTGCACGCCCGCGGGCCCACCACCGATGATTACGAAGCGAACTGTCAACGGGGTTGGTGTACCCCGAAGACACCCCGGAGCGTGTCGGACACTTCGCCGAGCGTGGCGCGCGCCTTGAGCGCGACCTTCATCGGCACGAGCAGGTTTTGCGTACCGCGCGCTGCGGCTTCGACGTCGGCGAGTGCGGCGTCGACCTCCGCTTGGTTGCGCGACGCGCGCGTGTTCTTGACGCGGTCGATCTGGGCTTGCTGCATTGCCGGGTCGATCGGGAACACTTCCGGCGGCTCGACTTGCTCAGTCTGGTACTTGTTGACGCCGACAATGACTTTGTCACCGGCGTCGATCGCCTTCGTATAGGCGTAGGCCGCCTGCTCGATCTCGTCCTGCATGAAGCCCGCTTCGATCGCCGCGACGGCGCCGCCCATCCCGTCGATCTTGTCGATGTAGGCCATGGCGGCGGTTTCGATCTCGTCGGTGAGGCTCTCAACGAGCCACGATCCGCCGAGGGGGTCGGTGGCGTCGACGACGCCCGACTCGTTGGCGATCACCTGCTGCGTACGCAACGCCAGCGTGGCTGCGCGCTCGGTCGGCAATCCGAGTGCTTCGTCGAAGCCGTTGGTGTGCAGCGACTGCGTGCCGCCCATGACCGCGGCGAGCGCCTGCAGCGTGACGCGCATGATGTTGTTCTCGGGTTGCTGCGCCGTGAGCGTCGAACCGCCGGTCTGCGTGTGGAACCGCAACAGCTTGCTCTTCTCGTTCTTCGCGCCGAACCGTTCGGTCATGATGCGCGCCCACATGCGGCGGGCCGCGCGGAACTTGGCGACCTCTTCGAAGAAGTTGTTGTGCGCATTCCAGAAGAACGACAGGTTCGGCGCGAACGCGTCGACGTCCATTCCGGTGTCGAGCGCGGCCTGAACGTACGCGATGCCGTTGGCGATCGTGAAGGCGATCTCCTGCACGGCCGTCGAACCCGCCTCACGGATGTGGTAGCCGGAGATCGAAATGGTGTTCCACTGCGGGATGTTCTCGGCGCAGTAGCTGAAGATGTCGGTGATGACCCGCATCGACGGCCGTGGCGGGAACACGTACGTGCCGCGGGCGACGTACTCCTTGAGGATGTCGTTCTGGATGGTGCCGTTCAGCTTGTCGCTCGGCACACCCTGCTCTTCGGCGACGAGTTGGTACAGCAGCAACAGGATCGACGCCGTGGCGTTGATCGTCATCGACGTCGAGATCTTGTCGAGCGGCATCCCGTCGAGCAGCAGACGCATGTCGTCGATCGAGTCGATGGCGACGCCGACCTTGCCGACTTCACCTTCGGCGCGCGGGTTGTCGGAGTCGAAGCCCATCTGTGTCGGCAGGTCGAACGCGCACGACAGACCCATCGACCCGTTCGCCAGCAGCATCTTCCAGCGCTGGTTCGTCGCCTCCGCGGTTCCGAAGCCCGAATACGGACGGATCGTCCACGTGCGGCCGCGGTACAGCGACTCCCGCACACCGCGTGTGTACGGATAGGCGCCCGGCTTCCCGAGCTGGCGTTCGGCGTCCCAGCCCGCGAGGTCGTCGGGCCCGTAGAACGTCTTGATCTCTATGCCGGAATCAGTCCGCCGAACGTCGTCAGCCATGACGTCCAGCGTAAACGAGCGAACTGGGCGCGCCAGATCTCGGAAAACGGGATCTCACGCGCCCAGTTCGGGGATTGGTGCTACTTGACTTCCCAGGTCGAGCCGGAACGCAGGAGAGCCGCGAGGTCGCCAGCACCGCGCTGTTGTTGTGCGGCGACGAGCTGGTCGCCGACCATCTGTCCGTAGTCGGCTCGCTCGACGGCGCGGAACACGCCGATCGGCGTCGGTTCGTGCGGCCCGTGCGCCAGGCGGCCGAGCGAGAACGCGTGACCGGGCCGCTCGAGCGTCTCGTCGTGCACGACGATCTTGCTCTCGTCCACGTCCGCGACGTTCATGACCTGGAAGTGGCCCTGCGCGTCGGGCGCGACGCACTTGTCGCCGTTGGCACCGAAGATGATCTTCTCGCCGTGCACCAGCGGGATCAGGTTGTCGGAGCGGTTCTCCTTCGCGGTGATGCCCTCGAACGCGCCGTCGTTGAAGACGTTGCAGTTCTGGTACACCTCCACGAACGCCGCTCCCTTGTGGTTGTGCGCGCGACGGAACGTCTCGAGCATGTGCGCGCGATCCATGTCATGGGTGCGCGCCACAAACGTGGCCTCGGCGCCGAGCGCCAACGAGATGGGGTTGAACGGCTGGTCGACGGAGCCGAACGGCGTCGACTTCGTCACCTTGCCCACTTCGGAAGTCGGCGAGTACTGACCCTTCGTGAGTCCGTAGATCTGGTTGTTGAACATGAGGATCGTCATGTTCACGTTGCGACGGAGCGCGTGGATGAGGTGGTTGCCGCCGATCGACAGCGAGTCACCGTCACCGGAGATCACCCACACGTCGAGGTCGGGACGGGCGACGGCGAGCCCGGTCGCCAGCGCGGCGGCTCGGCCGTGGATGCCGTGCATGCCGTAGGTGTCCATGTAATACGGGAAGCGCGCCGCGCACCCGATGCCGGACACGAACACGGTGTTCTCGCGACGCACACCCAACTCGGGCATGAGCAACTGCACCGCCGCGAGGATCGAGTAGTCGCCGCAACCGGGACACCAGCGGACCTCTTGGTCCGACATCCAGTCCTTGCGCGTCGTAGTGGGGATGTCGATGGCGGTCATGACTTTGTCTCCAACAGCGTGAGCATGGCGGCTTCGATCTCGGACGCCTTGAACGGCGCGCCCTGGATCTTGTTGAGCGACTGCGCGTCGACGAGGTACTCGGCGCGCAACAGACGCGACAACTGGCCCATGTTCATTTCGGGCACGAGCACCTTGCGATAGCGACGCAACAGATCGCCAAGATTCTTGGGGAACGGATACAGGTGGACGACGTGAGCGTGGCTCGCCTGCAAGCCCCGCGCCCGCACGCGGCGCACGGCGGCGCCGATCGAGCCGAACGTGGAACCCCACCCGACGACGAGCAGCTGATCGCCGCCGTCCTCGTCGACTTCGACGTCAGGGATGTCATCGGCGATGCCCAAGACTTTCGCGGCGCGCACGCGCGTCATGCGTTCGTGGTTGACGCCTTCGTAGTTGACGTTGCCGGTCCCGTCCTCTTTCTCGAGGCCGCCGATGCGGTGTTCGAGACCGGGCGTGCCGGGGACTGCCCACGGGCGAGCGAGGTTTTCGTCGCGCAGATACGGCCAGAACTCCGGGTTGCCCTCGGCGTCGGTGTGGTTCGGCTCCGTGGCGAACTGCACGGAAATGTCTGGCAGGTCGGCGACGTCGGGCAGCTTCCACGGTTCGGTGCCGTTGGCGATGTAACCGTCGGAGAGCAGGAGCACGGGCGTGCGGTACTTCACAGCGATACGCGCCGCTTCGATGGCGGCGTCGAAGCAGTGCGACGGCGTCTTGGCGGCCACGATCGGCATGGGCGACTCGCCGTGGCGGCCGTACATTGCCAGCATCAAGTCGGACTGCTCGGTCTTCGTCGGCAGTCCCGTCGACGGGCCGCCGCGCTGGATGTCGACGATGATCAGCGGCAGCTCGAGCGACACCGCGAGACCCATCGCCTCCGACTTGAGATCGACACCGGGACCCGACGTCGTCGTGATCCCGAGATGACCGCCGAAAGCCGCGCCGATCGCTGCGGAGATGCCGGCGATCTCGTCTTCGGCCTGCATCGTGCGCACGCCGAAGTTCTTGTGCTTCGACAGTTCGTGGAGGATGTCGGATGCCGGCGTGATCGGATACGAACCGAGGAACAGCGGCAGCTTGGCCAACTGCGACGCCGCGATGAGGCCCCACGCCAGCGCGGTGTTGCCGTTGATGTTCGTGTAGACGCCGGGGTCGAACGCCGTCGGCTTGACCTCGTAGGACGATGCGAACAGTTCCGCGGTCTCGCCGAAGTGGTAGCCCGCCTTGAACGCCGCCATGTTCGACTGCATCACGAGCGGCGTCTTGGCGAAGCGTTCCTCGATCCACTTCGTCGTGCTCTCGATCGGGCGCGTGTAGAGCCAACTCACGACGCCGAGCGCGAAGAAGTTCTTCGACCGCTCCGCATCGCGGGGCTTCACGCCGAGTTCCTTTACGGACTCCGTCGTCAGCGACGTCATCGGAATCTCGAAGACGGTGAAGCCGTCGAGCGACCCGTCGAGCAAGGGGTTCGACGGGTAACCGGCCTTGTTGAGGTTGCGCTCTTCGAAGGCGTCGCTGTTGACGATGATCGTGCCGCCGCGCGGCACGTCGGCGATGTTCGCCTTCAGCGCCGCCGGGTTCATGGCGATGAGCACCGACGGGAAGTCGCCCGGCGTGAGGATGTCGTGGTCGCTGATGTTGACCTGGAACGCGGAAACGCCCGCCAGCGTGCCGGCGGGCGCCCTGATCTCTGCTGGGAAGTCGGGCAAGGTCGACAAGTCGTTGCCGAACAGCGCCGAAGCGCTCGTAAATCGGTCGCCGGTGAGTTGCATCCCGTCACCGGAGTCACCGGCGAACCGGATGACTACATGGTCAAGCTCTTGCACGTCTTTCGACGTGGTATCCGTCACTGCTCAGTTCCCCCTTGCACGCTCAACGATGAGCGCAAAACCCACCGTATCGCCGTTTAGAGTCCGAACTATCGCCACCGTGCTCATTCCCCTTCCTGACACGGACTTCGACACCACTGAGGTCGCCGTTCCGTGGCGTCTGTTGACCGACGCGGGGCACTCCGTTGTGTTCGCCACAGAACACGGCGGCGTACGCCCGGCGACGGATCCGCTGCTCTTGAAGGGTGTCGTGTTCAAGATGCTCGGCGCGGCTCGCGAACCGAAGCGCTTCTACGCGCAGCTGCTCGAAGACCCGTCGTACAACGCGCCGCTCGCGTGGGATGACCTCGACGCCGAGGCGTACGACGGGCTCATCCTCCCCGGCGGTCACGCCAAGGGAATGCGTCAGTACCTCGGCAGCCAGGTCTTGCAGTCGAAGGTGACCGAGTTCTGGAAGACCGAGAAACCCGTGGGCGCCATCTGCCACGGCGTGCTCGTCTTGGCGCGTGCCGGAGTGCTCGCCGGCCGCCGCACGACCTGCCTCCCGATGTATCTCGAGGGCCTCGCCTATTACTCGACGATCTGGCGTCGCGGCCGTTACTACCGCACGTATCCAAAGTACGTCGAGACCGAAGTCAGGAAGTCGGGCGCCAAGATGATCGTCGGTCCGCCCACTCCGATGATCCGTGGCACCGCGAACATGGATTGGCCCGCGTTCGTCGTCGAGGACGGCAACTATGTGTCGGCCCGCTGGCCCGGCGACGCCTACCTCTTCGCCAAAAAGCTCTTGGAGCGCCTGTAGGCCGGCCGGCCGAGGTTCTTCTGCGGGTTGTGCGCCCTATGCGGCTACAACCCGAAGAAGAAGCTTTTGGACCTGGGCGACAACCCAGTCCGGGCGCTGAAAAACATCGGGCCACGTGACGCGCACGAACTCGAAGCCGACGGCTTCGAGCGCCGCCTGCCGTCGGGAGTCCTCCGCGGTCTGCGTCGCCGTGCTGTGCCACTTTCGGCTGTCTGCCTCGATCGCGCCTTTCTGGTCGAGGTAACAGAGGTCGATCTCGCGCCGGTCACCGTTCGCATCGATGACATCGACATTGCGGTCAGGCAGCGGGATGCCTCGCGATCGAAGCAAGTCGATCACTTCGAGTTCGAGGATGCTGCGCGCGGGCTTTCCGTTCGGCCGGTTCTCCATCACGGACCGCAGCAGCGCCACGCCGCGGACGCCACGCCGCGAGTTCGACGCAATGTAAGCCCAGATTTTCCGCTCCGACGTGTGAAGTCCCAGCAGAGCCGACTCGACAGCGATCTCGACTCGTTTGCGGTCGTTCGTTTGTGCTGCGAAACCGAGCAACGCGTCCTCGATGCCCACCACTCGCACCTTGTCGAGCGTCCGCGTCGCGACGGCACGTGAAGGATGACGAAGGGTCACGTCGCGAGGTTCGGGATTCCCTCGGGTCGTCGTCACCACGAGTTCGACCGTGTCTTGTTCGGGGCCGTCGATGCCGCGCCACATCAGCGCGCTCCCGGCGTCGAGAGCGACACTCTCGCCGCCCGCCCACTGCGCCGCCATCGCGCGCTGGCGCCATGTCGCGGGACCGGCAGCGAGGAGGTACACGCGCGTTGCAACTGGTCCACAGCCGGCGTTCGAGCATGCGCGCGATCCGCTTGTCGCTAAACCCCAGCGCGAGCAATTGCTTCCGCGTGACGACGTTGTCTTGTTCCGACGCCCGTCCGGCAAGCCGCTGGAAGTTCGGCTTCGTTCTCTTCATCCCTTCGATCTTGTCGAGGGGGTGTAACGCGCTCCGTTCTTCTTCGGATTGTGCGCCCTATGCGGCTACAACCCAAAGAAGAAACCGCAGGCTACGCCGGAGGCGGCTGTTTGGGGTGCGGCATGCAGTACTCGTCGTATTCGGCGATGACGATGGGACCGGCGTTTTCGCCGCAGGCCGGGCAGTCGGGGTCGCGGCGCAGCTTGAAGTTGCGGAACGTCTCTTCGAGGGCGTCGTAGGCCATCAGGCGGCCGACGAGCGGATCGCCGAGACCGAGCAACAACTTGATCGCCTCCATCGCCTGGAGCGAGCCGATGATGCCGGGCAGCACGCCGAGAACGCCGGCCTCGGCGCACGACGGAGCCTGATCGGCCGGCGGCGGCTCCGGCAGCATGCACCGGTAGCACGGCCCGTCGTAGGGCTTGAAGACCGACACCTGGCCTTCGAAGCGGAAGATGGCGCCGTACACGACCGGGATCTTCTTGAGCAGCGACGCGTCGTTGACGAGGTACCGCGTCGGGAAGTTGTCGGTGCCGTCGACGATCACGTCGTAGCCGTCGATGATGTCGAGCACGTTGTCCGCGCCGAGACGCGTGTCGTAGGTCACGACGTTCACATCGGGGTTGAGCAACTGCAGGGTCTTCTTCGCGGAGTCGACCTTGCGATCGCCGATGCGGTCGAGGTTGTGCAGGATCTGACGCTGCAGGTTCGACGTGTCGACGACGTCCATGTCGATGATGCCGAGGGTGCCGACGCCGGCGGCGCCGAGATACAACGCCGCAGGCGAGCCGAGCCCGCCGGCGCCGAGCAGGAGGACCTTCGAGTCGAGCAGCTTCTGCTGCCCGGTCTCGCCGACTTCCGGCAAGAGAAGGTGTCGCTGGTAGCGGTTGCGCTGCTCACCCGAGAGTGACTGCGGGACGCGCCAGTCGCGGCCTTCGTCCTTCCACTTGTTGAAGCCGCCTTTCAGCGAGACGACGTTCGTGTAACCGAGCTCGCCGAGCGTGACGGCCGCGTACGCCGAGCGAACACCCGAGGCGCAACCGACGATGATCTCGGTGGACCGATCCGGCACCTGGCCCTCGATGTTCGTCTCGAGCCGCCCACGGGGAATGTGCAGCGACCCGGTGACCGCGCCCTGCTCGTACTCGTCGGGCTCGCGCACGTCCAAGTACAGCGCGCCGTTCGCCAACCGCTCCTCAGCGGCGGCCCCGTCGACCTCGGTGATCTTCGCCTTCGCGGCCGCGAGAAGTTCTCGTGCTGTTGCCATAGGGCTGTAAACCCTACTAGTTAGGTCAGGTATTCCCTACACGGTTTGGACGATGAGGACGCTGCACGACGCGTTGTGCGCCACCGAGTTCGGCACCGAACCGAGCACGCGGCGGGCGCCGGTCATGCCCCGACTGCCGACCACGATGAGGTCGCCGCCCACGCTGGCAGCGACGTCGCACAACGCGTCTGCGGCTGTTCCCGCGACCTGATGCTCGAAGAGTTGGATGTCGGTACCGGTGGCGAAACCGGTCGCCCTCGACGTCACCTCTGCGGCCCCACCCGCGGGATCGATCTTCTCGTAGACCTGCGCTGACAGCGTCACGAACTCCGGGTGAGTCATAAGC
The DNA here is from genome assembly GCA_041166405.1 of Actinomycetota bacterium. Lineage (GTDB taxonomy): Bacteria > Actinomycetota > Acidimicrobiia > Acidimicrobiales > JACCXE01 > JACCXE01. The sequence goes on along the minus strand of JBEEFV010000056.1, from coordinate 33,012 downwards.
GCGGAGAGCGGTCGGTAGGCGGAGACGATGTGCAGTTCGGAGCCGCACAACTTCGCCAGCGCCACTGCTTCTCGCACGGCCTCCGAAGCGCTCGGCGAGCCATCGGTCCCCACGACGATGCGTTTGTACATGCGTGCACTGTGCGCTTCGAAGGCCGACGCGCGCTGTGCCGCGTGTCACGCTTCGCGGGTGCAATTCGCCGACGTCGTCCGCCGCCGCAAGATGGTCCGTAACTTCACGACCGAGCGCGTTTCGCGAGACGTGATCGATCGCATCATGCGCGCCGCCGTGCGCGCACCCTCAGCGGGCTTCACGCAGGGCTGGGGATTCCTCGTGATCGATACGCCGGAGGACACCGCGCGTTTTTGGGACACGACGTTCGCCGAGGAACGGCGCGGTGAATTTCGCTGGGACGGACTGTTCAACGCGCCCGTGATCGTGGTGCCGTGCTCGAACGAGAACGCCTACCTCGACCGCTATGCGGAACCCGACAAGGGATGGACCGACCGCGACCCGGCGCGATGGCCGGTGCCGTTCTGGCACATCGACACGGGTTTCGCGTCGATGCAGATCCTCAACGCGGTCGTCGACGAAGGACTCGGCGCGTTGTTCTTCGGCGTGTTCGGCGAGCACGTGCCGGCGGTGCGCGCGACGTTCGGCATTCCCGACGACTTCACGCCCATCGGCGCCATCGCCATCGGACATCCCGCGGAAACCGACGAGCGCTCCCCGTCGCTTCGTCGCGGCTGGAAAGCGCGCGACGAAGTGATTCACTTCAACCGGTGGTGACGAACTGCGGGACGACAACGCCGATGTCGTCGCGCAGGATCACGTCGGCGATGTCGTCGTACGGCGTCTCCTGATCGTTCACGATCACCAGCGTCGCCCCGTTGCGCACGGCCAGCGGCACGAGTCCCGCCGCCGGGTACACGCCGAGCGTCGAGCCGATCACGATGAGCATCGGTGTGACACCGCACACCGCGGCGGCCCGATCGATCACATCGGGGTCGAGTTGTTGCCCAAAGCTGATCGTCGCCGACTTCAGGATGCCGCCGCAGACCAGGCACGCCGGATCGGGCTCACCAGCGCGCACGCGGGCGAGCGTGTCTTCGATCGGTCGTTCGTCGCGGCATTGGAGGCAACGCGTGCGACGCATCGTCCCGTGCACCTCGATGACGGTGTCGGGCGGTGAACCCGCGGCCTGATGCAGCTCGTCGACGTTCTGCGTGACGACGAAACTCACGGACCCGCGGTGTTGCAGTTCGGCGACGGCGACGTGGGCGGAGTTGGGTTCGGCGCGCCACGTGTCGGCGTTCGCGCGGCGCTCCCAGGCCTCCACGCGATAGGCGGCGTCGTTGATCCACGTCTCGATGTTGCTGGCGACCTCCGCCCTCGGATTCTTCGTCCAGATCCCGTTGGGCCCGCGGAAATCGGGGATGCCGGAGTTGGTGGAGATGCCGGCGCCTGTCAGCACGACGGCGTTGTCGGTCATGCGCAACCATTCGCGGACGCGGTCGACGGACATCGCTACAGCTTGCCCGCGGCCTTGCGCACGATCGTTTCGACGTCGCCGCTGCTGAGCCCGGGCTGACTGCCCACGTGGAAGAAGAGCATTGCGACGAACTTCTTCTGTTTACGCACGAGCACGATCGGGCCGGCCACCGTCTGCGCTTGGCCGTTGACGACGCCGTTGATGGTGACCGACGACGCATACGACTCGTCGCCGACTGTGGGGAACGCGTACCGCTGTGTGTGATACGAACTCTGCGCACCGCTCGAATCGGTCGACGTGAAGGTCTTGCACGCGTTGAAGCCGGCGACTTCGGCGTCGAAATACCGGTTCGCCTCGTCGGCGGCTTTGAACGTATAGATCGTCTCGTTGGCGAACTGCGTCGCAGTTCGGTCGTCGCCGTTCCGGAAGCTCGCGCCCGCGGTGTGCGCCGTCGTCTTGACGTATTTGGCGTCGACCCGGTCGAGTTGCGCGCAGCCGATCGGATCGGCGGTCCGTTTGTCGATCTCGATCGAGGTCCGCTTGTACCCCGGTGCGAACTCCGCTGCGGTGAGGGCTTGCGCACGGATGTCGGCGGCGGACTCCTGCTTCGCCCCGCAGGCGCCGAGGAGCGCGACCGGCAGGACAACGACGAGGAACTTCCGCATGGGAACCGCACGTTAGGCGTTAACTACCTATATGGCGGGCAGACACGTAGGCGCGTTCGTGGTCGTCGCCGCGGCGCTGATTGGGGCACAAACACCCGTCGGCGCCGCTGCGGATCCGGCGCCACTGGCGGGGGGCACCGACGTCCACAACGTCGTGCACTACGAGCAGTTGATGGCCGATCACATGCAACAGGGCCACGCGGTGGAGGTCGACTTCGACTCGGCGGCGCGCCTGGCGGGCCACGTCGTGAGCACGGGCGGTTGGGGCGACAGCGGGTTGTGGACGGGCGTGTACCTCGGCGGCGAAGCCATGCGTTACCAGGTCGCGAAGAAGAAGTTGGCGGGAACCTTGTCGGCCGTCGACCGCGCGTTCTGGAGCGCACAGCGCGACGCGGCGATGGCGCGCGTACGCGAGATCGTGCGCGCCGAGCACGTCGACATCAACATCGCGCAGGACTGGACCGGCGAGCTGCGAATCCCGCCCGACGTCAACACCGACGAAGACCCGACAACCGCGAAGCACCTCGCCAATTTCGGCGGCGGCGTCATCCACGGCGAGAAGGGAATGATCCAGCGCGCCTGCACGCCCGTCGGCATCGGCAAGCTCGGCATCGACGACCCGACGATGTATCCCGACAAGCCGGTGAACAATAACGACAACCGCGTGTTCCGCATCACGTGGGTGCACGGCGACGGCAAGACGTACAACTGCGAGACCTCGCCGTCGCGCGACACCTACGCCGGCCTCGTCTTCGGCATGCTGACGGCGTTCGACTTCGTCAGCGTCGACGACCCGGCGATGCGCCGCCAGATCCGCACGGACCTCGTGGCGATGGGCAACTTTCTGTGGAAGTACAAGTGGAACTACCCGCGCCCGCACGGTTACGTCAGCGCTGAACACGACTTCAACGGCTTCTTCTCGCCGCTGTTCGTCTACACACCCGAGGCGCGGCTGAACATGACGAACGCCGTGCACCACGTGGTCGCGCACGGCGGCTCGCAGTTCGACAAGGCGAAGTGGACGGCGATCTGGGCCGAGGAACTCGCCACGCAGGGACCAGCGGTTGGTGGTTCCTTCCAATTCGACACGCTGCAACCGCACGACAGCTACTACAAGTGGAGCCTCAGCCACCTCAACGCATTCAACCTGATGCGCACCAACACCGGGCCGGTGCGCGACCTGTTCGCACACGGCATCGCCGCGATGGACAAGACGACGCGCGACGACATCAACGCGCACTTCGAGGCGATCATGTTCAGCATCACCGGCGAGCAGCACCGCCTCGACGACGCGGTAACCCACCTCCGCCAGTGGCTCGACTACCGCGCCAACATCGAGGCGGGACCGGTGAAGAACAGCCCACGCTGCGGCCACGACATCACGTGCGTGCCCGATGACCAGTACACGTTCGTCACCCCGCTCGGTCCCGTCGTGTGGTTCCCCGGGACGAGCGGTTCGCGCGCCAGCGCGCCGCTGCCCGTCGCCCAACGCACCCCGACGGATTTCTTGTGGCAGCGCTCCCCCGACCAGCTCGACGGCAATCAGCCGGCAACGCATCGCACACCGGGCATCGACTTCCTGACGCCGTACTGGATGATCCGTTACTTCACGGAGGTCGCTCGGCCGCCCGTTTCGCACCTGCCGGTGTGGCCGGCTCCGGCGTCGCTCTAGCGAAGGGCGGCGCACGGAATCTGACGGTGCGTCAGAATGCGCCGGTGCCCGACCAGCCGAACCGCACACCGCCGCAGAAGGCGACGCGTGACCTCGCCGATCTGCGCGCCCGTTTGGAACGCTGGCTGGCCTCGAAGGGTGCGGACTCGGCGATCGTGTCTCTCGAAACACCCGGCGCGACCGGCATGTCCAGCGAGACGGTGCTCGTCGAGACGAAGTCCGACCGACTGGTCGCCCGGCTGGCGCCCGACCTCGAGAACCTGCCGGTCTTTCCCACCTACGACCTCGAGCGCCAGTTCCACGCCATGCGCGTCGTCGGCGAGCTCGGCGCGGCGCCGGTGCCTCCGGTGCGCTGGTGCGAGCCCGACCCGTCGCACCTGGGGACGCCGTTCATCGTGATGGGACGCGTCGACGGCGTCGTGCCGCCCGACGTGTTGCCGTACGACTTCGGCGACAACTGGTTGTTCGACGCGTCGCGCGACGACCAACAACGACTCGAGGACTCGTCGGTTGCGGTGCTGGCGTCGCTGCACGCCATCGACGATCCGCAGCGTCATTTCGACTTCATGCCGTGGCCGTCGGGGTCGGCGTTGCGCGCGCACGTCGACGCGTCGTGGGACTACTACCAGTGGGTGGTGGGTGACGGCCCTCGCTCGCCGCTCATCGAGTCGTGTTTCGAGTGGCTCGACAAGCACTGGCCGTCAGAGGAAGGTCCGACGGTGCTGTCGTGGGGCGACGCCCGCATCGGCAACACGATGTACCGCGACTTCGAACCCGTCGCCGTGCTCGACTGGGAAATGGTCGGGTTCGGCCCGCGCGAGATCGACCTCGCGTGGTTCCTTTTCCTGCACCGGTTCTTCGAGGACCTCGCCAGTGGCTACGGCTTTCCCGGCATGCCGCACTTCCTCGAGCCCACACGCGTGTGCGCGACCTACGAACGACTGACCGGGTACACGCCGCGCGACATGGACTTCTTCACCATGTATGCCGCGCTCCGCCACGGCATCGTCATGAGTCGCGTGCAACGGCGCGCGATCCACTTCGGCGAAGCCGAGCAACCCGACGATATCGACGACTTGATCATGCACCGTTCAACTCTGGAGGCACTTCGTGACCGATCTTCATAGGGGCGTGTATCTCGCCGATCTTCTGATCGCCGCCCTCGACGCCAACCTCGACAAGCCGGCCGTGCACATCGGCGACGAGGTGCTGACGGGCGCCCAGATGCGCGACGAGATCAGCAAATACGCGCAGGCGCTTGGGGAACTCGGCGTCACGAAGGGCAGCACGGTTTCGGTCCTGTCGGCGAATCGGCCGGAAGTGATCTTCAACATGGGCGCGACGATGATCACCGGTTGTCGCACGACACCCCTGCACCCGCTCGGCTCGCTCGACGACCACGCGTACGTGATGAACGACGCCGGCATCGAGACACTCGTGTATGACCCCGGCGTGTTCGGGGCGCGCGCCGCCGAGTTGAAGGACAAGGTGCCAGGACTCAAGAACCTCCTCGCGTTCGGCGAGGACGAGATCGGCACGAACTACCTGGCGCTGGCCGCGAAGCACACCGCGCAGCGGCTGGTTGCGGCTGAGGTCGAACCGACCGACGTATCGGGCCTCATCTACACCGGCGGCACGACCGGCAAGCCCAAGGGCGTGATGAGTTCGTACCGCAGCGCGGCGACGATGACGCAGATCCAGATGGCCGAGTGGGAGTGGCCCGAGGAGCTGCGCTTTTTGATCATGACGCCGCTGTCGCACGCCGGCGCGGCGTTCATCATCCCGACGCTGCTGCGCGGCGGATCGATCGTCGTGAGCGCGGGCTTTGATCCGGCGAAGCTGTTCGAGTTGATCGAGAAGTACAAGATCACCGCGACGATGCTCGTTCCCACGATGCTCTACATGCTGATGGACCACCCGGGGTTCAAGGATGCGGACCTGTCGTCACTGCAAACCGTGTACTACGGCGCCGCCGCGGCGTCGCCGACGCGACTGAAGGAAGCGATCGAGAAGCTCGGCCCGATTTTCTTCCAGTTCTTCGGCCAGTCCGAGTGCCCGATGACGATCAGCGTGTTGCGCAAGGGCGAGCACGACGTGAACGACTTGGCGCGGCTGGCGACGTGCGGACGTCCGGTCCCGTGGGTCCACGTCGCGCTGCTCGACGACGAAGGCAACGAAGTACCGCAGGGCGAGCCCGGCGAGATCTGCGTGCAAGGGCCGCTCGTCATGCAGGGCTACTGGAACAAGCCCGAGGAGACCGACGCCGCGTTCGCCGGCGGGTGGCTGCACACCGGTGATGTGGCGCGCGCCGACAAGGACGGCTTCCTCACGATCGTCGATCGCAAGAAGGACATGATCGTGTCGGGCGGGTTCAACCTGTATCCCCGCGAGATCGAAGACGTCATCTCCACGCATCCCGCCGTCGGTGCCGTCGCGGTCATCGGCGTGCCCGACGACCGCTGGGGCGAAGCGGTCAAGGCCGTCGTCGTGCTGCGCCCCGACGCGTCCGTCGACGCCGAAGAGTTGATGGCGCTGGTGAAGGAGAAGAAGGGTTCAGCGCACGCGCCGAAGTCGGTCGACTTCGTCGACGCCATCCCGGTGAGCGGCCTCGGCAAACCCGACAAGAAGGCGCTGCGCGCGCAGTACTGGGGAGACACGGCGCGCCAGGTCAACTGATGGCGTCGCCGCTCGACGAGTATCCCCTCCACCAAGTCCCGCTCTCGCTCGCCTACGTCGGTACGAGCGACCGCAACTTCTACGACCGCTGCATCTACCAAGCGCACGACCGCACCGGTGAGGTGCTGCTCATCACGGGAATGGGTGTGTATCCCAACCTCGGCGTGATCGACGCGTTCGCGGTCCTGCGGCGCGGCGATCAACAGGTAGCGGTCCGCGCGTCGGACGCGTTGCCCGACAACCGCATGGTGCAGTCGGTCGGGCCGCTGTCGATCGAAGTGCTCGATCCGCTGCGCTCGTTGCGGTTGCAGTGCTCGCATGACGATCTGTCGTTCGACCTCACGTTCACGGCGTCGTTTGACGCCATGGACGAACCGCATCACGTCCATCGCATGGGACCGAAGATCCTCTTGGACGCGTCGCGCTTCTGCCAGGTCGGTCACTTCGACGGAACGCTGAACGGCTCACCCGTTTCCGGATGGACCGGCACACGCGATCGCTCGTGGGGCATCCGTCCTGTCGGCGAAGCTGAACCGCCGGGGCGCACCGCGGCCGAGGATCCGATCGCCGGGTTCTGGTGGGTGTGGACGCCGCTGCGCTTCGACGACTTTGCGCTCATGGTGATCGCGCAGGAACAGGCCGACGGCCACCGTGTACTCAACGAAGCGCTGCGCGTGTGGAAGGACGGGCGCGTCGAGCAACTCGGCTGGCCCGAGTTCGACATTCGCTACAAGCCCGGCACGCGTCATCCGACGGGCGCGACGATCGAGTTGCGAAACGCGAAATTGGAGATCGAGACGTTCACGTCGGTGCCGCTCAACGTCGGCTGCGGTTACGGCGGTGATCCCGACTGGAACCACGGCGTTTGGAAAGGCCGCGGTTGGGTCGAGTCCGCGACCTACGACCTGACCGATCCGATGGTCGCCGGCCGCATCCCGTTCGGTGTCGTCGACTACGTCGCCCGCGCCACTCTCAACGGCCACGAAGGATGGGGCATCTTCGAGCACGGCACGTTCGGCAAGCACGCGCCGTCGGGCTTCACTGACTGGGACTCCGTCTCGCCATAATTCGACAACCTGGGTCTTGACTTCCGTACAAGTCTCGTACAAACTTCCGTACAAGATTCGTATGAGTGACGGGGCTGCCAAGAACGGGACGAAGCGGGGTTTCTTCGGCTACGGCGAATTGCCGCTCGTGTTGGTGGCGATGTTGGCGGAGCAACCGCAAGGCGCGTACGAGCTGATGGCCGAGCTGGATCGGCGCTTCGGGCCGGCGTACACGGCTTCACCGGGCGGCACCTACCCCGCCATCGAAGCGCTGCTCGAACAACGGCTCATCGCCGGCGACGACGGCCGACCGAAGCGCTACACGCTCACCAAACTCGGTCGACAGGCGTTGGAGAAGCGACTCGACGATGTCGCCGCCATCGAGGTGCGCACGGGCGTCAACCTGCAAGCGGGCACGACGACCGACGCCGCGCTGGCGCGGTTCGTGGCCCGCAGCAAAGACGCCGCCGTCCGCGTCGCACCCGACGCGCTCAACCGAGTGCTCGACGACACCGTGAAGAAAATCGAGAAACTCGCACGTAAGGGAGATGGGGCATGACCGACGAAGATCCGTTTGACCGCGCCGCAGCACGCGAGCAGGAGATCAAGCACCGCCTGCGGCTGCGCGCGAAGCGCCGCGACAACGTCTTGCACGACGGCTCCCTGCTGTTTCTGGGGATGTGGGCGGCACTCCTCGCGGGCCACTACTTCGTGTTCGGTGGCGGCGCCGCGTTCTTCGTACACGCCAGCGTGTTCGGGCTCTTCGTCGTGATGCTGCTGGCGCCGATGCTGACGTTCCAGGCGCTGTGGGCGCCGTTGCTGATCGCGCACTACCACTACGCCGGGTTCACCACGCCGTTCAAGCTTCACTTGGTCGCGTTCGTCCTGTGCGCCCTGCCGTTCGTGTTCATCTCGTTGCCGACGCGTGACGACCACGACCCGCTCGAACGAGGGCTGTCGGTGTAGCGGACCTGCAATCATGCCGCCGTGTCCGAGCGCGTCACGTTCCTGCTGACCGAAGTGGTCGACAGCGTTCGACGGTGGGAGGACGACGAGGATGCGATGGCAGCGGCGACGGAGCGGCTCGACGGAATAGTGCGCGGCGTCGTCGGCGAGTACCGCGGCGTGCAAGTGAAACCGCGCGGTGAGGGCGACAGCCACTTCCTCACCTTCCCGAACCCCGCCGATGCAATTGCGTGTGCGGTGGCGTTGCAACGGGCGGTCGCCGACGAAGTCACGCTCCCGCTGCGTGCTGCGTGCCACGTGGGCAGCGCCGAGATGCGCAACGGCGACTGGTACGGCACCACCGTGAACCGCTGCGCCCGACTGCGCGCCGCCGCGCACGGCCGACAGTCGTTGGTCTCTGTAGAGGCCGCCGATGCCGCCCGTGACACGCTGCCCGACGGCGTTTCCCTGCGCTCGCTCGGGCGCCACCGGTTCAAAGACCTCGACGAGCCGGTCGAGGTATTTCAAGTGTGCGCGGCCGGCCTGGTGGTCGATCATCCGCCGTTGTCGTCGTTGGCCCATTCGCACGGTTTGGTTTTGCCGCGGTCCTCGTTCGTCGGGCGCTCCGCCGAGTGCGAGCGCGTGGCGGCGTTGCTCGCCGAAGGCGCGGTGGTGACGGTGACCGGCGCGCCGGGAGTCGGGAAGACCCGACTCGCGCTGGAGGCGGCGGCCCAATGGTCGGAACACGGCGCGGCGCCCATACGGGTCGCACAGCCACGCGTGTCCCCGGGCGAACTCGTCGTGGTGGACGATGCCGACGATGCGACGGTGACGGGTCCGGCGGTGCTCACCGCACGCGCGCCGATAGGTGCCGCCAACGAGGTCGTCGTGCGGCTGTCGCCGCTCGACGAACTCGACAGTGAGCGGCTCCTACGCGACCGGCTCGCCGACGACGCTGTTGTGCCCGCCGAAGCCGCCGGTCTGTGCGACGGGTTGCCGTTGGCGATCGAGTTGCTGGCGCGGCGCGCTTCGGCCGTCGGCGCCGACGTGCTGGCGCAACGTTTGGCCGCCGATCCCCTCGCAGTGCTCGGCGGCGATCGCCGCGCGCGGCCGCCGCGACACTCGAGCGTTCGCGCGTGTCTTGACGCGGCGTTCGGCGAACTCGACCGCGACGAGCAGGCCGGATTGCTCGCGTCGTCCCCGGGAGAACCACATTGGGTGGCGCGCGGTTGGCACGAACCCGACGGACCCCTGCCCCTCGTCAAGCGCTTCCTTGACGACAAGAGAACCGGCCGATGACCGAATCCATTCTTCCCACGGGCGAAGTCACGCTGCTGTTCACCGACGTAGAGGGCTCGACACGACTCTGGGAATTGCACGGCGATCGGATGCTCGCGGTGCTGGCAGAGCACGATCGGATCGTCGCTAACGCCGTTGCCAGTGCTGGCGGTGTTCTCCAACACGAGCGCGCGGAGGGCGACAGCAGCTTCGCCGTGTTTGGCGACGCGCGCGCCGCGGTGCAGGCAGCGGTCGCCGTCCAGCGCGGGATGGCCGACTACCCGTGGCCGGCCGATCTGCAGATCCGGACGCGCGCGGCGCTGCATACGGGAACGGTCGAGGTTCGCGGAGACACGTACTACGGCGCGGTCGTCAACCGGTGCGTGCGACTGCGGTCCCTCGCGCACGGCGCGCAAACGATCCTGTCGAAGGCGACGCATGACGCGGTCGTCGCGACCGGGACATGGCCGAGTGGAACAAGCGTCGTCGACCACGGAACGCATCGCCTGAAGGATCTCGCCGTTCCGGAGCGCGTGTACGAGTTGCGCCACCCCGACCTCGCGGACGGATTCCCGCCGCTGCGGTCGCCGGACGTCGAACAACACAACCTGCCCGAAGTGCTCGGTCAGTTCATCGGCCGCGCCGACGAGCAGAAGGCAGTGATCAAGGCGCTGGCCGTCGATCGGCTGGTGACCTTGGTCGGCACCGGCGGCGTCGGCAAGACGCGTCTCGCGCTCGAGGTCGCGTGGGCGCGCGTGCACGGCTCGGACCACGACGGCACGTGGTTCGTCAACCTCACGGGCGCCCGCAGCGACGAGGACGTCGAGGGCCTGTTCGCCGCGGCTCTCGGCGTGCGAGAGCAGCCCGGGCGCCCGCTGATCGAGACGATCGCCGACCAGCTAGGTCAACACGCAGCACTCGTGGTCGTTGACAACTGCGAGCACGTCGTCACCGCCGTGTCGCGCGTCATTCCGCTGTTGTTGGCGAGCTGTCCCAACGTCCGCGTACTCACCACCTCGCGAGAAGCGCTCGGCCTCGATGGCGAACGGCGCCGCGCCGTCCCCGGACTCCCGCTGACTGACGCGGTCGCGCTGTTCATCGATCGCGCGGGCTTCGACGCCAACGAACTCGACGCGACGGCGATCGAGGGCGTCGAGCGACTGTGCGATCGACTCGACGGGATTCCCCTCGCGATCGAGATCGCGGCCGCGCGCGCGAAGGTCTTGGGTGCCGATGCAGTTGAGCGGGGCGTCGCACAGGCACAGGTTGAGCAGGCCGGACGATCCGTCCTCGAGGCGACGCTGGCGTGGTCATACGATTTGCTCGAGCCAGCCGAGAAGATGTTGTTCCGACGCCTCGGAGTGTTCGCTGGTCAGTTCACGCTCACCGGCGCCGAAACGGTGGTCGCCGACGACACGCTCGACGCCTTCGACGTGCTCGATCTGCTCGACGCGCTGGTGCAGCGGTCACTCGTTCTGCGCACCGATGACGGCGGGTACCGGCAGCTGTTCGTCGTGCGCCAGTGCGCCGAGCGATTCGCGCGTGAGGCTGACGAGTTCGACGCCCTCGCGGCGCGCCACTTGCAGTGGTGCCTCGCGTTGGCCTTGTCCCTGTTCGTCCCCGAACTCGACGAGCGCGCTCGTTTCGACCCGCTGCACCAAATCGACGACGAACTCATTGCCGCGCTGGACCGCTCCTTCGACGAGGAGCGCGCAGGCGTGCAGGTCCAGCTAGCTGGAGCGCTCGACCAGTATTGGTACCTCCGCGGCGCCTTCACCGAAGACCGGTCGCGATTGGAGCGTCTACTCAGCGGTGGAGCCGGTTTCCGTAGTCACCGTGCGGAGCTGCACCGGATCGCGGGTCAACTCGCACACTGCCAGGGCGACCTGTCAGCGGCGACGAACCATCTTGCCCGTGCGCGCGCGCTGCTCGACGAGATCCTCGCCGAGTTGCGCACCACCGAATCCCCGCACCTCCGGCACTTCGAACTCCTGCTTGCCGAGAACCTCATGTTGTTGTCCGACGTCGCGCTTGTGCGCGGCGACGCCCACAGCGCGGTCCAACTCGCCCGCGACTCGCTCGCATTGTCGGATGCGAGCACCCCTCGCGCTTTGCTTCGTCTTGGACTCGGCCACGAGGCGCTGGGCGCGACCGCCGAGGCGGACCGGTACATCGCCGAGGCGCTTCAAACCGCCGAGGCACTAGGCGACAACGCGGTGGTGGCCGACTGTGTGCGCAACCTCGGTGTTATCGCTCGACGCCGAGGCGACCTGGCCGCAGCCCAGGCGCATTATCGCTCAGCAATCGCCATCGACCGCCGAAGCGGCGGCGAGCAAATGCTCGCGCACACGTTGTTGAGTCTGGCGGAGGTCCTGACCATCGCAGGCGCCGCCGCGACTGAGGTGCTCGACGAAGGCCTCACGCTCGCGCGGGCGCTCGGCGACCGCCAGGCTGAAGCGCACGGCCTGTCGACGATGGCTGAACTCACAGCACGCGACGATCCCGCCGCTGCCGCAGCGCTTCACCGCGAAGCGCTCGCGCTGCGCTCGGCGGTCGGCGCGCCAGGCGAAGTCGCGTTGAGCCTGATCCGGGTGGCGGCGTTCGCCGAGTTCGAGCACCGGCTCGCAGAGGCGGCAGCGTTAACCGCCGATGCCGCGGAGACCTTTCGCGGACTTGCCGACGATCGCGGCGCCACCGAAGCACTGGCGCAGCTGGCGCGCATCGAGGCGCGGCGAGGAAACACGGAAGCTGCGCGCGCTGCCCTTCTGGAAACGCTCGACCGCTCGGCGAGAACTCCAGCGGTTCTGGAGCGCGCCGACGTTCTCGACGCCGGCGCGTGGCTCGCCGCCGTCCGGGGATTGCGATCAGAGGCGCGTGCACTGTCGATGGCTGCCGACGAACACCGTCGGCGAATCGGGGTCCGATCGCCGGAGCCGACGACTCGCCTTGGCGACGAACTGTCAGCGTTGTTGGCCGACGCCCCACCTGCGACCAGCGACGAAGACGAGTTGCTCGCGGCCGCAGTGGCGTCGGTGTGACGCATGACACGTTGCGTTTCGGCACGTCACCAGGGTTTACTTACTGCTGCGACACCACTGGGGTGTGCTGCTTAGGGGGCACAGGCGTGCGTAAGAACTTTCGGCGTGTAGCTGTAGTGACGGCCGTGCTGGCGGCCGGCGGACTCATCGGCGGGGCCGCGCTAGCTGGCCCGCTCGATGGTGTTGTCTCACGGGACGTCGGTGGCCCGGCTCCGAACCCGTCGCCGGTAGTCACCAAAGCGGATCAGACCGCCAAGGGCGCATATTCATTCGCGGACAAGGCACTCGGGCTCGGCGGCGTCCAGCCTCATCCCCTGCCGGGTCCGACGCCCGGAATCCGTCCCGAAGACATCGTCAACCGTGCCATCCAAACCGTGGCGGTCGGCGTCGATGCTGTGGCGCAAGGTCTCGGCGGCGTCCGTGTCGGCCCATTGCCTGCACCGACGCCCGGCATCCGCCCGCAGGACTCCGCCAACGGTGCGATCAGGACGACAGCCGCCACGCTCTCGCAGGCGTCGAAGACGATCAGCCGAGTCGAGGTCGGCCACATCGGCCCGATTTAGCCCAGCTACGTCCCCGTGAAGTTCGGGGTGCGCTTCTCGGCGAACGCCGTCGGTCCCTCTTTGGCGTCGTTGGACGCGAAGACCGGCCACCCGAGTTCGAGTTCGCGGGCCAAGCCCTCGGCCTCGGTCATGCCCTCGGTTTCCCTGAGTGAGCGCAGCACCGCCTGCACCGACAGCGGTCCGTTCGCCGCGATCATGTCGGCCACCTCGCGCGCACGCGTCAAGGCCTGTCCGTCGGGCACGACCTCGCCGATGAGGCCGATCGCCTTCGCCTCGGCGGCCGGTACGTGACGACCCGTCAGCAGGATCTCGGCGGCGATCGTGTACGGGATCTGCCGTCGTAGGCGGATCGTCGAGCCGCCAAGCGGGAACAGGCCGCGGCGCACTTCGGTGACGCCGAATGTCGCCGACTCGCCGGCGATGCGGATGTCGGTCGCCTGCAGCACCTCGGTCCCGCCGGCGACGGCGTAGCCCTCGACGGCGGCGATCAGCGGCTTCATCGGCCGGAAGTGGCGCAGCAACGCCTTCCAGTGCAGGTCCGAGTCGGCCTGCATGCGCTCGCGCCATTCGGTCGTCTGATTGCCGTACCCGCCCGCCATTTCCTTGAGGTCGGCGCCGCTGCAGAAGTCGCCGCCGGCCCCCGTCAGGATCGCCACCCGCACGTCGGGGTCCTCGTCGATCATCTTCCACGCGTCGTAGGCGCGCACCAGCATCTCGGTGCTGAAGGCGTTCTTGCGTTCCGGTCGATTCATGGTGACCGTGACGACGTGGCCGTCGCGATCGACGAGGAGATGCGGTTCGCTCATATGGCTACGCTAAGCCAAAACTAGAATCTGTTCTAGTGAGACGGAAGAGGACGGGCGCATGCAGCTGAGCGACATCAACCTGGTCGACCCGGACATTTTCGTAGGGGGCGTCCCCCACGATCAGTTCACGTTCCTGCGACGTGAGGCGCCGGTGTTCTGGCACGAAGACGTGCACGGCGGGTTCTGGGCGCTCACGAAACACGACGACGTCGTGCACGCCAACCGCGACTCGAAGTTGTTCTCGTCGTACGAACGGAGCGCGCTCTACAACGTCGAGGATCCGGAATCCATCGCGCAGGTTCGGTTGATGATGCTCAACCTCGACCCGCCCGACCACACGAAGTTGCGCCTGATCGTCAACCGCGGCTTCACGCCGCGCCGCATCAAGGAATTGCAGCAGTCGCTGGTCGACCGTTCGCGCGGCATCGTCGACGAGATCGCGGAGAGGGGCGAGTGCGACTTCGTCACCGACGTGGCCTGCGAGTTGCCGCTGCAGGCGATTGCCGATCTCATCGGGATCCCGCAGGAAGACCGGCACAAGGTCTTCGACTGGAGCAACCGCCTCGTCGGCGCCGAGGACCCGGAGTTCCAGAACAGCGCGGCGGACGCGCAGAACGCCGCCATCGAACTGTTCCTGTACGCACAAGACCTCGCGAACGATCGCCGCAAGAACCCGCGCGACGACATCGTCACCGACCTCATCAACGCCGAGGTGAACGGCGAAGCGCTCGACGACATGGAGTTCAACAGCTTCTTCATGCTGCTCGCGGTGGCCGGCAACGAGACGACGCGCAACGCCATCTCGCACTCGATGCTGGCGTTGATGGAGCACCCCGACCAGCGACAGCTGCTGCTCGACGATCCGTCGCTGCTCGACGGCGCCATCGAGGAGTTCTTGCGGTGGGCAACTCCCGTCATGCACTTCAAGCGCACCGCCATGCAGGACACCGTGATGCGCGGGCAACAGATCAAGGCGGGCGACCGCGTGATGATGTGGTACTCGTCGGCCAATCGCGACGAGGAAGTGTTCGACGATCCGTTCAGGTTCAACGTCCGCCGCGACCCGAACCTGCACACGCTGCACTCCGCCTTCGGCGGCGGCGGTGCGCACTTCTGTCTCGGCGCGAACCTCGCCCGCGCCGAGATGAAGGTGATCTTCGACGAACTGCTGCGCCGCATCCCCGACATGCAACTCGCCGGCGGTCCGGCGCGGCTGCGCTCCAACTTCATCAACGGGCTCAAGCACCTTCCGGTGCAGTTCACGCCGGTGGCGCGCAGCGATGCCTGAGGCCTACATCGTCGACGCCGTCCGCACGCCGGTCGGCAAGCGCGGCGGCGGGCTGTCGCAAGTGCACCCGGCGGACTTGGGCGCGCACGTCCTCCGTGCACTCGTCGATCGCACCGGCATCGACCCGTCGGCCGTCGACGACGTGATGTTCGGTTGCGTCGACACGCTCGGCCCACAGGCCGGCGACATCGCCCGCACGTGCTGGCTCGCGGCGGGTCTGCCCGAAGAAGTACCGGGCGTGACGATCGACCGCCAGTGCGGCTCGTCGCAGCAGGCGGTCCACTTCGCGGCGCAGGCCGTCATGAGTGGAACCGCTGATCTGGTCGTCGCCGGCGGCGTGCAGAGCATGTCGCTCATCCCGATTTCGTCCGCGATGACGATGGCCGAACCGCTCGGCTTCACCGATCCGTTCTCGGGTTCCGAGGGCTGGGTGGAGCGTTACGGCGACGGCGAGGTCAGCCAGTTCACCGGCGCCGAGATGATCGCGTCGCAGTGGGACATCTCGCGCGAAGACATGGAGCGGTTCGCACTGGCGTCGCACCAACGCGCGCAGCGCGCCATCGCCGACGGACGGTTCGAGTCGCAGATCGTGCCGCTGGGTTCTTGCGCGGTCGACGAGGGGCCGCGCGACACGTCGCTCGAGAAGATGGCGAGCTTGCCGACGCTGGTGGAAGGCGGGCGCCTGACCGCGGCGGTGTCGTCGCAGTTGTCGGACGCGTCGGCGGCGATGCTCGTCGCGTCAGAAGCCGCGGTGCGCGAGCACGGGCTCACGCCGCGGGCACGCGTCCACCACATCTCGGTGCGCGGCGAAGACCCGATCCGCATGCTGAGCGCGCCGATCCCCGCGACCGCCCACGCCTTCAAGAAGACGGGCATGTCGATGGACGACATCGACCTCGTCGAGATCAACGAAGCGTTCGCTTCCGTGGTGCTGGCGTGGCAGAAGGAAACGGGCGCCGACCTCGACAAGGTGAACGTGAACGGCGGCGCCATCGCCCTCGGTCACCCGCTTGGCGCCACCGGCGTGCGCTTGATGACCACGCTGCTGTGCGAACTCGAACGCACCGGCGGCCGCTACGGCCTACAAACCATGTGCGAAGGCGGCGGTCAGGCCAACGTGACCATCATCGAGCGTCTGTAGGTTCGGCCTCGGCCTCGGTCGCAAAACGCGCTTCCTCCCGGCGCGCGTAGAGGGTCGTAAAGGTGAGCAGGCCGCCGATCGTGACCCAACCAATGATCGGCGCGACCGCGAGGAACTGACCCGTCGACACCGACAGCGCCAACACCGTTCGCAACGCCGTTTCGGCGACCAGGCCGAGTCCCCAGACCGCGGTCACGAAGCGATAGCGGCTCAGGACGCCCGGAATTGTGAGCCGCTCGTTGAACGCGGCGACGGCGTCCTTGTCGCCACCTGTGGCAAACGAGCGAGCCAGGAAGAACATCGCGGGCCGCGGCGCAACCAACGAAGCGAGGCAGACGAGACCGAAAAGGCCCGTGAGGGCGGACTCACGCAGCTTGAGCCCGAGCGCGTTGCCGTGGGTCAGCAACGCCGAAACCAGCCCGAAGGTCAGGCCGACGACGGCGATGATGCCGATGGGATCGAAGCTGCCGTCCTTCCACCGGTGCCAGCCGACTTCGGCCGCCGGGATAACGCTGACGATGGCGAGGCCGGCGGCGTCCGACGAGAGGTGCGGGCGCAACAGGTTGTAGACGACGAGCGGGACGACGCCCGCAATGACGATGCGCGGCGCCATCGCCCGTAGCGACGGCACCTGCGACCGCGGCGTCGCGGGGCTTGGGTCTGTCACGAGCCGTCGCCTGCAGCACGCGCGGCGAGGTTCTGCATTGCCTTCGTGTTGTTCTTGCGCATCTGCCCGGTGCTGAGCTTCACGAGTGCGCCCATGACGCCAACGGGGTCCATGTACATCGTGTAGCTGATGGCCGTGCCGCCGCCGGGCAGCGGCGTGAGGACGCAGTCCTCGACGAGCGACCGCGTGAACCGCGGACGAGCTTCGTACCCGGTGAAGGTCCAGCGCGCGCCTGGATCCCACACGATGAATTCTTCGTCGACGGTCATGCCCGGCAACTCGACGCGGCGGCGGGCGCCGACACCCTCGGCGGGACCGAGCACGGTGACCTTGCGCACTCGTGGGAACCACTCGGGCCAACGCGCGTGATCGGCGAGTACCGCGAACACCTCGTCGGGTGACGCGGTCGACTCGGCACGCGCCTCGACGCGAAGCGGGGCGTGGTCGATCCAATCGACGGTCTGCATCGGCAGCGTGGTCATGTGAGCCTCCGTAGTGTTGCGTCGGCTTCGGCCATGACGCGGTCGACGACTTCTTTGCACGACGGGAGGTCGTCGATGATGCCCACGACTTGGCCGCTCGCCATCACGCCGAGGTCGGGACGGCCGTCGACCATCGCTTCCTTCAGCAGCATCGGCGTGTTTGCCTGCATCACGACCTGACTCCACGACAGGTCCTGGTTGCGTTTGTTGGCGATCCCTTCGCGCACGATGTTGCGCCACGACTCGCCGCTCAACTTCTTGAACGCGAACGCGTTGCGGATGGCGCGCGGCAGCGACGTGACGGTGTTGGTGTTGTCGAGTTCCTCTGTGAACTCGGTGCGCAGGACGCGGTGCGGTACGCCGTCGACTTGTGTCGTCACCAGCGTGTCGGTCACCGCCTTGCTCAGGTACACCCGCTTCACCGCGTCGGGCACGGTCGAGTCGCTCGTCAACAGGAAGCGCGTGCCCATCGCTATGCCGGACGCGCCGTACGCCAGCGCGGCCACGAGGCCGCGGCCGTCGAAGTAGCCGCCGGCGGCGATCACGGGGATGTCGACGGTGTCGACGACTTGCGGCAACAAGAGCGACGTCGGCACCGAACCGGTGTGTCCGCCGCCTTCGCCGCCCTGCACGATCACGGCGTCGGCGCCCCACTGCGCCACCTTCTCGGCGTGGCGCTTGGCGCCGATCGACGGGATGACGGCGACACCGCCGTCCTTGGCGCGCTTGATCAGCGCTTCGCTGGGCGCTTGCGCAAACGACGCCACGCGTACCTCGGATTTGATCATGAGGTCGATGCGGCCGGCGGCGTCGGCTTGGTCGGCGCGCAGGTTGACGCCGAAGGGTTTGTCGGTGCGCGCCTTCACTTCGCCGATGGCGCGCTCGAGTTCGGCGAACGACATCGTCGCCGAGGCGAGCACCCCGAACGCACCCGCCGCGGACGTCGCTGTCGTGAGGCGCGCGCCGGCGACGTAGCCCATGCCCGTCTGCACGATCGGGTACTGCACACCGAGCAGGTCGCACAGCCGAGTGTGCAGCGCGGGGTGCATCTACGACGGCACTTCGGATTCGCGTCGGCCCTCGGGGTCGATCACGGTGTACAGCAGGCGCAGTTCGTCGTCGGTCGGCAGGCGCGACTCGGGCACGTCGCTCGGGATAACCAACTCGAAGCCGGTCGCAGCGACCACATCGTCCACGGCCACGCCCGGATGCACCGACCGCAACCGGGCGCGGTGGTCGTCGGTTTCGAAGTCGATGACACACAAATTGGTCACGACGCGCCGGATCTCGTGGAAGCGCGCGCTGTCGCCCTTCAACGCGGCGGCGCGGTCGTAGCCGATGCCGCACACGGTGTCGACATGCGCGCAGATGACTTGCGGGCTGTGGTTCGGCACCCAGTACGACGTCGTGTCGTTGATGGTGTTGCCGGGCGCGCCGCGGTAGCCGAGCAGCTGCGCCCGCGGCTGCACGTAGTCGCCGATCGCCGCGATGTTCTGGTTGCCGTACTGGTCGACCTGCGTCGCGCCCATCATCACGTGACGCCGGCCCGACCACACCCAGTCGAACATCGACCGGTAGGGATTCCAGTACTCATAGATCTTGTCCTCCGCGCTGAGTTCGTACGCCGAGTCGTTGGCGATGAGCGCGGCCTCGCCGTCGGTCATGCACAGGTCGGGTTCGAAGGACGCGCGCGCCAGGCGGCCGCCGACCATCGGGATCGTGCCAATGGGATTGGCGAGGATCTCGCCGTCGCCGCGAAAGCACTCGGCGACGGCGACAGCGCACACGTCGGCGCGTGTCGCAGTGGTCGTGGTCATGAACGTGCCCGCAGTTTCGCTTGGTAGTCGGTCTCCGACAGGTCGAGCCACGACGCCTTGAACTCCGCCCACGCTTCGGGCGACTTCGCCGACGCTGCGTACTCCTTCTGGAACGCTTCGTCGCGGCCGTAGTCGGGGTCGCACGACGTGAAGTGCGCGCCGTTGGGGGCCTCGATCACACCGTCGATCGACATGCGGCTGATGCGGCGGGTGTGGAACGTGCCCTCCTTGGCCATGGCGTCGGTGTCGACGATGCGTTCGACGCTCATGAAGCGCGCCCCGGTCGGAGCCGCCTGCACCATCAGGTCGTCGAAGTAGAGGTCGGGGCCGAGGAACTGGCCGTTGCCGCGCTCGTCGCCGCGATTCTGGTGGATCAGCGCGGCGTCGAGTTGCAGCGCCGGCATGGCGACGAGCTCTTCGCCTTCGTACTCGATCGTCTTGAGATTCGGGTTGTCGCGGAAGAGATCCGAGCCGAGGCCAACGCGCGTCGGCAGGAACGGGACGCGCCACGCCGCAGCTTGCAGGCCGAGCAGGAACATGCCTTCGTCGAGCGGTTCGTTGGCGATCGTGCCGTTCTGGCGCGCCGCGCGGAAGTGCGGCTCGAGCGGGATCGAGTCGAGCGACACGAACGCGTAGATCACGTTGCGGACCTTGCCGGCGGCGCACAGCATGCCGACGTCGGGCCCGCCGTACGACACCAATGTGAGGTCCTTGAGGTCGCTGCGGACAATGGCGCGCACCATCGACATCGGCTTGCGCCGTGATCCCCAGCCGCCGATGGCGATCGTCATCCCGTCGCGCAGCGTGGCGACGACTTCTTCTTCGGTGGTGCGCTTGTCGCTCACTTGGTGAACTTCGCGTCGCGTTTTTCGACGAAGGCGTCGCGCGCTTCGTCGGCCACACCCGAGAGGTTCAGCTCGAACGTGAAGCCCTGCTCGAACCGGTACGAGCGCCGCACGTCGACGGGGTCGATGCCGTTGAGCGATTCCTTGGCGGCGCGGATGACGGTCGGGCTCTTCGACGCGATCTGTGCAGCGACCTCCATGGCGGCGTCGCGCAACTCCGCTTGCGGCACGACGCGCAGCACGCTGCCGAAGGCGTGCAGCTCGGCAGCGGTCGCCGTCGCCGACGTGTAGACCATCGCTCGCATCTTGTGCTGCGGCACGAGGCGGGCGAGGTGAGTCGCAGCGCCGAGCGCGCCGCGGTCGACTTCGGGCAAACCAAACGTGGCGTCGTCGGCCGCCACGATGACGTCGGCGTTGCCGACGAGGCCGATGCCGCCACCGAGGCAGTAGCCGTTGACAGCGGCGACCACGGGCACCGCGCAGTCGTACACCGCGGCGAACGCCGCGAAGCAGCCGCGGTTGGCGCCGATCAGGGCGTCGAAGCCTTCGGTGTTCTGCATCTCCTTGATGTCGACGCCGGCGTTGAAGCCGCGGCCTTCGGCGCGCAGCACGACGACGTGCACGTCGCCGTTGCGCCCGGCGGCCGTGACCTGGTCGGCAAGGTCGAACCAGCCCGCGACGGTGAGCGCGTTGACCGGCGGGTTCTCCATGACGATCTCGGCGATGTGGTCGGTGACCGTGGTGGAGGTGCCCATGCGCTCCTAGTTTCTGATAGGTAGTCAGATCCTATGGCGACGGCGATCGACCTCACTGGCCGAGTCGTACTCGTGACGGGCGGCGCGCGTGGGGTGGGCCGCGGGATTGTCGACGGGTTCCGCGCCGCGGGCGCCGCCGTCGCCATCTGTGGACGCAAAGCGCCGGCCGACACGTCGGACTTTTTCGAGTGCGACGTGCGCGAACCCGACCAGGTCGACGCCATGGTGACGGCGATCGTCGAGCGCTACGGGCACCTCGACGTGGCCGTCAACAACGCGGGCGGCTCCCCCGCGGCCGAGGCGGCAACGGCGTCGCCGCGGTTCTCGTCGTCGATCGTGGCCCTGAACCTGCTGGGAGCGCTGCACGTCGGCCAGGCCGCCAACAACGTCATGCAGCAGCAGGACGATGGCGGGTGCATCGTCAACATCGGCAGCGTGAGCGGCATGCGGCCGTCGCCCGGCACAGCGGCGTACGCCGCGGCCAAGGGCGGACTGATCGCGCTGACGCAGACGCTGGCGGTGGAGTGGGCGCCCAAGGTGCGGGTCAACGTGGTGACCGGCGGCATGATCGCCACCGAGCAATCGGAGTTGTTCTACGGCGACGCCGACCAGCAAGCGGCGATCGCCGCGACCATCCCGCTGCGACGCTTCGGCACGCCCACCGACATCGCCAACGCCTGCGTCTTCCTGGCGTCGCCGCTGGCGAGCTACGTCAGCGGCGCCAACCTCGTCGTCCACGGCGGCGGCGAACCCCCGAGGTACCTGGACGCCTAACCACGATTCTTGTGATGTCTGGTCAAGAAGACCTTGTCAAAACATCACAAGAATCGGGTTTAGGGGTGTTGCGAGCTGACTGACAGGACTTCGCCGGTCATGTACGACGCGTAATCGCTGGCGAGGAAGATGATGACGTTGGCGACTTCCCACGGTTCGGCGGCGCGGCCGAAGGCTTCGCGTTTCGTCAACTCCTCGAGCAGCTCGTCGGTCGTCACCTTCGACAGGAACTCGTGCATGGCGAGTGACGGGGCGACGGCGTTGACGCGCACGCCGAACGGCGCGGCCTCGATCGCGGCGGATCGCGTGAGCGCCATGACGCCGGCCTTCGCCGCTGCGTAGTGCGCCTGGCCGGCTTGGGCGCGCCAGCCGATCACCGACGCGTTGTTGACGATGTTGCCGTGACCCTGCTCGCACAGGATGCGCAACGCGGCGCGCGTGCAGCGCATCGTGCCGTTCAGCGTGACGTCGAGGACCGCACCCCACTGCTCGTCGGTCATCTCGGCGAGGTTGGCGGTACCGCCGAGACCGGCGTTGTTGACGACGACGTCGATGTGTCCGTGCGCGTCGACCGCGGCGTCGAACATCGCCTGCACTTGCGACTCATCGGTCACGTCGCACGGCACGGCGAGCACGCCGCCGAGTTCCTCGGCCGCCTCACCCAACCGCCGTTCATGCCGATCACTGATGACGACCGTCGCGCCTTCCTCCGCGCACCGCTTCGCCGTCGCGAAGCCGATGCCGGTCCCCGCCGCCGCCGTCACCAGCACGACGCGATCGCGCAACAGGTCGTGCGACTTCATCGCGGCTCCCGCGGCAGACCGAGAGCGCGCTCACCGATCACGTTGCGCTGGATCTCGTTCGACCCGCCGTAGATGGTGTCGGCACGCGTGAAGAGAAAAAGTCGCTGCAGCGACGAGAGGTCGTACGGGAACCCGTCGGCGAGTGTTGCGTCCATGCCCGTCACGTCCATCGCCAACTCCCCTAGCGCGCGGTGCCAAGAGGCCCACGCCAGTTTCGAAATCGACGCTTCCGGACCGGGTTCGCCGTCGGCGATCGAGTGCAGCGTACGCAGCGCGTTGAAGTGGAGCAGGCGCAAGCCGATGTAGGCGTGCGCGAGGCGCTGGCGCATCACCGCGTCGTCGTTCACGCCGCGCGCTCGCGCCACCGCCACGATGGCGTCGAACTCGCGCGCGAAGCCCACCTGCTGACCAAGCGTCGCGACGCCGCGCTCGTACGCCAGCGTCGCCATGGCGACGCGCCACCCGTCGCCCACCGCACCGACGACGTTCGACGCCGCCGTGCGCGCGCCGTTGAAGAACACCTCGTTGAACTCCGACGTGCCCGTGATCTGCACGATCGGGCGGACCTCGATGCCCGGTTGCTTCATCGGCACCAGCAGATACGACAAGCCGGCGTGGCGCACGGAGCCGGGCTCGGTGCGCGCCACGACGAAACACCAGTCCGACGTGTGCGCGTTCGACGTCCACACCTTCTGACCGGTGATCACCCACTCGTCGCCGTCGAGCTCCGCGCGCGTCTTCACGTTGCTGAGATCGGACCCCGCGTCGGGCTCCGAATAGCCCTGGCACCACAGCTCCTCGCCGCGCCGGATCGGCGGCAGGAACCGTTCCTGTTGCTCGCGCGTGCCGAGTTCGATCAGCGTCGGTCCGAGCAAACCCTCGCCGAAGTGGCCGACGCGCACCGGCGCGCCAGCGCGCACGTACTCCTCGTTGAAGATGACTTGCTCTTCGAGCGTCGCTTCGCGTCCGCCGTGCTCCTTCGGCCAGCCGAGACACGTCCAGCCCGCCTCGCCGAGCAACTTTTCCCAGCGGCAACGCACCTCGAAGCCTTCGTGCTCGCGACCCGGGCCGCCGCTGGCGCCGAGCGCCGCGAACTCACCCACGAGGTGTTCCGACAGCCACGCGCGCACCTCGTCGCGAAACATCGGACCGAAGTTACCTCATGGTTGCCGACGAAAATGAAACGTGTTCTACTTAGCCGGTGGAGTACCACCTGGCCGACCTCTTCGAGCACGCGGTCGACAATTTCGCTGATCGGGAGTTCCTGGTCTGCGACGGGAAACGCCGCACGTACGCCGAGATGGAGGCGCGCGCCAACCGCCTTGCGCACCACCTGCAGGCGGCGGGCGTCAAGCCGGGCGACCACGTCGGCATCTACGCGTACAACTCCGTCGAGTGGGTCGAGATCCTGTGGGCGGTGTTCAAGATCCGCGCGGTGTGGATCAACATCAACTTCCGCTACGTCGAAGAAGAACTGCGTTACCTGTTCGACAACGCCGACCTCGTCGCGCTGATCCACCAGCCGCAGTTCAGCGACCGCGTCGCCGGCGTGCTCCCGCACCTTCCCGACCTCAAGCACGTGCTCGTCATCGGCGACGAGTACGAGGACGCGTTGGCGGCGCAAAGTCCCGAGCGCGATTTCGCGCCGCGCTCCCCCGACGATCACTACATCCTCTACACGGGCGGAACCACGGGCATGCCGAAAGGTGTCGTGTGGCGGCAAGAGGACGTGTTCTTCGCGCTCGGCGGCGGTCTCGACCTGCCGACCGGCCAGCGCGTCACGAGCCCGAAGGGCATGGTCGAGCGCGGCCTCGCCAACGGACCGATCACGATGCTGCCGATCGCGCCGCTCATGCACGGCGCCACGCAGTGGGGAACGATGCAGGGCGCGTTCGTGGGCAACAAGATCGTGCTCGTTCCCGAGTTCGACCCCGCGAACGTCTGGACGTTGGTGGGCGAAGAGAAGGTGAACGTCGTCATGATTACGGGCGACGCGATGGGGCGACCGCTCGTCGAAGAACTCGACAACGCGGAGTACGACTTGTCGTCGCTGATCGCGCTGTCGTCAACCGCGGCGGTGTTCTCGCCGAGCGTGAAGGACCAGTTCTTCGAGCGACTCCCGAACCTGATCATCAGCGACGCCGTCGGCTCGTCCGAAGGCGGCGGCAACGGCATGACGTACGTGTCGAAAGGCAATACCGCCATGAAGGGCGGGCCGACCATCAACCCGAACGAGGACACCGCGGTGTTCGACGACGACGGCAACCGCGTGCAACCCGGCAGCGGTGTCGTGGGCAAGATCGCGCGCAGCGGGTCGGTCCCCGTCGGCTACTACAACGATCCCGAGAAGACGGCGGCCACCTTCGTCGAGATCGAAGGGCGACGCTGGTCGATCCCCGGCGACTTCGCGATCGTCGAAGCGGACGGCACGATCACGCTGCTCGGCCGCGGTTCGGTGTCGATCAACTCCGGCGGCGAGAAGATCTTTCCGGAAGAAGTCGAAGCCGCCGTGAAGGCCCACCCCGACGTGTGGGACGCAGTGGTCGTCGGCGTGCCCGACGAGCGCTGGGGTCAGCGCGTCGCCGCGGTCGTGCAGGCACGCGAAGGTGCGTCGCCCGACCTCGAATCGATCCAGGAGCACTGCCGGCTGTCGCTGGCGCGTTACAAGGTGCCACGCGAGCTGCACCTCGTGACCACGTTCGTTCGTTCGCCGAGCGGCAAACCCGATTACCGCTGGGCTCTCGACATCGCAACCAAGGAGAACTGAAGCAAATGCACACCGACCTCTGCGACATGTTCGGCATCGACTTGCCGATCTTCGCCTTCAGCCACTGCCGCGACGTCGTCGCCGCCGTCAGCAAGGCCGGTGGCCTCGGCGTGCTGGGCGCGCTGGCCTTCACCAACGAACAACTCGAGATCGAACTCAACTGGATCGACGAGAACATCGGCGGCAAGCCCTACGGAGTCGACGTGGTCATGCCGGCGTCGTATGCCGGCGCGGGCGACCTCGACCCCGAGCGCATGGAAGAACAGCTCGAGGAGATGATCCCGCAGAAGCACAAGGACTGGATCAACAAGACCCTCGACGAAAACCACATCCCGCCCCTGCCCGCCGACGAGCCGGTGCACGGTCTGCTCGGGTGGACGCACGAGGGCGCGCGTCCCCAGGTCGACATCGCGCTCGCCCATCCGATCAGCCTCTTGGTCAACGCGCTCGGCCCGCCCCCGAAGGACATCGTCGACCTCGCGCACGAACACAACGTGAAGGTGGCGGCGCTGGTGGGTTCGGTGCAGCAGGCGCAGCGTCAGGTCAACCAGGGCGTCGACATCATCGTCGCCCAAGGCCACGAGGCCGGCGGCCACACAGGCGAGATCGCGTCGATGGTGCTGCTCCCCCAAGTGGTCGACGCCATCGCACCGGTTCCCGTGCTCGGCGCCGGCGGGATCGGCAACGGTCGCCAGGTAGCCGCCGCCATGGCGCTCGGCGCGCAGGGCGTGTGGACCGGTTCGATCTGGTTGACGACGGCCGAGTCCGACATGCAGCCGATGGTCGTCGAGAAGTTGCTCGCCGCCACGTCGCGCGACACCGTGCGTTCGCGTTGCATGACGGGCAAGCCGGCGCGTCAGTTGCGCACCGGATGGACCGATGCCTGGGAAGCGGAAGACGCGCCCGGCTTCCTGCCGATGCCGCTGCAGTACCTGGCGACGGCGGAGGCGCAGCGCCGCATCGGTCGGTCGAACAACCGCGAGTTCGTCGGCATCCCCGTCGGCCAGATCGTCGGCTCGATGAACGAGGTCCGTCCCGTCAAAGACGTGATCTTCCAGATGGTCGAAGAGTTCATCGAAGCCAGCGAGCGCGTTGCCAAACTCGGCCGCGAGTAGCGCCTTTGGGCCGGCACAGCTCGGCCCGATCACGCTGCGCAACCGCATCATCAAGGCGGCGACGTTCGAAGGCGTGATGCCGCGCGGCGCCGTCACGCAACAACTCATCGACTACCACCTGGCCGTCGCCGAAGGCGGCGTCGGATTGACGACGTTGGCGTACTGCGCGGTGTCGATGGAAGGACGCGTGAGCCCGCACACGCTCGTGTTCGCCCCGTCTCTCGTGCCGGATCTGCAGCGCTTCACCTCGGCCGTTCATGCGACCGGTGCGAAGGTGTCGGCGCAGCTGGGCCACGCCGGCCTCGTGGCGCAGGCGAACTCGAGGAAGTATCCGACGACCGCACCGTCGACGCGGTTCTCGCTGCCGGCAAAGGGGCGCGTGCGCGGCGCGTCCGTCGCGCAACTCGACGCGCTCGTCGAGCAGTTCGCCGGCGCGGCGCGCGTCGCTGTCGACAGCGGTTTCGACGCCATCGAGGTGCACCTGGGGCACAACTACTTGCTCAGCTCGTTCATGAGCCCGAACCTCAACAAGCGCAGCGACGAGTACGGCGGGTCGATCGAGAACCGGGCGCGCTTCCCGCGGCGAGTTGTCGCGGCGGTGCGCGCCGCGACCGATCCCAGCGTGGCGGTGCTGGCGAAGTTCAACATGGACGACGGCGTCAAGCAGGGGCTGCATCCCGCAGAGAGTCTGCAAGTGGCGAAGCTGCTCGAGGCCGACGGCCACCTCGACGCGCTCGAACTTACCGGCGGGTCATCGCTGCTCAACGGCATGTACTTCTTCCGCGGCGACGTGCCGATGAAGGAGTTCGCCGAGACGCAGGGTCCCGTCATCGGCCTCGGCATGCGCGTCTTCGGTCGCCGCATCTTTCCGAAGCTGCCGTTCGAGGAAGCGTTCTTCCTGCCGATGGCGCGCCAGTTCCGCGCCGAGTTGAAGATGCCGCTGATTTTGCTCGGGGGCATCAACAAGCTCGAGTCGGTCAACGGCGCGCTGGATGAAGGGTTCTCATTCGTCGCCATGGCGCGGGCGCTGCTGCGCGAGCCCGACCTCGTCAACCGCTTCGCCGCCGGGTCGGCACGCGAAGGCGTGTGCATTCACTGCAACAAGTGCATGCCGACGATCTACACCGGCACGCGCTGCGTGCTGACCACGCCGTGAGAACGGTCGGCGTCACCGGTTCGGCGTCGGGGATGGGTGCGGCGACGCGTGCGGCGCTGGAAGCCGACGGGCAACGCGTCATCGGCGTCGACTTACGCGACGCCGACGTCGTCGCCGATCTGTCGACGCCTGCCGGGCGCGTGCGCGCCATCGCCGAAGTGAACGCGATGTGCGACGGCGCGCTCGACGGTCTCGTCACGTGGGCCGGCATCCCGGGTCTCACGACCGCGGACGGCGGCGCGCTCGTGTCGGTCAACTACTTCGGCACGGTCGCGCTGCTCGACGGGTTGCGTCCGGCGTTGGCGCGCGGCGACGCGTCTGCCGCCGTCGCCATCTCGTCGAACTCGACGACGGCGCAGAAGGGCGTGCCGATGGACGTCGTGGAGCTGTGCCTCGCCGGCGACGAAGCGGCCGCGTGCGCCGCCGCGGATGCCGCCGGCGCGCTCCGCACCTACCCCGCGACGAAAACGGCGATCGCCTGGTGGGCGCGTCGCCACGCGCCTGAGTGGGCGGGCGCCGGCATCACGCTGAACGTCGTCGCCCCGGGTGCGGTCGAAACGCCGCTGCTGCAACAGACGCGTGACGATCCCGTCATGGGTCCCTACATCGACGAGTTCCCGATCCCGGTCGGGCGCAAGGGAACGCCCGAAGAACTGGCGCACGTCGTCGCCTTCCTCCTCGGCCCGCACGCCCGCTTCTTCTGCGGCTCGGTCGTCTTCGTCGACGGCGGCACTGACGCCCTCCTACGGAGCGACAGCCAACCGACGCCCTGGGCATAACCCGGTCCGCCTGACTTTCTGAATCTGAGTACCGCCTGGCGCGCGCCCAGATTCAGAAAGTCGGGGCCGGCGGCGGCGCTACAGGCGCTGCAGGATGGTGCCGGTCGCCAAGGCGCCGCCGCAGCACATGCTGATCAGCGCGAACTCCTTGTCGGAGCGCTCCAACTCGTGCAGCGCGGTGGCGATGAGGCGAGAACCGGTGGCGCCGACGGGGTGACCGAGGGCGATGGCGCCGCCGTTGACGTTGACCTTGTCCCAGTCGGGGTTGTGGATCCGGCCCCACGACAGCACGACGGCGGCGAACGCTTCGTTGACCTCGAACAGGTCGATGTCGTTCATCGTCATGCCGGCGCGCTTGAGCACCTTCTCCGTCGCGGCCGGCGGCCCGTCGAGCAAGTAGTACGGATCGGAACCGACGAGCGCGTGGGCGACGATGCGCGCCCGCGGCTTGCGCCCCTCGGCGAGTGCGCGCTCCTCGTCCATCCACAACACGGCGGCGGCGCCGTCGGAAATTTGCGACGAGTTGCCCGCGGTGTGAACGCCGCCCTCGATGACCGGCTTCAACTTGGCGAGCCCCTCCGTCGTCGTCTCGCGCGGGCCCTGGTCTTTGCTGACGAGGGCGCCGTCGACTTCCATCGACACGATCTCGCGATCGAAGCGACCTTCGGCGACGGCCCGCGCCGCGTTCTGCTGCGACCGCAAGCCAAGCTCGTCGACCTCTTCGCGCGTGATGCCGCGGTTCTGTGCGATGCGTTCCGCGGCCTCGAACTGGTTCGGCGAGTCCCACGGAAAGTTGTCGGGCTTCGACGAGCCCGGACCGTTCATCACGTTCATGCCGAGCCCGACCCGGGACATCGCCTCGACGCCGCACGCGATGCCGACTTCGGCGCCGCCCGTCGCGATGAGACCCATCACGAAGTTGTTGGCCTGCTGACTAGAGCCGCACTGGCAGTCGATAGTCGTGGCCGCCGGTTCGTACGACACGCCGAGGCTGAGCCACGCGTTGCGCGTCACGTTCGACGCCTGCTCACCCGCCTGCGTCACGCACCCGCCGACGAGCTGGTCGACGTCAGCGGGGTCGAGGCCGTTGCGCTTCACGAGTTCGATCTGCGGCACCGCGAGGATCTCCGCCGCGTGCATGCCGGAGAGCACCCCGTTGCGCTTGCCGATGGGGGTGCGAACTGCGTCGACGATCACAGGATTGGCCATGTCCAATACTAGAACGTGTTATAGATCGGTGCCGTGGCCGACTTCGATCTCGTGAGCGGCGCGTTCTGGGGGCGCAACCCGCACGAGGCGATGGCCTGGATGCGCGCCAACGACCCCGTCTACTGGGACGGGCGGGTGTGGGGCGTCACGAAGTACGCCGATCTCAAGCACGTGTCGGGCGATCCGGCGACGTTCTCGAACGCCGGCGGGATCCGTCCCGAATCGGGACCGATCGCGATGATGATCGACATGGACGATCCGGAACACATCCGACGTCGCAAGCTCGTGAACCGCGGCTACACGCCGCGCCGTATCCGTGATCGCGAGCCTGAAGTACGCGCCGCCTGTGATGCCATCATCGACCGTCTCGCCGACCGCGCGGAGGTCGACCTCGTGTGGGACATCGCCGCGCCGCTGCCCCTCGCGATGATCGCCAACGATCTTGGTTTCGCCGAGCCTGACCGGCCGCGGCTGCTCGAGTGGAGCGACGCCATGCTGCGTGCGCTCACCGGTGACCCGGAAGCCGCGACCGCGGCCGCCGACGCGTTCGGTAGTTACTGGGCGTACGCCACCGAGGTGATTGCTGATCGCCGCGCCAACCCGACCGACGACCTCATGAGCGTGCTGTGCCACGCCGAGGTCGACGGCGAGAAGCTCACCGACGACGAGATCATCCACGAGTCGCTGCTGATCCTCATCGGCGGTGACGAGACGACGCGTCACGTCATCTCGGGCGGCGCCTACCAGCTGCTGGTGGACCGGTCGCGCTGGGAGAGCCTCCGCGCCGACCCGGCGTTGTTGACCACCGCCGTCGAGGAAATGCTGCGCTGGGTGTCGCCGATCAAGAACATGGCGCGCACGGCGACGCGTGACGTCGAGCTCGGCGGACAGACGATTCACGAAGGCGACACCTTGTTGTTGCTGTACCCATCGGCCAACCGCGACGAGGACGTGTTCGCCGACCCGTTCACGTTCGACATTGCCCGCACCCCCAACGACCACGTCGCCTTCGGGTTCGGCACGCACTTCTGCCTCGGCAACAGCCTGGCGCGCCTCGAGCTACGCGTGATGTTCGAGCAGTTGCTGCGCCGTGTGCCGAAGCTCGAGCTCGTGTCGGACGTCGAGCCCGACTATCGACCGGCGAACTTCATCTCCGGTTACGAGACGCTGCCGGTGCGCCCGAGACTGTTCCACTGACGCACGACGCGCGCTTCCCGCTCCCATCCCAGCGTGCTGACACTGGCGGGGTCGAGTGCGAAGAGCGCCCCGGCGTCGGGGCCGAGCCCGACCCACCGCGCCGCCAGCACGCGCAGCGCATGGCCGTGCCCGAACACGAGCGTGTCGCCGTCCGCAGCGAGGCAGCGCGCGATCACTCGTTCAGCGCGCGCCGCGACGTCAGAAGGCGACTCGCCGCCGGGTGCGCCGTCACGGCACAGCGACCATCGCGGCGAGTGCGCGCGGATCTCGTCGGTCGTCTCGCCTTCGTAGTCGCCGTAGTCCCACTCCGCGAGATCGGCGTCGGTGGTCATGACGTCGCCGTAGCCCGCAAGCCGGCACGTGTCGACGGCGCGGCGGCTCGGGCTCGACAGCACGAGGGCGAACGTGCGCCCGCCGAGGGCCTCCCCGAGCCTGCGGGCGTGGTCGCGGCCTTTGTCAGTCAACGCGATATCGGAACGACTGGTGTGCTGACCGGTGATCGTCCACGCCGTCTCACCGTGACGGACGGCGACGAGCTCAGGTCGTGCCAAGTCAGTCTTCGACGGTGATGGCCTGCTTCGGGCAGACCATCGCCGCCTTCAGCACCTTGGCGCGCAGGTCCTCGGGCGGCGTCTCGTCAAGCACGTAGAGGAAGTCGTCGTCGCGCACTTCGAACACCTCGGGCGCCTCAGCCATGCACAACGCGTTGCTCTCACACCGATCGAAGTCGACGACTACTCGCATGCCGACCAACCTAGTCAGGCGCCGATGTAGTTCCCGCCGTCGCACACGATCGTCTGTCCGGTGATGTACCCGGCGCCCTCCGACGCCAGAAACGCCACGACCGGACCGATGTCGGCCTCGGCGTCGCCGAGGCGGCCGAGGGCGACGCGCGATTCGAGAAACGGCTTGAGGTCAGGGTTCTTGTGGAACGCGTACGAGAGCGCATCGGTGGCGGCGAGGGGGGCGATGCAGTTGACGGTGACGCCCGCGGGTCCCCACTCGCGCGCCAGGGCCATGGCCAGCCCGCGCTGCGCGCCCTTGACGGCGCCGTACAACGGCAGGTAGTCGCTGCCTTCGATACCGGCCGCCGAGCTCACGAGGATCAACCGCCCGCACGCGCTCGCCTTGAGGTGCGGCGACGCCGCCTGCGCGCACCAGATCGACGCCCACACCGCCGAGCGCGACGTTCGCTCCCACTCCCCTTCCGGCGCGTCTTCGATGCGATACGGACGACCGGTGCCCGTGAACGCGTTGTGCACCACGACGTCAAGACCGCCGAGCTCGGCGACGGCACGCGCGACTGCGGCGAAGATCGCGTCGCGCGACATCACGTCGGTTGGGACGCACACCGCGCGTGCGCCGCGGGCACGAATCTCGTCGGCGACGGGTTCACCGTTGTCCGCGGTCCGCGACGCCACGACGACGTCGTGACCCGCATCGGCGAGCGCCAGCGCGCAGCCGCGCCCGATCCCGCGACCTGCGCCCGTCACCAGCGCGACCGTCACAGCGTCTTTCCCGTCACCGCGCCCGATGCGAGGAACTCGACGACGCGCCGATCGTCTCCGACGACGCAGTTCACCGTCACGCCTTCGCTCTCCCACTGCCGCGCCGCACCGAGCATCAGCAACCGCACCGCTTCGCTCGCCGCGCTCACTTCGGCCGGCAACACGAACACGAACCGCGTCGCGCCGTCGCGGCGGCCCTCCTCGAGCGCGCGCAACGCGGCGCGCGCCGGGTCGTCGTACCGCGCCGCGATGTCGTCGTCGGTCCACGCTTCGATTGGCTTCAGGTCGTCCGGAACCGACACGCGATGAACGACGACATCGTCAGTGGCCACGCCGTAGTTTGGCGCGTATGCCGGTGCCCGAGTCGTTCCGCGCGTTGGCCTCCAAGGTGAACAATTGGGGCCGCTGGGGCGACGACGACGAACTCGGCACGCTCAACCTGATCACCGACGACGTGCGTCGGCGCGCCGCCGCGTGCGTCAAGACCGGCAAGACCTTCGCCCTCGCGATCCCGCTATCGGAGGACGG
>JBEEFV010000055.1:0-6638 GCA_041166405.1 Actinomycetota bacterium | reverse complement strand
GTGGGGCCGCGCTTGGGGGGGGGCGCGGCCGACGCCGCGTCGCGCGCCGCGATGCGGCGTAGCGGCGGCAACGTCGGCGGCGGGTTGCGCCGATCGGGGAGTGCGGCGAGCAGTTCGGTGCTCGCTTTGGTGATCTGACGCACGGCCTTTTCGAACGCCGCCTGCGTCGCATCCGACGTCTTGGCGACGCCTGAGATCTTGCGCACGTACTGACGGGCGGCCGCTTCGATCTCTTCCGGAGTGGCCTCCGGCTCAAGCCCCCGGAGTGTCGTGATGTTCCTGCACATACCCCGAGAGTAAACGGTCGTAGTTGGCGAGGCATTCGCCGAGACCGCCGGGTCGATTGCGCGCGTGCCAGATGCGCGTGTGCACGTCGCGTAGTGCGGTGGCACGGTCCGCGAAGTCGCGGAGCCTGGCCGCAGACGCGTGCGTCAAGGTGCCGTCGGCGCGCTTGCGTTCGAGGCCGTCGTCGATCAGGAGCGCCATGAGGTCGGCGGTCGCTAGGGCTTCGTCGCGCGGGAGGCCGGCGGACGCGTGCTCGGCCAACGCGCGCGCGTCGCGCACCTGCGCGGCGCACGCTTCGAGCGCCTCGACCGTGATGCTGCCCGTCGTGCGACCGTGGCCGAACTTCGCGTGCGGGCGGTAGAGCGGCACCGTCAGAATCGACATGTTGAACAGTTGCGGTTCGACGAGCGTGTGGACGTCGCCGAGCAGTCGCAACGGTTCGCCCAACTCGCCGATGACGGCGGGGATGTCGTCGGCGTTCGCGGACGGGTTCCACGAGCAGGCCGCGGCCCACGCGAACATCGGGTCGGAAATCACGTGGTGCTGGATGTGGCCCTGGTCGCCCCAGTCGGTAACCATCACGCCTTCGGCGCCGTTGGCGACCGCCGCCGTGCACGCGGACGCGATGTTGGTCACGGCGTTCGTCCAGCGGCCCGCAACCGTCGTCCACGACGACGTGCCCGGACACAACCAGAACGGCAGCCCCATCGTCTTGAGTTCGGCGGCGCGCTCGTCGAACGGCTGTGCTGCTTCGTATCCCCAGTCGCAGATCGTCACGTCGGACGGGATGCTGCTGAGCAATTCGGGGTTGTGGACCAGCACGTCGTCCCACACGAGCACGTGATGACCCGCCAACTCCCGAGCGGCGCGCAGCGACTGCAAGTAGGTGATCCACGATCCGCTTCGCTCAGCCGTCAGTTCCCACGGCTCGTCGAGCCCGACATGGGCGCGACGGCTGCGCAGGTTCGGCAGCAGCTGACCGAACAGGTCGCGAGCGAGCGCCAGCGTTGCCGGGTTGTCGGGGTCGGCGGTTGACGGACCACGCTTTTCACCCCACGGCGCGGTGAACCCGTCGGGGGATATGGCGAGCGCGCGGTAGCGATCGTGTTTCAGCCAGCGCTCCATGTGGCCG
Source organism: Actinomycetota bacterium (assembly GCA_041166405.1). Taxonomy (GTDB): domain Bacteria; phylum Actinomycetota; class Acidimicrobiia; order Acidimicrobiales; family JACCXE01; genus JACCXE01. Next base: position 5,221 of record JBEEFV010000055.1, on the reverse strand, counting down.
AGGCAGTTCTGTTGGCCGGTGAGTTCGATACCTACGGCGTCGGCGAAGTCGTCGAGCTCGCGCAGTTCGTCTGCGGTGTACGCCGACGCGTCGCGCCACACCTCCTCATGGCCCGCGTACGCGAACGTGTGCTCGAGATACAACTCGACGTGGTTGATCTTCCACGACGCCAATCGCGCCAGCAACGCCTTGAGCGTGTCCAGCGTCGGGACGCGGCAGCGCGACACGTCGAGCATCACGCCACGGACCGCGATCGCGGGCCAGTCCTCGATGACGCCGTCGGGATACGGAGCCTCGAGTTGCGCCAGGGTCGCTTGCGCGTTCCGTGCTCCGGCGGCGTCGGCCGACTCGACAGAGGCGTCGCCGTCGCGCAGCACGATGCGGTACCCCTCGGGTCGCAGCGGCTCGTTCGACGGTTGGGCGCCGGGGCGCAGGTCGACGCGTTGCGGTGGCGGCCAGAGAATCATGACCAGCGCATCATTGCGCCCGTCGACGCGCTGCGCTTATCCCTGGACGGCGCGCGGGCGCGCGCTGAGCACGCGTCCCATGGCCTCGTCGAGCGAAACGAGGCTGATCGGCTTGGCGATGTAGTCGTCCATGCCGGCGTCGAGGCAGCGTTGGCGGTCTTCGGCCATCGCGCTTCCCGTCATCGCGAGGATCGGCACTCCACGGACGGGCTCGGGCATCGCGCGGATCGCGCGGGCTGTGGCGAAACCGTCGAGCACGGGCATCTGGCAGTCGAGGATGACGACGTCGTACGACTCGCGCTCCAACGCGTCGAGCGCCTCTTGGCCGTTGTCGACGATCTGCACGCTCCATCCCGAGCGCTCGAGCATGGCGCGGGCGACGAGTTGGTTGACCGGGGTGTCGTCGGCCAGCAATGCGCGTCCGCCTGGGCGCGAGGTCGAGGGCTTCGGTCGAGTGGGCAGCGCGCGCACGCGCGGCGCGGTTCCGCGTTGCAGCGGCAGCTCGACGACGAATGTGGTCCCGACACCGGGAGCGCTCGTGAACGCGATCATGCCGCCCATCAGTTCCGCGAGGTCCCGGCTGATCGCAAGGCCGAGGCCGGTGCCGCCGAAGCGGCGGCTCGTCGAAGGGTCGCCTTGCTCGAATGGCGACATGAGGCGTGCTTGGTCTTTGGGCGCGATGCCGATGCCGGTATCGGCGATCGTGAACCGCAGGCGGTCGCCGTGTGCGGCGACGTGGAGATCGACTGTGCCGCGCTCGGTGAACTTGACTCCGTTGCCGATGAGGTTGCCGAGGATTTGCTTCAGTCGTGTCGGATCGGTGCGGACGCAACGCAGCGACGGGGCGACGTGCGCGCACAGTGCGACCCCCTTGGCATCGGCTGCGACGCGGAACAGCGCCAGCATCTCCGCGACCAGCGCCGGCAGATCGCAATCGACGGTCTCGAACGTGAGTTTGCCCGCCTCGATCTTCGACACGTCGAGCACGTCGTTGAGGAGGTGGAGAAGGCTCTTAGTCGCACCGTGCAGCGCGTTGACGTGCTCGCGCTGGCTCGGCGTGAGCGCGGAATCGGCGAGGAGTTCGGTCATACCGACGACGCCGTTGAGCGGCGTGCGGATCTCGTGGCTCATGGTGGCGAGGAAGTGCGACTTCTGACGCGACGCCGACACGGCGCGCTCTTCTGACTCACGCAATCGCGTTTCGGTGCGGCGGACATCCGTGACGTCCTGGCACATGCCGACCATCTTCACTGTGCGACCGTCGGAGTCGCGTTCCACCTCGCCCCACGAGTGCAACGTCCGCACATCGCCATCGCGTCGCGGGACTCGGAGATCGAACACGAACGGCAGGCCGGTGGCGAAGGACTCCTGCACGATGCCGTCGATGCGGGCGCGGTCTTCCGGATGCACCAAGTTGAGATACGCGCCGTACGACGCCTCGAACGTTTCGCGGTCGACGTCGAACATCTCGTACAACTCGTCGGTCCACACGAGCGTGTCGGCCGCCACGTCCCATTCCCACGAACCGATGTTGGCGACCCGCAGCGCTCGCTTCAGCCGCTCCTCTGTGGCGCGAGAAGCGCGAAGGGCGTCCTCGGCGGCGCGGCGGTCCATACGTGCCAATCGGAACGCCCGCTCGTCATCTAAGCGTTTCGTTGATCATTTGTTGGGATTTGTTGTCGGGCTATTGAGTCGCAGTTGGCTGCCGATAGATGGATTTGACGGAGCAGGGCGAATCCGTCTGAAAGCGAGCTGCCAACATGAACGAGGCTGTGACCCCGAGGGCCGACACACCAGTGCGCCGGTGGGGCTGGATGATTGCGATGGCGGGTGTTGCCGTTGGGCTCGTCGCCCGAGCAGGCGGGCTCGCGCTCGCCATCGGCGGCGGACGCGACGCTGTCTTGCACCAACAAATGGCGTTTGTCGGCGCGAGCGTCCTCGTCGCCGCCGGCCTGGCGATGTGGGTCCGTGCCGATCGCACGGCGGCCACGCCGGGACTTACCGAAGCCGCCACGCTGGCCACGGCCGCGATGGCGCTGTTGATGTGGGTAGGCGTTGCGCAGCCGTACGTGGTGCGTGCCTCGCTCACTCAGCACCAGCGTGCGGTGTACGAGGTTTCACTCGTGGCCGACCTCGGCCTCGCCGTGGTGTTGATGTGCCTGTTCGCGCGCCGCGTCCGCCGCACGCGGACGTCGGCGACACTTGGGCTCGGCATCGCGTGCCACTTGATAACGGACGCCGCGTTCGTGATCGTCACGTCGCGCCACGCCGGTGCGGCGACGCCCGGGCAGTTCGTCTCCATCCTCGCCGCGTACGGAGCGTTCGGTGCGCTCGTCGTGCGGCGCTGGCGCGCCGAAAGTGGCGAGACGCAGGATGCTCCGGTCGGAATAGTGCACGACACAGCCTTCGACCCTCTCGTGGGTGTCGTGCTCGTGAACAGCGTGACGGTGGTCTTGGCGGCCTTCCACGAAACGCGCGTCGGCACCCTTGTGGTCGGCGCCGCCGCGCTCTTGCTGACCGCCGTGGCGGCGCGTGCGCAGTGGAAACTCCACGCCGCGAACGAGGACATGTTGGCTTCGGTCGAAGTCGAACGCGCCGAGTTGCGCCATGCGCACGAGTCGCTGTCGACCGTGCACGTCACCACGAGCGACACGCTGGCGTCCACGTCGCACTTTCTCGACGAGATGACGACGCGCATCGCCGGCCCGCTCAACGGTGTGCTCGAAGCCGCCGACCGTTTGCGCGACGGCGAACTTGACCAGTCGGCCGACCGGTTGCTGGCGGTGCTCAACGAGTTGCTGGGCGTGACGCAGGACGCGACGGTCGCACCTGTGCTGGTCGACGCTGACTTCAGCTTGCGCACCGTGATCGACGCCACCGTCGCGTCGTTCACCGAAGCGGCATCGGCGAAGGGTCTCGAGTTCCTAGTGACCATCGACTCGAAAGTGCCGGAGATGGTGAGCGGCGACGCCACGCGCTTCGGCGAGTTGCTGTCGCTGTTCCTCGACAACGCTGTGGCCTACACCGCATCTGGCGGGGTCGGCATCACGGCAAACTTGATCGAGCAGCGCAAGAACGAATTCGTCGTGTACCTCGCGGTGAGCGACACGGGAGTCGGCATGTCGCACTACGACTGCTACCGCGCCTTCGAGCCTGACGTGCGCGCCGATCCGAACCTGCGCCGCTATCGCGGCAAGACGCGCGGCCTGATCGAGGCGCGGCGCCTCGTCGAGCAGTTCGACGGCCTGTACGGCGTCGAGAGCGAACTCGGCCGCGGCGCGAGCTTTTGGTTCACCGTGTCGCTGCGCGCAGCGGCACACGCGAGGGACCGGGCGGCGACGCAACTCACCGTGTCACCGCCCGTCCCGAGGCCCGAGCCCGTTGCCGTCGCCGCTGAGCCGCCGGTGATGTGGGAGCCCGATCCAGAGCCCGAGCCTGCACCAGCGCCCGAGCCCGAGCTCGTCGCGATCGAACCCGAGCCGGAGCCGGAACCGGAGCCGGAGCTGGAACCGGAACCGCAGCCCGAGCCCGAGCCTGAACCCGTCGTGGTGGCGGAGGCGGACGACGAAATGCGCTTCGGCTTTCTGCTCTTCGCCGAGGACGATCCGCTGTGTCGTCGCATAACCGTCGCGGCGCTCCGCCGCGCCGGCTTCCACGTCGACACCGTCACCAATGGCGTCGACGCGGTTCGCGCCGTCCAGGAGAACGACTACGACGTCGTGCTGATGGACTGCCAGCTGCCGGTGATGACGGGCCTCGAAGCCACGACGACCATCCGCGAACATCCGGGTCCCGTGTCGCGCGTTCCGATCATCGCCATCTCCGCGTTCTCGTCGGAACACGACCAAGCCGCCGCGCTCGCCGCGGGCATGGACACGTTCGTACAGAAGCCGCTCGACATCGACGAGCTCATGAGCGTGCTCGATCGTTTGGTGAAGCAACACGCGTTGACGTAGGTCGTCCGCGCACGTCGCGAGATGTTCCACCATTAACAACCCGTTGACTGAAAACGCGGCCGGTAGAGTCGCTCGACGTGCCAGCTTCCTTCGCTTCGCGCGCCGTCAACGCCGTCAAGATCTACGGATCGGGATCGACGGAGGTCACCGCCCTCAACGGCTTGAGTGTCGACTTCGAGCACGGCGTGTTCACCGCGCTGATGGGTCCGTCGGGCTCGGGCAAGTCCACGCTGCTGCACTGCCTCGCCGGCCTCGACCAGTTGACGTCGGGCGAGGCGATGCTCGACGACGTCGACCTCACGACGCTTGACGAACGCCGCCTCACCGAGATGCGCCGCGACCAAGTCGGCTTCATCTTCCAAGGCTTCAACCTGATCCCGACGCTGACTGCCGTCGAGAACATCACGCTGCCGATGAAGCTGGCGCGTCGCGACTACGACCAGGAGTGGTTCGACCGCATCGTCGACACCATCGGTTTGCGCAGCCGCCTCGGCCATCGACCGACCGAGCTGAGCGGCGGTGAGCAGCAGCGCGTCGCCGCCGCGCGCGCGTTGGTGAGCCGCCCCGCGGTGATCTTCGCCGACGAGCCCACCGGCAACCTCGACACGCGCACCGGGGCGGCCCTCCTGTCGTTCCTACGCGACGCGGTCTCCGAGCTCGGCCAAACGATCGTGATGGTGACGCACGACCCGACGGCTGCGAGCTACGCCGGCCGCGTCGTCTTCATGGCTGACGGCGCGGTAGTCGACGAGCTGGCGGCGCCGACGACGGAGAAGGTCATCGACAAGATGCGCACGC
>JBEEFV010000054.1:0-24354 GCA_041166405.1 Actinomycetota bacterium | reverse complement strand
CGCTCGAAGTCTGCATCGGCTCGGGGCGACCGTTCTCGTCGTACGGCCCGGGTCTCGACACCTACCGGCCGACGACCTTCCGGCTCATCGGCCTGTGGCCGAGCCGCGCCGGCATGGCCGACGCCATCAAACGTCGGTTCACGCGCATGCTCGAGGACGGGTTCGTCGCCGAGGTGGAGCGGCTGGCGCAGTCGCCGGTGTCGCGCACGGCGCGCCAGGCGCTCGGGTACCGCCAGCTGTTCGAGCACGTCGAAGCGGGTCGGCCGCTCGACGAGTGCGTCGACGAAGCCGTCACGGCGACGGTGCGCTTTGCCCGCCGCCAGCGCGCCTGGTTCCGTCGCGATCCCCGGATCGCGTGGTTCGATCCCGAAGTGGACTTGGCGACGGTCGCGAGTGGGCAAAACTGGTGACCGTGCGTCTGACCAAACACGAGGGCTGGGGGAACGACTTCCTCGTCCTCGCCGATCCGCAGAACGCCACCGAGGTCACGCCAGCACTGGCGCGCCGGCTGTGCGACCGGCGATTCGGCGTCGGCGCCGACGGGCTCCTGCACCTATCCAAGCGCGACGTGCGCGCCGATCTCACGATGACGCTGCACAACGCCGACGGGTCACCCGCCGAGATGAGCGGCAACGGTCTGCGCTGCCTCGTGCAGGCCGCGGTGCGCGGCGGGTGGGTGAGCGGGTCGAGCGTCAACGTGTCGACGGCGGCGGGCTACCGCAGCGCCCACGTGAACGCCACTGACGATCCGCTCGTGCACTTCATCCGCGTCGACATGGGTCCCGTCGTCATCGAGGGCACCGACGAGGACGACATGCTGCTCAACGTCGGCAACCCGCACCGCGTGCGGCGCGTCGCGGACCCCGACGCCTACGACCTGACGTCGGCCGGCGCGCAACACCCCGACGTCAACCTCGAGATCATCGCCACTGCGTCGACGCCCGACACCGTGAAAATGCGCGTGCACGAGCGCGGCGCAGGCGAGACACTGGCGTGCGGTACCGGTGCATGCGCCGTCGCCGTCGCCGCATCCAAGTGGGGACTCGTCACCGGCACGGTCGTGACGGTCCGACAGCCCGGAGGCGACGCCGAAGTCGACATCACCGATACCGACCACGTCCAGCTCGCTGGGCCCGTCACGTACATAGGCGCAATCGAGATTCCATGACTCTGATCGACCGAAGTTTTCGCGAAAAAATCGTCCTCGTCGGCGTGACGTTCGGTCGAGCGAATCCCGACGAAGTCGAGGAGTATCTCGACGAGTTGGCGTTGCTGGTCGACACCGCGGGCGCCGACGTCGAAGCGCGCGTGCTGCAACGCCGCGACGCGCCCGATCCCGCGACCTACATCGGCAAGGGCAAGGCGGAAGAACTCCACGAGCTCTCCGAGCAGGTCGACGCCGACACCGTCGTGTTCGACGACGAACTGTCACCCGCGCAGCAACGCAACCTCGAGAAGATCCTCGGCCGCACCGCCATCGACCGCACCGACGTGATCCTCGACATCTTCGCCCAGAACGCGCGCACGCTCGAAGGCAAGGCGCAGGTGGAACTGGCGCTGCTGCGTCACCGGCTGCCGCGTCTCAAAGGCCGCGGCAAGGCGCTGTCACAGCAGGGTGGCACGAGCGGTTTCATCGGCACCCGCGGCCCCGGTGAGACGCAGCTCGAAGTCGACCGCCGACGTCTTATGCGGCGGATCACGCAGCTCGAGGGTGAGCTGAAGAAGCTGACGAAGAAGCGCGACGTCCAGAGCGCGCAGCGCCGCCGCTCCCGTCTGCACAACGTGTCGATCGCCGGGTACACGAACGCCGGCAAGTCGACGCTGCTCAACGCGCTCACCGACGCCGACGCGCTCGCCGAGAACCGGCTGTTCGCGACGCTCGACGCGCGCACGCGTCGGCTCGATCTTCCGGGTGGCGAAACGATCCTCGTGTCCGACACCGTCGGATTCATTCGCAAGCTGCCGCACCAACTCGTCGAGGCCTTCCGCTCGACGTTGGAAGTGGTGCTCGAGTCGGAGTTGATCGTGCACGTCGTCGACGCGTCCGCGCCCAACCCCGAAGCCCAGATGGCGACCGTGCGCGAAGTGCTCGGCGAAATCGGCGGAGGGCACATCGACGAGTTGCTCGTGTTCAACAAGGCCGACCTCAACCCTGAGGAAGCGGAGCGCCTGGTGCGCGCCCATCCCGGGTCCGTGGCGGTCAGCGCCAAGACGGGCGGGGGCATCGACGGATTGGTGGAGGCGGTCGCCGCCTGGCTGCGCGCGCAATCCAAGGTCGTCGAGTTGGAAATCCCCTTCGCCCGCGGCGACGTACTCGCCGCGGTACACCGGGAGGGCGAGGTGCTCGACGAGGTGCACGGCGAGCGCGGCACGCGCGTGCAGGTGCGCGTCGACGCCGCCGGCGCGGCACGGTTCGAGAACTGGCTGGTGGGTTGACGGCGCAGCCCGCCGGCTCCGGAGGCAGTCGACAGCCGTTCGTCCCACCGGTCTATCCCTATGACCGGTTGAACGACGCCAAGGCTGCGGCCGAGGCGCTACCCGGGGGATCGGTCGACCTGTCGATCGGCACGCCCTGTGACCCGCCGCCTCCTGCGGTGCTCGACGCCCTGGCCACCAGCAATACCGAGCGGGGCTACCCGCAGTCGATCGGGTCGGCTGCACTGCGCGAGGCGGTCGCGGCGTGGATGGATCGCCGACTCGGCGTGACCCTCGACCCCGGTGACGTTGCGGCGTGCGTCGGCACCAAAGAGTTCGTCGGCACGCTGCCGCGGTGGTTGGCGCTGCGCACGCCCGACCGCGACACCGTGCTGTATCCCGAACTGGCGTATCCCACCTACGAGATGGGCGCGATCCTCGCGGGCTGCCGCGCCGTCGCCGTGCCCGTCAACGACGACTTCACGCTTCGCCTCGACGCCATCGGCGAAGACGACGCGGCGCGCGCGCTGTGCCTGTGGGTGAACACGCCCGGCAATCCCGCAGGCCAGCTCGACGACCTCGGCGCCGCTGCCGCTTGGGGTCGCGCGCGCGGCGTGCCGGTGTTCAGCGACGAGTGCTACGTCGAGTTCACCTGGAACGGCGCGAAGCGCACGATCCTGCAGCACGGCACCGACGGTGTCGTCGCCGTGCACTCACTGTCGAAGCGCTCGAACCTCGCAGGACTGCGCGTCGGCTTCTACGGCGGTGACCGCGAACTCGTGCACTACTTGTCGGAGGTGCGTAAGCACGTCGGCATGATGGTGCCCGGCCCCGCGCAGGCAGCCGGCGTCGCCGCGCTGCGCGACGACGAACACGTGGACGCGCAGGCGGCGCGGTACCACCATCGCCTCGAGCGGATGGCGCACATCCTCAAAGCCGTCGATCTCGACGCGGCGATGCCGCAAGGAGGCTTTTACTTGTGGGCCGAGGCCCCTGACGGCGACGCGTGGGGCTTCGTCGATCGCCTGGCGCGCACGGCGGGCTGCCTCGTCACTCCGGGCGACACGTTCGGACCCGCGGGCGCGCGCTACGTGCGCGTCGCCGTCGTGCAGCCCGACGACCGCATCGAGTTAGTCGCGCAACGCCTCGGCGTTTAGCCTCGACGGCCATGGCGGATCTCCAGGCGAGCATCGAGGAGTTGTGGGAACGGCGCGAAGAGCTGTCGCCCGCTGACAAGGACGCGCTGGCCACGGTGAGCGACGCCATCGACCTGCTCGACAACGGTGACGCGCGCATCGCGGAGATCGTCGACGACGAGGTCGTCGTGCATCAGTGGCTGAAGCAGGCCGTTCTGCTCGTATTCCGACTCCGCGGCATGGAGACGATCGAAGTGGGACCGTTCGAGTACTACGACAAGGTGCCGCTGAAGAAGGACTACGCGGCGACGGGCGCACGTGTCGTGCCGGGCGGCATCGCGCGGTGGGGCAGTTATCTCGGTCCGGGCGTGATCGTGATGCCGGGCTACGTCAACATCGGCGCGCGCGTCGAGAGTGGGTCGATGGTCGACACGTGGGCGACGGTCGGATCGTGCGCGCAGATCGGTAAGAACGTGCACCTCTCGGGTGGCGTCGGGATCGGCGGAGTCCTCGAGCCCGCGCAGGCCGCGCCGGTCATGATCGGCGACGAGACGTTGATCGGCAGCCGTTCGATGATCACGCAGGGAGCCCGCGTGGGCGAGGGCTGCGTTCTCGGTGAGGGCGTGATGCTGAATCCGACGATCCCCGTGATGGACGCCGAGACCGGCGAGGAGATCTCGCGCGGCGTCGTACCGCCGTGGTCGGTGGCGTTTCAGAGCTGGACGATGAAGGAGTTCCCCGGCGGCACCTTCGGGCGTCCGTGCGTCCTGGTGGTGCGTCACCTCACTGAGGGCGAGCGCCACAACAAAGCGAAACTCAACGACATCCTGCGCGACCACGGCGTCAATGTCTGACGGCACGCCGGACCTGTTGGCGCGCACGGCCGAACTGATCGACATTCCGTCGGTCAGCCACGACGAGGCGGCGATCACCGATCACCTCGCGGCGATCTTCGACAAGCTCGACGGGTTCAGCGTCGACCGCGTCGGCGCCAACCTCGTGGCGCGGACGAACCTCGGCAAGGCGCAGCGCCTCGTCCTCGCCGGCCACACCGATACCGTCCCGGTGAACGACAACGCGACGGCGCGCCTCGACGGCGACACGCTCTACGGACTCGGGTCCTCCGACATGAAGAGCGGGCTCGCGGTCTTCGTCGAACTCGCCGAGGCGATCGGGCGCGGCGACGTCACACCCACGTGCGACCTCACGTTCGTGTTCTACGCATGCGAAGAGGTCGCGCGCGAGCACAACGGGTTGCTCGAGCTGTTCGGCTCGCGCCCCGATCTCACGGAATGTGACGCGGCAATCCTCGGTGAGCCGACCGACGCCTGGATCGAAGCCGGGTGCCAGGGCGCCTTTTCCGTCGAGTTGAGCTTCGCCGGGGCGCGCGCCCACAGCGCGCGACCCTGGACCGGAGTCAACGCGATCCATCGCGCCGCGGTCGCCATCGACCGTGTGCGCGCATGGTCGGGTCGCCAACCGGTCATCGACGGATGTGAGTACCGCGAAGCGATGCAGGTGGTGCTCGTCAGCGGGGGAGTGGCGCGCAACGTCGTGCCCGATCGCTGCGTGGTGACGGTCAACCACCGTTTCGCGCCCGACCATTCGCTCGATGACGCGCGCGCGGCGGTACGCGACGTCGTCGGTGACGCCTTCGACGAGTCGACGGGCGACACGTGGACCGAGATCGACGTCTCGGCGGCCGCGCCGCCGTCGCTCGGGCATCCGCTGCTGGCGTCGCTGGTCGAGCGTTCGGGTCGGCCGCCGCGGGCGAAACTCGGGTGGACCGACGTCGCGTTCTTCGCGGAGCAGGCCATTCCCGCGGCCAATTTCGGTCCCGGCGACCCGCTGTTAGCACACACGCAGGGCGAGTTCGTCACGAAAGCGCAACTCGATGCCGCGTGGCAAACGATCGTGGGGGTCGTCACTTCCTGATTCGTTGGCGATGTTTGTCTTCGGCGGGGAAGTGGCACCATGGAGCGGTCATGCGCTTCCCCCTGCGACTGCTTGTCGCGCTCGTTCTTGTACTCGGTATTGCCGGCCTCCGCCCCGCGGCGGCCGCGGACGACCCGCTGGGGAACCGCCAGTGGGGCCTGATTCAGGTGCACGCGCCGGCCGCGTGGTCGGTGTCGACGGGCGAGGGCGTCAAGATCGGCATCGTCGACTCCGGCGTCAACCGCAACCACGAGGACCTCGTCGGCAAGGTGGTGGCGTCGGCGACGTGCACCGATCACTCCGGAAAACCGGAGAACTGCCAGACGGGTCCCGGCGAGGGCAACGACATCAACGGGCACGGCACCCACGTCGCCGGCATAGCGGCGGCAGTAACCGGCAACGGGACCGGCATCGCCGGCGTGGCGCCGGGCGCGAAGTTGATCGTGGCGCGGGCCTTCGAGCCCGATCCGAACGGCGGCGAACCGACGGCTGACCTCAACGACGTCAAGGCCGGCATCGAGTGGGTCGTGTCGCAGGGCGCGCAGATCGTGAACCTCAGCGTGGGCGTGGAGACCTCAGGCGTGTGCTTGCTGTGTGGCTCCGGCAGCTCGAACCCGCTCGGGCCCGTCGTCGAGGACGCGTGGCAGAAGGGCGCGCTGCCCATCATCGCGTCGGGCAACAACAACTCGCAGCTGTTCGGCGGGAGTTCAGGCGGCTACTCGAAGCTCGACGCCATCGTCGTTGGCGCTACCGCGCCCGACGGCACGGTCGAGGCGTACTCAACTGCCATCGGGAACGCGAAGTGGGGCATCGTCGCCCCGGGCGGCGACGAGGTCGCGCCGACGGACCCGCGCTGCACCGACTCGTCGCGCACCGACTGCCCGATGGTGTTGTCGACCTACGCCGGCAACACGTGCACACCGGCGAACGCGCCGAGTTGCTACGCCTACCTCTCGGGCACGTCGATGTCGACGCCGCACGTGAGCGGCGCGGCAGCGTTGCTGTTCGCGCACGGACTTTCACGCCAGCAAGTCGTCGACACGTTGCTGGCGACTGCCGACCCGATTGACTGCGGCGCGAACTGCGCGGGACGGCTCAACGTGGCGCGCGCCCTCGACGCGGTACCGAATGACTCCACCGGCGGGACGAACAACGGCGGGACGAGCCACCCGGCGACGACGAAGAAACCGTCATCGTCGGGCACGACGGCCAAGGGCGGTGCGACCACGACGACGCCTACGTCGTCACCGTTCACGTTCAATTCCGAGAACAACGGGTCGAGCACGACGTCGCGTCCGCCGCGGGCCGCGATCGTGTTGCATACCAAGCCGCGCGCCGACAAGAGCGTCCCGGTGGCAGTCGGCTTGGCGGGGATCGTTTCGCTGGCGTTCGCCGCGTTGGCGATGAGTTACAACCTGCGCAAGACGCTGACGACTTTGCCGTAGATCACGACCTCGCCGCCGCTGAACACCATCGGCTTGAGGCGCGGGTTCGCCGGCTCGAGCGTGACCGTCGAACCCTTCTTGCGGAACGTCTTCACCGTGGCCTCCCCGCCGGGGATTCCGGCCACGACGATGTCGCCGTTACGCGCCTCGGGCTGGCTGCGCACGACCACGTAGTCGCCGTCGAGGATGGCGGCGTCGATCATCGAGTCACCGCGCACGCGCAGGACGAACGCCGCGTCGGTCCCGGTGAAGTCCTCGGGCAGGGGGAGGAGTTCCTCGACGCGCTCGTCGGCGAGCACGCCGGTGCCGGCCGCCACGTCGCCGACGAGCGGCAAGTGGCGGACGCGGGCCTTGTCGACCTGCTGATCGGAGTTCGGGTCGAACCGCACCTCGATGGCGCGGGGCTTCGTCGGGTCGCGGCGCAGGAAGCCCTGCTTCTGCAGCGTGTTGAGGTGGGCGTGGACCGATGACGACGACGTGAGGCCGACGGCCTCGCCGATTTCACGAACCGACGGCGGATAGCCGCGGTCGCGCAACGACTTCTCGATGACCTCGAGAATCTCCCGCCGCTTCCCCGTAAGCACCTGCTCCGACATCTTGTTCCTCCCGAACGTGTGTTCTTGGCACCGTACTTACGTCGAGGACCTAGTGCAAACACCCGTTCGACTTTGGGCTTGACGGCGAACGCGTGTTCGGTCATGATCGAACACGCGTTTGGGTGTTACACCCCCTCTGTACAACGTCCCTGTGAACGCAGTCCCTGTGAACGCACGAAAGGAGCTCCCGGTGCAAGCGACGATCCCTCTCAACTACCGCCCGACGGTCCACCGCCGTCCGTCCCAGGCGGTGTTCCGCCGTCGCCGCATCGCGGTGCTGCTGTGTGCGGCAGCCGTCATCGCCTGCGGGTGGATGGGGTTGCACCGGCTCGCCGGCGCGTCCGGTGGCGGCCCCCTCACCGCCGCCGGGCAGCCGGTGAGCATCGACGCCCAGTTCGCCTCGCACTCGCAAGTGATCGTGCAGCCGGGCGACACGATGTGGACGCTCGCGCGCCGCGCCCAGCCCACCGGCGACATTCGCCCGTTGGTCGCGAGCATGGAGGCCAAGCGCCACGGCCGTCCGTTGCAGGTCGGCGAGACCATTCAGATCTGAGCGCCTAGCCTTGGTGCGTGAAGTGTCCGCACTGTTCGGCCGATGACGACAAGGTCATCGACTCGCGCGGAGCAGACGATTCCAGCGCAATTCGTCGTCGCCGTGAGTGCCTGTCGTGCGGACGACGGTTCACGACGTTCGAACGCGTAGAGGAAGTGCCGCTCGTGGTCGTGAAGCGCTCCGGCGCCGTCGTGCCGTTCGATCGCGCTCGCATCGTCGCCGGGATCCGTTCCGCAGCCAAGAACCGCCCGATTTCCGAGGACCAGATGGAAGCGTTGGCCTTCGAGGTCGAGGAACAGTCGCGTCTGGTGAGCAGCGACGTGAGCACGGAGTCGATCGGCCTCGCGGTGCTCGAAGGCCTGCGTCAGCTCGACCAAGTCGCCTACGTGCGTTTCGCCAGCGTCTACAAAGGGTTTGACGACGCTGATGACTTCCTCGCCGAGGTGCGCGCCCTTACGAAGGAAAGCGAGCCCAAAGCGCCCCGTCGGGTCGGCGAATAACCACAGGAGGATGACGTGCGACTAGGCGTGCTCACCGGCGGTGGAGACTGCCCCGGCCTCAACGCGGTCATCCGCGCCGTGGTGCGTAAAGGCGAGAAGCACTTCGGTGACGAGATCGTCGGCTTCCTCGACGGATGGCGCGGGCTCGTCGAGGACCAGTCGATGCCGCTGTCGATCGCGGTGTGTCGCGGCATCCTGCCCCGCGGCGGCACGATCATCGGTTCGAGCCGCACGAACCCGTCCTCGATCGAAGGCGGCGCGGAAAAGTGTCAGGACACTCTCAAGCGCCACGGGATCGACGCGCTGATCGCCATCGGCGGCGAAGACACGCTGGGCATGGCGCACCGACTCACCGAGGCGGGCTCACCCGTCGTCGGCGTTCCCAAGACGATCGACAACGACCTGTCGGCGACCGTGTACACCTTCGGATTCCAGACGGCGGTGCAGATCGCCACCGACGCCATCGACCGGTTGCACACCACCGCCGAGAGCCACCACCGCGTCCTCGTGTGCGAGGTGATGGGACGCCACGCCGGGTGGATCGCCGCGTACGCGGGCATCGCCGGCGGCGCGGCCGCCGTGCTGGTTCCCGAGCGGCCGTTCGACCTCGACAAGCTCGCCGAGTCGCTCATCGCCCGCCACAACCTCGGCAACTACGCGTCCGTGGTCGTCGTGGCCGAGGGTGCGACGCCGGTCGAGGGTTCGCTGGCGCTCGCCGACGGCGAGCTCGACGCGTTCGGTCACGTCCGTCTCGGCGGGATCGGCGCCGTCCTCGCGCAGGAGATCGAGAAACGGACGGGGTACGAAACGCGCGCCACGGTGCTCGGCCACATCCAGCGCGGCGGCACGCCCAACGCGTTCGACCGGGTGCTCGCGACCCGCTTCGGCGTCGCCGCCGTCGACGCCGTCCACGACAACGACTACGGCAAGATGGTCGCGCTGCGCGACGGCGACATCGTGCGGGTCCCCCTTCTCGACGCCGTCAAGGAACTGAAGACCGTCGACCCGTCGCTACTCGAGATCGCCGACCTCTTCTCCGCCTGACGACAAAAAAACCTCGAACTGGTCCTCCCCACGACCGTGCGGCGGTCGTGGGGAGGACCAGTTCGGTTGGGGCGGGTGATTAGGGGCGGGTGATCAGCGCCAGCAAGTCGTCGGCGATGCGGGGGTGGGCGACCCAGACGAGGTCGCCGTCGACGTCGCCGCGCAGGCCCGCTTCGTGGGCGATCAACAGGCCGGCGGCGCGGTCCCACGGTGCGGTGCCGCGCTCGTAGTACCCGTCGGTGCGTCCGGCCGCGGCCCAGCACAGGTCGAGCGCTGCCGAACCGCCGCGGCGCATGTCGCGCACGACGGGTAGCAGTCGCGCCATCACCGCGGCCTGCGCCACGCGCATCTCGCGGTGATACGAGAACCCGGTCCCGATGAGCGCCAGCGAGATGTCAGCGGGACCGCCCGGAAGGGTCATCGCGTGCTCGTCGCGCCACGCGCCAACGCCGCGCGCCGCGCTGAACACTTCGCCCCGGCCGATGTCGACGACGGCGCCGGCGATCGACGCGTTGTCGTCGTCGACGGCGGCGACCGACACCGCGGTCGCGGGGTAGCCGTAGACGAAGTTCGTCGTGCCGTCGATGGGGTCGATGACCCACGTCACCCCGGTCGTGCTCACCGACGCCGAGCCCTCTTCGGCGACGACGCCGTCGTCGGGTCGACGATCGTGCAGCGCGGCGACGATGCGCGCTTCGCTTGCCTTGTCCACCGCCGTGACCATGTCGGTAGGCGTCGACTTCGTGTCGGTCGTGGCGAACCAGCGGCCGCTGGCGCGTTCGTCGGCGACGAAGGCGGCGGCGTCAGTGGCGACGTCGATCGCGATGCGGCGCAGCTCGTCAGGAGAGGGGATCGGCATGACGGCGACTACCGTACGCGGCCCACCCGCCCACCCGGCCCCTTCGGGTCGGCTCGCTACGCTCGCCTCCCACCCGCCACCCGGTCCCTTCGGGTCGGCTCGCTACGCTCGCCTCCCATG
Organism: Actinomycetota bacterium; assembly: GCA_041166405.1. Classification (GTDB taxonomy): domain Bacteria; phylum Actinomycetota; class Acidimicrobiia; order Acidimicrobiales; family JACCXE01; genus JACCXE01. The sequence continues at coordinate 13,751 of JBEEFV010000054.1, read as the reverse complement.
TCCGATGGCGTCGTCGACCTCCGCAGTGACACCGTCACGCAACCGACGCCGGCCATGCGCAAAGCGATGGCCGAGGCGGTCGTGGGCGACGACGTGTACGGCGAAGATCCGACGGTCAACGCGCTGCAGGATGCCTACGCAGCTCGGGTCGGCAAACCCGCCGCCCTCTTCGTGCCCAGCGGCACGATGGCGAACCAGTTGGCGTTGCGCGTACTGGGCACCCCCGGCACCGCGGTGATCGCCGGCGCCCGCCAGCACATGGTGATCTACGAAGGCGGCGCCGCCGGCATCAACTCGGCGACACAGTTCCTCACGATCGACGACTCCAACGGCGCGCTCGACCCCGCAACGATCACCCACCTGCGCGCGGCCGCAGCGCATCACTACGTCGAGCCGGGACTGGTGTGCGTCGAGAACACGCACCTGCCGGCGGGCGGGCGGCCGTACGCGCTCGACGAACTCCGTGCCGTCAGCAACGCCGCCGGTCCACTGCCCGTGCACATGGACGGCGCTCGGCTCTTCAACGCCGAAGTGGCGACCGGCGTCAAAGCCGCCGACTACGCCGCTCAGGTCACGACGGTGATGTCGTGCATGTCGAAGGGCCTGGCGGCTCCCGTTGGATCGCTCCTGGCCGGGCCTGCCGACGTCATCGCGCAGGCACGCGTCGAGCGCCAGCGACTCGGCGGCGGCATGCGCCAGGCAGGCGTGCTGGCAGCGGCGGGGTTGGTCGGGCTCAACGACATGGTCGAGCGTTTGGTCGACGACCACACCCACGCGCGCCAGCTCGCCGAAGCGGTCGCCGACCGTTGGCCGGATGCGTGCGACCCGACGGTCGTGCAGACCAACATCGTGAACTTCACGCATGCCAACACCACGGAGCTGTTGGCGTACCTCGAATCGCAGGGTGTGCGCGCCGGCACGATCGCGCCCGGCGTGGCCCGGTTCGTGACGCACTGCGACGTCGACCAGGAAGACGTCACGCGCGCCATCACCGCCATTCGCTCCGCACCCTGAGTTCCGTCGGCGCGCTTAGCGGCGCCCCGACGTAGGTACCGGTTCGTACGTCTCGGTGAGTTCGTCGCGGCCGCGCAACGCGATGGCACCGACGTAGTCCCAGCGATCTTGTTCGGGGCCGATGGCGCTGAACACGGCGCGTGACGATGCGAGGACGCAGCTGGCGTAGCCCTTCGCCAAGTCGGTGAGCCGCGACGCCTCGTTCACCGGGTCACCGATCACGGTGTACTCCACACGCTGGCGCGCCCCGATGTTGCCTGCGACGGCCATCCCGCTCGACACGCCGATGCCAGCGCGGATCTCGGGATGGCGTGCCGCGAGCACGCGCAGTGCGGTGCTGAGTTCCCGCGCCGCCTTCAGCGCGTTGCTGGCGTGCAACCTGTCGTCCTCGAGCGCACCGAACGTGCACAGCGCGCCGTCGCCGTCGAACCGGTTGATGGCGCCGTGGTTGTCCTCCACCACCGTCACGATCACGCCGAAGAACGCGTTGAGCAATTCCACGACCTCGTCGGGCTCGCGGCGCACCGCCAGGTTCGTCGACCCGATCATGTCGACGAACAGGATGCTCATCTCGCGCAGCTGCCCGCCGAGAGCGACGCCGTTCTCGATGGCGCGCCGCGCCACTTCGACGCCGACGTGCCGGCCGAACAGATCGGCGAGGCGGTTGCGCTCCCGCAGGCCCGACAGCATGCGGTTGTAACCGGCCTCGAGCGCGCCGAGCTCGCCGCCGTCGTCGACAGGAATGTGCGCGTCGAGGTCACCGCCGGCGACGCGTTCGAGACCTTCACGGAGTTCGTCGAGCGGGTCGGTGACGGAGCGAGCGCTGATCGACGTCAGCACGAGCCCGACGAACAACCCGATGACGGCGAGCACGACGACGGGCACGATCAGCGCGTTGTCGCCCGCGCCGCGCCGCGCCGCCGGCGCCAGGATGATGCCGGCGAACGGCACGCCGGAGCCGAGCACCCAAATCAGCAACAGCCGCGAGCGGATCTGCATCCCGTGGCGTTCCGGGAGTTCGCCGTCGGCCAGTGCAGCCGCGAAGCCGGGGCGGTGGAGGCGCTCGACCACGAGAAAGCAGAACGCGCTGGTGGTGAGCCCGCCGAGGATCGTGCTGAGCGCCACCCGCACACAGTCGGCAAACGACAGATGGTGCAGGACGTTGAACACCAAGAACACGACGGCGGCGCCGAGCCACGCGCGGAACGTGTACCGCGTCTGGATGTACGGCTGGTCGAGCACGAGCACCTTCTCCGACGGCGTCGCCGGACGGTTGGCCTCGACCCACGCCAGTACCGGGCGCGCCGAGCGCAACGCCGCAACGGTGATCAGCGGCACCGTCACCGCCACGTACGCGAACAGCAAATACAAGCCGCTGCTCGATCCGATGCTGCTCGTCGTATCGGCCAGCGGCACCACGTAGGCCACGTACGTGTAGACGATGACCGCCCCGACGATGTTCGAGGCCGCCAGTGCCACGAGCGTTCGCACGGCGATCGTGCGGTAGAGGCCTTCCAGCGTTTCCCGCGAAACCGGTTCCCGCTTCACCGAAGACTGACCGTACTAACTAGTCAATCCTCGAGTTCGAGTTGGCCACGCCACTCGGCCATGGCGCGCAGCGCCAGCACAGAAACCACCGCTACCCCAACGGCAAATGTGATCCCGCCCACGAACAAACCGATCGATTCGGGCACATCTGACTTTCCCGAGTACTGAAGATCAACAAGCGCCCAACCGATAAGAGATCCAGAGATTCCGGCAAAAACGATCGCGGCGAAGGCCACGACGCGGGCTCGGATTGAAGGGAGCGCAGATGGCCGACGCATGGACACACGGCGAATCTATCGGCGCGCCCCGAGTACTCATCGTGTTGCCGACCTACAACGAAGTCGACAATGTCACCTCGATCCTCGATCGCATCCGCGACGCCGTGCCGCAAGCCGACATGCTCGTCGTCGACGACGGCAGTCCCGACGGCACCGCCGACCGCGTTCGCTGGATCGCCAAGCGCATGCCCGGACTGTTCCTGGTCGAGCGCACGTCGAAGGACGGCTTGGGCGCGGCGTATCGCGCCGGCTTCGCGTGGGGCATCGACCATCACTACGACGTGCTCGTCGAGATGGACGCCGACGGCAGCCATCGTCCCGAAGACTTGCCGAGCCTGCTTTCGGCCGTCGACAACGGCGCCGACCTCGCCATCGGCTCGCGTTACGTGAGCGGCGGCGTGATTCCGAACTGGAAGCTGTCGCGCCGACTGCTGTCGCGCGGTGGCAACGCCTACGCGTCAGCGATGCTCGGCCTCGGTGTGCACGACGCCACCGCCGGGTTCCGCGCTTACCGCGTGGGCCTGCTCGAGCGCATCGACTACGCCAACCTGCTCGCCGGCGGCTACGGATTCCAGATCGAGGGCGCGTGGAAGGCGGTGCGCAGCGGCGCCCGCGTCACCGAGGTCCCGATCACGTTCGAAGACCGTCTCGCCGGCGAGTCGAAGATGTCAAAGGCCATCGTGGTCGAGGCCGTGCGCCTCGTCACGAGATGGGGTTTGGGCGAGCGCGTTGCGCGGGCGCGGGCGCGTCTCGCCCATCCTTTATCTTGGACGGGTGCGAGCCTGGCGGGTAGCAAGCGCGGTTATTGAGCGCGACGGGCAGGTACTGCTCGTCGAGAACCGCCGCGCCGACGGACGCGTCGACTGGTCGATGCCGGGCGGCGTCGTCGAAGAAGGCGAAGATCCGCTCGTCGGCCTGCACCGCGAGGTGACCGAAGAGACGGGTTTGCGGGTCGAGCAGTGGGGTCCGCTGTTGTGGACGACGTTCGCTCGTAGCAACTCGATGGGGTTCTCGCTGATCGCCGAGACGTTCTTCGCCGACGGTCACGCCGGCGAGATCAGTTGCGCCGACCCCGACGGCATCGTCAACGAGGCGCGGTGGTTCGACCTCGACGAAGCGATCGACGCGCTCGAGTCGACGTGGGTCCCGACGCGCCAACCATTCGTCGGGTGGCTCCAGGAGAGGTGGAGCAACCCGCGGACGTTCGACTATTCGGTTGAGGGCGATCGGGCGTCTGGCCTGATTGTGGAGTTGCTTTCGCTCAAGACGTGACGGCGCCCGCGACTTCGTGGCCCCGCGCCATCCTGCACGTCGACATGGACTGCTTCTACGCGGCGGTCGAGGTGCTCGACGACCCGACGCTGCGGGGCAAGCCCGTGGTCGTCGGGGGGACCGGTCGGCGCGGTGTCGTCGCCGCTGCCAGTTACGAGGCCCGCGTGTACGGCGTGCGGTCGGCGACGCCGATGGTCACCGCACGTCGGTTGTGCCCGAAGGCGATCGTGCTGCCCGGCCGCTTCGACCGGTACGAGGAAGTGAGCCGCCAGTACCGGGCGATCATGAAAGACCTCACGCCGTTGGTCGAGCCGATCTCGCTCGACGAAGCGTTCCTCGACGTCACCGGCGCGACGCGGCGGAACACCACGCCGCCCGAGCTTGCCGAGCTGCTGCGCCGCCGCGTGTGGGACGAGATCCACCTGCGCTGCTCGGTGGGTGTGGCCACCTCGAAGCACATTGCGAAGCTGGCGTCGGTGGCCGCGAAGCCGCGCCCGCTGCCGACGGGCGTCATCGAGCCCGGCGTCGGCGTCAAAGTCATCGAACCCGGCACCGAACTGGCGTTTCTCCACCCGTTGCCGATTCGGGCGCTGTGGGGAGTGGGCGCGAAGACCGCCGACAAGCTGGCCTCGCTGGGCGTCAAGACCGTCGGCGAGTTGGCGGCGCTGCCGCTGGACGCGCTCACGCACGCGCTCGGTCCCGCGTCCGGACAGCACCTGCTCGACCTGGCAAACGGCGTCGACGAGCGCGACGTCATCGCCGAGGCGGGCGTGAAGTCCATCAGCCACGAGGAGACCTTCGCGCACGACATCAGCGATCGTGCACGCCTGCATAAGGAAGTCGTAAGGCAGGCCGACGCCGTGGCGGCGCGAATGAAGAAAGCCGGTCACGCCGCGCGCACCGTCGTGCTCAAGGTGCGCTACGGCGACTTCACGTCGATCACGCGATCCAAGACACCCGGCGGGCCGATCGAGGACGGCGTCACGCTGGCGGCCGTCGCGAACGCGTTGCTCGACGCCGTCGACCTGCGTGAAGGTGTGAGGTTGCTGGGAGTCGGGGTAAGCAACCTCGTAGACCCGCCGCCCGAGCAGCTCGATTTGCTCGCCGTCCAACGCGACAGCGACGAGGACGACGCCGCCGCGAGGCGTCGCGCCGCAACGGGGGCCGCCGTCGCCGCGATACGCGACAAATTCGGCGACAACGCCGTCGCGCCGGCGACGCTTGTCGATACTGAGGGGATTCGCCGGCGCCGATTCGGGCAACAACAATGGGGACCAGACAGTCCCGATCAAAAGCCGAAAGACCCAACTTCGCCTTAGCGCGTTGAAGGGCCATCCCGAGAGTGTCAAACTGGACAACGGTGCCGCTTTCAGAGGAAGAACAACGGATCCTTCACGAGATCGAACGCAGCTTCTACGCGGGCGATCAGGCTCCGGGTAGCTCGGCGGCCACTCGCCTGACCGACGTTCGCCGCACTCGGCTCGCCGCGACCGGTTTCGTCGTGTCGCTCATCCTGCTGCTCGTCGGTTTCGCCTCGAGCTTCGTCGTGGGCGCCGTTGCGTTCCTCGGCATGGTTGCAACGGGCGCGATCCTCGTCGACGGCCTCCGTCGCGTCGGTGGCGACCGCCTGCGGACGTCCGCCGGCCGGCTCGGCTCGATGGTCTCAGACCCAAGTCGGCGCCTGCGCAGCCGCCGCTTCCGCTCGTCCGAAGACGAAGAGAACTAACGGCGCCGGCGTAGTCGCCGGGGATTGACCGCGAACACCAGGAGCTTCCAACGCGGCTGTGTCGCGAACGCCTCGCGGCGCACCACCGATGCGTCCCGCCATGCTTCTTCGGCGTCCTGGTTCGACACTGCGACGGGTGAGTAGGCGGCGGCGTCGACGACTTCTGCGAGCCGCGTGAGGGTCGCGACTCCGCCTTCACCGATTCGTTCCCCGACGCTTTCGACGCGTTCGGCGGGCGTGTGCGATTGGCGCACCGACGCGCCGGCGAAGGCGAGGGCCTCGTCGGTGTCGTTCCAGGCGACGAGCACCTTGTCGGTCGGCGTCGGCGCCGTCGCCCACCGCCGGCGGCGGCGTGCGGCGACTGTGATCGGCACGATCGCGATCAACCCGGCGACGATCACCAGTGCCGCCACGATGATGGCGACGATGCGCCACAGCGATCCGTGATGTTTCGCGCCCTGCGGCGGGGTCGTGGTGCTGGTGGCTGCGGTGGTCGTCGTGGTGCCGTCTGTGGCCGACTGACCGTTGGCGTCGGGGCGCAGCGTCGTCGGCACGACCGAGCTGGCGGTCCCGGGCCGGCGCGAGTCAGCCTGCGACTCCGTGGCGCCGGTGTACGACTCCGCGCCCGGGATGCCGCGGCCGGGAGTGGGCTCGAACGCGACCCAGCCCGCGGAGCCGAGGAACACTTCGGGCCAGGCGTGGGCGTGCAGCTCGCGGACCGTCCAGCTCCCGGTGGCGTCATCGCGTTCACCGGGGGTGAACCCCACGGCGACGCGTGTCGGCAAGCCCGCGAGACGTGCCAGCACCGCGTAGGTGCCGGCGAATTGCTCGCAGTAGCCGCGGTGCGTCACGAACAAGAACCGCGCCACGGCGTCGTCGCTGTGCCCGGGCGGGACCGACAGGTCATAGCGGAACGGGCTCGAGCGTAGGTACTGCTGAATGGCGAACGCCTTGTCGTACGGCGTCGTGAAGCCGCGCGTGATCTGGCGCGCCAGCGCGCCGACGCGCGGGTCGAGAGTCGCCGGCAACGCCACCTCGTCGCTGCCGACGGAGACGTCGGTCCGGGCGTGACGCAGCGCGTCGGGCGTCAGCGTCTGCACCGCCGAACGCACCGTGTAGTTCAGCCCGTCGCTCGTCGGTTGCTCCGTGATGAACGCGTCGGCGTCTTCGTCGAAGCTGATGCCGCCGATGCTCGGCGTGCTCGCCGGCCGGTACGCCACGGGCAGCCAGATCGAACGCAGGTCGCCGACCTTGAACGTCGCCGACGACACCGCGCCCGGACGACCCGTCAGCGTCTTGTCTTTGTCGACGTCCTTGTAGCTGCCGCGTGACGACCAGATGTCGCCGTCGAAGACGTCGAGCGACGTCAGGCGCCAATAGGCGCGTAGCGGGGTCTGCACCGTGAACGCCACGACGTCACTGCGCGACACCAAGCGGGCGCGGATGTCGACGAGCGGGCTGATCGTGGTGCGCGCGTGGCTGCGGTTGTGATTGCGCCACGCCACGGCGGGCGGATCCTGGGCGAAGGGAACGGCGAGGCCGATGAGCGCGCCGACGAGGCCGATCGTGCCGATCCCGAGGCCGGCGCGTGACAGCGCGCGCCGCCCGGCTTCGGCGGTGCCTTGGAACCACGGTTTCGTCCGGGCGACGATCGTGACGTTGTCGACGACGAACCACACGAGCAGGGCGCCGACGAAGCCAATCGTGGCCGTGCCCCGCTCGCGCGCCGTTCCCAGCACGGCGGCGAATATGAACAGCGTGAATGCGGGCACCGCCGCTTCGATCGTGGTGCGCATCCGGAACGCCGCCCAGTCGGCGAGCGTCGCCAGCACCATCACGGCCATCACGCACGCCGCCATGAATCCCTCGGTCGGCGGCGTCGGCGCGATGGCGACGCCGAAGTCGCGGCGGGCGTTCGACAGCGCGTCGAGCAACGCGTGCAGCGCGTGCGGCGTCGGCAGCCCGAACGTGGTTGCGTGCGGGACGACGGTCCAGATCGCAGTGAGCACGCCGGCGCCGGCGATCGACGCCGCGGTGGCACCGGAGCTGAAGTTGCGCAACCGCGTGGCGAAGGCGACGGCGTGGCCGACGAGCACCGCGACGACGATCGGGCCGAGCGCGTTCGCCGACGTGAAGAGCCGCCCGAGGCACACGCCGGCGACGACGTCGAGCAGGATCAGCGCGGCGAGCGCCGGCAGATCCTCGCGTTGCGCGTCGGTCATCGGGAGGTCACCTTCGAGCGCCGTCGTCGCGGCGCCGCCGCCATCTGCCACGCAGCAGCGAACCCGCGTGAACCGACCGGGACCGCGACGACGCCACCGCCGCGGCGCAAGCCGCCGGCGACGCGCTCGTCGTCGATGGTGAACACCACGCCGATGGCGTGGGAATCGCGCGACATGAACGGGCCGAGCTCGCGCGCGCCCCGCGAGGTCGTGATGACGCATGGCCCTTCCCGCGCGGCGTCGGCGGAGCGCTGCCCGCGGCGTGACACCGTCCCGAGCGCAGCGAAAGCGCCGCTACCCATGTCGTCCTGCGGCTGGGCCAGCGCGAGGACTTCGAGGAGGTGGTCGAGAAACACGCGGCCGGCGCCGAAACCCGAGTCGAAGGGGCCCGTCGTCACGAGGCGGACGAGTCCGTTGCGGACGCCGCCGGCCAGCAACACGCTCGCGGCCGCCGAGAGCGCGTCCTCGAACGAGTCTGCAGTGTGCATGTCGGCGCGCATGTCGAGCACGACGGTGGTGCGACCGCGCCAAGGCGTTTCCTCCTGACGGATCATGAGTTGACCGGTTCGCGCCACGGACGGCCAGTGCACGCGGCGCAGATCGTCGCCCTGCTCGTATTCGACGAGCGCGTAGAAGTCGCCACCGCTGGCGCCGACGCGACGCGGTCCGTGGACTTCGGCGAGCGGGTCTGTCACGCCGACGCCGTCGGGCGCGCCGACGTCGTCGACGCGCGGGTACACGGTCAGCTTGGTCGCGGGCGCAGCTTCGACGCGCTTGGTCACGAGCCCGAAGATGTCGGAACGCTCGACGAGCAACGGCCCGAGCGTGAACACGCCGCGCCGATCGGTCGGGAGACGGAAGGCCGCGGTCGCTTCGGCGCGTGGCGCCAGCGGCGCCAGTGCGAAGCGGGCGTAGCGCTGCCCCGCCGAGAACGTCGTCGATATCGCGAGCACGGGGCTACGCCGGGTGCCGCGATTCACGGCGTGCATCTCGACGCGCCACGCGCTGTCGACGTGGACGCGCGCCGGCGTGATCGTGCGCGTGACGACGACGCCGCTGCGGCCGCGCGTCGCGATGAATCCCGCGGCCACGAGCCCAAGGCCGGCGCCGCACAGTCCGTACATTTCGCGCAGGCCGAGCACTTTGCCCACCACCGCGAGAGCGAGGCTCGCCGCGATAACGCCGAGGCCGCGCCGGGTTACCACCGCTCGGAGTTAGTTCCGCATCGCGCTGGACGACGGCACAGGCAACCGCGCGAGCATGTCGTCGAGGATCGCTTCGGCGTCGATACCTTCGAACTCTGCTTCGGGTGTCGGGACGAGGCGGTGCCCGAGCACCGGCGCAGCGATCGCTTTCACGTCGTCCGCGTTGGCGAAGTCGCGCCCACTGGCGGCGGCCCAGGCACGCGCCGTCTTCTGCAGCGCCAGCGCGGCGCGCGGCGACGCGCCCAGCGCCAGGTTCGGGTGACGGCGCGTCGCGTCGGCGAGCTCGACGATGTAGGCGCGCAGCCCCGACGCCACGTGCACCGCCTGCGCGCACGAGACGAGCGTGTGCACGTCGTCGACCGACGCCACGGCGTTGAGGTGGTGCACCGGGCTGTCGGTAGCGTGTTCGTCGAGCATCGCAATCTCGGCGCGCTTGGCGGGATACCCCATCTCGATGCGCATGAGGAAGCGATCGAGCTGGCTGTCGGGCAGCGGGTAAGTGCCTTCGTGCTCGACCGGGTTCTGCGTGGCAATGACCATGAACGGGTCCGGCAACGCGTAGGTCGTGGCGTCGACGGTTACCTGGCGTTCTTCCATCGCCTCGAGCAGCGCCGCCTGCGTCTTCGGCGACGCGCGGTTGATCTCGTCGGCGAGCACGATGTTGGCGAACACGGCGCCCGGCCGGAACTCGAAGCGGTTCCCGGTGCGCGAAAAGATGGTCACGCCCGTGACGTCGGACGGCAGCAGGTCGGGCGTGAACTGGATGCGGTTCCACTCGGAAGCGAACGACGCCGCCATCGCCTTGGCCAGCGTCGTCTTGCCGACGCCCGTGACGTCTTCGATCAGCAGGTGACCCTCGGCGGCCAGGCACACGAGCGACAGCTTGATGGCGTCGCCCTTCCCGACGAGCGCGTGCCCGATGTTCTCGGCGACGGAGTCGAAGACCGCGGCAAACGCTTCGGGTCGAGCCATACGTCGTCGTGCCACGGAGGTGAGCGTAGCGAGCCGACCCGAGGACGCTGGGCGGGCGGGTGGGCGACCTACGTTAAGCGAGATGCGACCTGTGCTTGCCGTCGACATCGGGGGCACGAAGCTCGACGTGGGCGTCGTCGATGCATCTGGGCGCATCGTGCGCCGCGAGCGCGCCGCGACGCCGACAGCTGATCCGTGGCCCGCGCTCGCCGACCTCGTCGAACGCGTGCGCGCCGACGATGACCTCGCGGCTGTCGGCGTCGGTTGTGGTGGCCCGATGTCGCCCGGTGGACGGAAGGTGTCGCCGCTCAACATCGCGGGGTGGCGCGACTTTCCGTTGCTCGACCGATTGAGTGAGTTCACCGGTTTGGGTGTGGCCGTCGACAACGACGCGAAGGCGCTGGCGCTCGGCGAGGCGTGGGTCGGTACCGGAAGCAAGTGGCGCAACTTCATCGCGATGGTCGTGTCGACGGGCGTCGGCGGTGGGATCGTGATGGACGGCCGATTGCTCGACGGCGAGACCGGTAACGCGGGACACATCGGCCACGTCATCGTCGAGCCGGACGGCGCGCCGTGCGCATGCGGCGGGCGCGGGTGTCTCGAGGCCGAAGCGTCGGGGCCGTCGATCGAGCGCGCCACCGGCCGCCCAGCGTCGCAAGCCGACGCCGCGACGATCGAGCGCACCGGCACGCTGGTGGGCCGCGGTATCGCGTCAGTGGTGAACTTGCTCGACCTCCCGATCGCGCTCGTCGGGGGATCGGTGGCGCTCGGGATGGGCGACGCGTTCTTTGCTGCGGCGCAACGCGAAGTCAGTGCGCGCTGCCGGTTGCAGTTCACGCACAGCGCACGTGTCATGCCGGTAGGCCTCGGCGCCGACGGGCCGCTCATCGGCGCAGCTGCCGTCGCGTACCGTGCATTGGCGTGAACACCCGCGCTGCGCTCGCATTGCTGCGTCGTCCCGACTTGTGGTGGACGGGCGCTCGCCAAGCGCTACGTCTCGCAGCGCCGGGGTGGTGGCGCCGGGGGAGTCACCTACCCGTCCCGGACAAGGACTACATGCACTTTCGGCTCGTCACGCAGTACGGCGGCGACGGCCACGCGCCAAGCGGCGCCGACCTCGTCCAGTACTTGGAGTGGGTCCGCGAAGAGCGCCGGCGCTAGAAGACACCACCGTCGACGGCGTCGAGCCGCTCGCGTAGGTCGCTGACCTCCATCGACAACGCCGCGACCTGTTCGACCAGCGCGTCGATCACCGCCTGTTGATCTCGGGGCCGGCTGCGACGCTTCCCGATGTTCGGTGAGGCCGCGGCGCGGGCGATGACTTCGTCGAGGTCGACGAGGCGCTGGTCGCCGTGCGTTCCCGGCACGGTCATCGAACTGATCAGACCCTCCCGGTACCAGCGCCGCAGCGCCGGCAGGGACGCATGGGTCTCCTCGGCGGCCTCGCGGAGCGTGACATAGCGGCGTGGCGTCTCTGGTACGGTCATAAGGCAAGATTCTAACACTGTTTAAACACTGTCAAGGAGTTCTCGATGTTCGAACGATTCACCGAGCGAACGCGGGGCGTCCTCGTGCGCGCCGAGCAACTGACCAAGGAGTTCCAGAGCCCGGCGATCCGCCGCCACCACGTCCTCATCGCGCTGCTCGACAGCGCCGACGACGGGTCGGGGTCGGTCGCGGCTGTCCTCGACGACGCCGGCGTCGACCGCGCCGCACTGCGCGCCGAGCTGGTGGCGTCGCTCAAGGCGAGCGAGACGCCCACCGAAGCGGGACGTAGGAACCCTCCGTTCACTGCGGAGACCAAGAAGACGCTCGAATTGAGCCTGCGCGAAGCGCTGTCGCTCGGCCACAACTACATCGGGCGCGAACACCTGCTGCTCGGCGTGCTGCGCGACATGGGAGGACCGCTGGCCGACGTCGTGGCGACGACGAACCTGACCTACGCCCGCGCGCGCGAAATCGTGACCGAGCAGTCACCGCCCTCGGGGCGGGGAAGTCGACGCCGCATGATTCGCGAGAGCATCCGCGGCCCGCTCGGTCGGCGCTCCACGCCAGCGCTGGGATCGGTCCTGCGCCGAACCTTCGACCGCGCCCAAGACCGCAACGCCACGACGGGCGACTTGCTCATCGCGCTGCTGGAAACGGAGGGCACGCACTTTGCTGCCGCCTTCACCGGCCTCACGCTGCCACCGCTGGAACCCGCGACGTTGTACGTCGACAAGTTGATCGCCGACAACGTGCCCGACGGCGTCGAAGGCGCGATTCGGCTCGAGCGTGACGCGATCACGATCAACGACCCGCAGATCGCGTCAGAGATCCGCCGGCTGGTGGGCGACAAGGTCACGCCGGAGAAGCTCGAAGAGATCCTGCGGCGGTTGAAGGGCTAGGCAAGAAGTGCCGCTGGCGCGCGGCGCGCGTCCGGTAAGTTTTCGCGTAATGGACAAGGGGCCTGCGCCAGCAGCAACACGACCAGGACGTCGCAGGTAGAGCGATGTCCGGAGCGCTGGTGCTGAACGCAACGTACGAGCCACTGTGCATCGTCACCCAGCGCCGGGCGCTCAACCTGATCCTGCAGGCCAAGGCCGATCTTGTGTCGGCGACTGATCAGCAGTTCCGTTCCGCCACCGCGAGCTTCGCCGTACCGTCGGTCGTCCGGCTGATCTCCTACGTGAAGGTGCCGTACACGACGCGCGTCGCGCTCAACCGGCGCGCCGTCTTCGCCCGCGACAACTTCCGCTGCCAGTACTGCCACGCCGCGGCGGAGAACATCGACCACGTCATCCCGCGCAGCCGCGGCGGCACGCACACGTGGGACAACGTCGTGGCGGCGTGCCGCGCGTGCAACGCGCGCAAGGAGGACCGCTTCCTCCACGAGATCAACATGCGCCTGCGTCGGCCGCCGACAACACCGCACGCGCGGGCCTGGGTGCTCGCGGCAACCGGTAGCCGTCGTCCGGATTGGGAACAGTGGTTGGGCACTCCGTCGCACGCGCCCGCGGCGATGGCATCAGCCTGACGACGCGCCTCACGCACTGGGCGGGCACCGCCGGCGCGTTGCACGCGCGCCCCATCCTCACCGAGCAGCGCGTGACGGAGTTGTACGCGACGCGCCCGGCGATCGTGCTCGGGCGTGGCCAGAAAGTCGACGACGGCTTCGAGGCGCGCGCGAGCGCGGCCGGCCTCGGCGTCGCCCGCCGCGTGTCGGGAGGCTCGGCGGTCCTCGTCGGCCCCGGTGAGTGCGCGTGGGTCGACGTCGTCGTCGCGCGCGGCGCGGACGGGTGGAACGACGACATCGGCAAGGCCGGATGCTGGATGGGCGACCAATGGGTCGTCGCGCTGGAAGCCGCCGGCGTCCGCGACCTCACCGTGCACCGCACCGCCATGGAGCGCCGACCGGGGTCCGCAGCGGTGTGCTTCGCCGGCGTGGGCTCGGGCGAGGTGTTGCGGGCCGACGGGGCCAAACTCGTCGGCGTTTCGCAGCGCCGGACCCGGGAGTGGGCGCTGTTCCAGTGCG
>JBEEFV010000053.1:0-22567 GCA_041166405.1 Actinomycetota bacterium | reverse complement strand
CGCGGCGTCGAGCAGCGACCGCGCAGGGTCGGTCACGGGTATGCCGTTGCGCTCGACGATCTGACACCGGTCCAGGTCGGTGCTCGTGTGAACCTTCTTGCCCTTCGGCCGATGAAAGTGGCCTCGCGGAATCGAAATCTCCGGCTCGGCGTGCGGAAAGCCGATGCCAAACAACCGCAACGCGCAGAAGTGAGAAGCGCAGGCTCCGTCGCCTGCCGCGAAGACGAGCGCCAGCACTTCAGCCTCGTAGGTCATCGGAGTGCCGGCGATGCGATACACGCCCGGAGAGAGCAATTCCCATCGTCCCGAGGCGACTCGGGCGGCGGCGTGGTGCCGGTTGCCTCCGACCGCGACGACTTGGTCCAACCGGATCAGCGAGTGTTGGCGCGATGCGATAACGGCGAGTTGACGATCGATGTCTTGCATCGATGCTCCTTCAGTCGAAGCAACTGAAGGGGGAAGAGACGCCGACGCTCGCGCTCTTGTGATGTCTGGTCAAGGTCTTCTTGACCGAACATCACAAGAATCAGGGGTTGTCGATCTTCTGACGTAGGAGGGCGACTTCTTCGGCGAGCGTGCGCGTTTTTTCTTCGAGGCGGCTGGCCTCCCAGCTGAGGTGGACGCACACGAGCAGGAGTAGCAGGGCGGCGGCGAACAGGAGGAGGTTCGGTGGGTCTTTCACGCCGACGGCGTCGGCCACCTTGTTGAGCAGCACCGGGAATGCGCCGAGTACGAGCATCCCGATACCGACGCCGAGCCACAGCACCGCGTACTTCTCCTTGAGCTGACGGCGGCGCAGCAGTTCGAGCATCGAGACCACCGAACCGATCGCCACCACGATCGAGAAGATGTGTGTTCCGGTCATGACTCCTCCAACGTGGGCATGCGGCGAATGCGGGCGAGCACGAGAATCATCAGTGCGCGGCCGAAGTAGAGCGCGGCCCGCAGCGGCGTCTGACTCGGTGTGCCCGTCAGCCGCGGGTGCATGGCGACGGGCACCTGTGTGACCCGCAGGCCAGCGCGTGCGGCCATCACGAGCGACTCGACGGTGTCGCCGAGATACTCCGACGGATAGTGGGCAGCGAACAGTGCGATGGCGCGCCGGTTGACGGCGCGATGGCCGGACGTGACGTCGGTGAGAGGCGTGGCGCACGTCTTCGACAGCGACCGCGCCAGCAGCTTCATCGCCCACCGCCGCGGCCCGCGCACGCCGTAATCGCCGCGGCCGGCGAAGCGCGCGCCGATGACGATGTCGACACCTTCGAGCGCGGCGAGCAGGCTCGGCAGGTCCGACGCGTCGTGTTGGCCGTCGGCGTCGACCTGGATAGCAGCGTCGTAGCCGCCGTCGCGAGCAAACTTGTAGCCGGCGCGCATCGCGCCGCCGACGCCGAGGTTGAACGGCAACGTCACGACGATGGCGCCCGCAGCCGAAGCTTTCGCGGTCGTCGCGTCGGAGGAGCCGTCGTCGACGACGAGGATGTCAGTGTCGGGCACACGCGCCGAGCGCACGTGGTCGACCACGGCGCCTACGGAGGCCTCCTCGTTGTACGCCGGGACGATGACGAGGCAGCGCACGATTAGGCGCGGAGCGCCGCCAACGCTCGCTTGAGCAGCGAAGCGACCTTCCGCAGTCCGGGCGTCTTGCGCACGACCGCGTACGGGCGGTCTTTGTGGCGCACGATGGCTTCCAGCTCTTCGGAGTGTTGACGGAGGAACACCAACTCGTCGCGGTCGGCGCGCAGTCGCGCCATCTCCTCATCGCGATTGGCGAACATCATCTGCACGTCCTGGGTGACCAGCCGACCGCGCACGCGTGCGGCGCGCAGGGTGCGCCAACGCCACGGCTCGAGCGCGACCTTGCGCAGCGGAGTCACGCAACTCGACCACGACATCTCGCTCGCCACCCGCTCGCAACGCGCCGACATGGCGGCGCGCCGCGCCGGATTGCCCAACAGCTGCAGCATGGCGTTCGCCAGCATCGTGATGTTGCCGGGCGGCACGACGATGCCGAGGTCTTCGCGTTCGACGAGATCCGACAGCACGTCGCCGCTCGTCGTGACGACGGGCAGGCCGGCCCACAAGTAGTCGAGGATGCGACTCCGGAATGCCAGCCGCGTCTCGGCGAGATCCTTCGCGGCCGAAATGGCGATGTCGGCCTCCATGAGGAACGCCTCTCGCTCCTCGTACGGCGCCCAGTCGCCGAAGATGATCGACGTGTCGTACAGGCCGAGTTGCTTCGAGCGCAGCACCACGGCCTCGGCCATCTTCATCTTGGGCACGTCGGGGCTCGACAGCTCGAGGCCGAGGAAGTAGAGCTTGGCGTTCGGCACGCGCTCGACGACGACAGCGAAGGCTTCGATCACCGCCAACGGGTCGAACCAGTCCCACACTCCCCCGCCCCACAACACGACGAGGTCGTCGGCGGCGACGTGGGGGTGCACGCCCTTGAGCACCGGGCGCGCGTGGCGCGGCGGGTGGTCCTCGAGACCGAACGGTACGACGTCGATGAGTTGGCGCAGCGTCGGATCGGCGGCGTACGTGGCCGAGTCGATCGCGCCGCGCGCGCTCAACATTCCGAGCCAGTAGTCACGCTGGCGCTCGGACGCGCAGATGAAGAAGTCGCCGGCGTCGAGCAGCTCGTTGATGACCGAAACGTCTTGCTTGATGGCCACGTCGGCCTCGGGCTGCTCGCCGTGCAGCTCGATGTTCTCGAACAGCCACGGGTCGTACAGGTCGACGACGATCACGCTCGGGAGCTGAGCGAGACCGGAACACTGGCGAAGCATGAAGCCCTGGATGAGCACGACGTCGCTGGCCGACGCCAACCGGACGAGCGTCTGCTCGTCGGGATAGCCGAGCGTCGGGATGCCGTCGACTTCTCCGTCGGTCGCGCCGGGAACCGCGACCGCGACGGGAACCGTCGTCGACAGCGCCTTGGCGATCTCGAAGGCGCGGATCGCGGGGCCGCGCATCTTCTCGCCGATCTCGTACGACGACACGCACAGCACGCGACGGGCGCGTTGCTGGAACGACGCCGCCAAACCGAACCCGTCGACGACCTTCTGTTGCGCCTCGACAAAGTCGGTGTCGTGCAGCACGGGCGCGAACGGCGTGCCGAACAGCTCGAGGATTTCTTCGTCCGTGCGCTGCCGGGCGCGCTGCACCCGCTCGCGCACCTCGATCAACTCGTCGAGGCCGTTGATCAAGTCGTCGACGGCGTGGATGTGCGCCAACGCGATGCGCGACACCGTCTCGTTCGGCTCGCGGTCGCCGCCGAGCGAGTACGCGTCGCGGCCCAGATCGAGGCGGCCGCGCGTGACAGCACGCTTGGTCAGCAACAGCAGCGCCGGCGCCAGCACCTTGGCCAGCTGCTCGTCGCCGTAGTTCTTCATGATCGATCGCAGCCCGTTGCGTTCGTACAGCAGCGTTCGCTGATGGTCGGGGAAGCGTGACGACGTGCCGTGGAGCCGGTGATACGTGATCGCCTTCTCGGCGAAGCGCACTTCGTAACCCATCACCCAGAGCCGCCAGCCGAAGTCGACGTCTTCGAAATACGCGAAGAAGTCGGGGTCGAACCCGCCCGTCGTCAAGTACACGTGGCGGCTGACGAGCATGGCGCCGCCACAGGCGAACAACAGCGGCTGTCCGTCGCGGGCGTCGACGTGAGCCAGCGGCTTGCCGTGGCCGACCTGGTCGCCCATGCCGTAGAAGTTCATGACGCCTTCGACGAAGTCGACGCGCTCGCCGTCCCAGCTCTGAATCTGCCCGGCGACGCACACGACGTTGTTGTCAGGGTCGTACGCCTCGACGAGCTCGGACAGCCAGGACGGGTGCGCCCGCATGTCGTTGTTCATGAAGGCGACGCACTCCGACGTCGCCGCCTGCGCGCCCATGGTGACGGCGGGCGCGAACCCCGTGTTGTGCCCTTGCGGCAGCACGCGCACCCACGGGTAGTCGCGCGCCAGCAGTTCGAGCGACCCGTCAGTCGAGCCGTTGTCGACGACGATGACTTCGGTGAGGTCCTTCGGGTAGTCCTGCGCGGCCAGCGAGTCGAGGCACGGCGGCAGGTGCTCGATCCCGTTCCAGTTGACGAGCACGACCGCCACGCGGCGGCGCGGCTTACCGAAGCTGGGCTCACGAACGACGTCGAGCGCGTCGTCGGCGGCGGGCGTCTCGCGCAAGGCGTCGAACACGGTCGTGATCGACGTCGCCAGTTGCCGTTGCGCGGCGCTGTCGGACGCGGCGCGCGCCGCGACCCATTCCGCGACGCGGCCGTCTCGCGACAGCGGGTCCTCAGTCGGCGAGAGCGCCTCCCCCAGCGTCAGCGCCAGCTGCGTAAGTTCGTCGACTTGGGCGCGTACTTCGTCGTCGCTCGGTTGCGGCGCCGGCGTCGGCAAGTCGGGTAAGGACGCAGGCGGGCGCATCACCAGCGTCGTGCGGTAGTGCGGCGTCGCGTGATCGGCCTCGGGGAACAACAGCGCGTTGAACGCCTCGTCGATTCGGTGGACGACGCCCTCGAAGCCGGCGGCGAGCAGGTGCGCCTTCAGGTAATAGAACGGCACCCAGTGGTAGACCCAGCCGTCACCAAAACGGGCGTACGGCACTTGCGTTTCGTCCAGCCACGCGGTGATCAGATCGGTGTCGGGCAGCACGAAGTCCGCGTGCTCGTCGAGCGCGGGAATGCTGTGGCCGAGCCGCGCCACGAAATACGAGTTGATGAGTTGTTCGGCGCGCACCGAGCGCGGATCGCCGAACGGCGCCACGAGCACGACAGGTCCGCGGCTGACGCGCAGCAACTCGGCGATGAACTCGGTGCGTCGATCCCACGGGATGTGCTCGAGCACGTCGTGCGTGCAGATGAGGTCGAAGGCGCCGTCGACGAACGGCAGCTCGAAGCCCGAACCGATCAGCGGTTGGTGCCCGTGCGCGAACGACGGATTGTCCTCGTAGATGTCGAGGCTGACGGTCTCGTCGTCGGGAAACAACGCGGCGATGGTGCCGAACGGATCGCCGACGTCGAGGATCCGGATCGGGGCCTCAGGGAGGCTTTCCGTCCGGATTCGGAAGACGTGCGAATAGCGACCGTAAAGGTCGAAGCTCTGCGAGCGGAGCGACTGCATGCAGCGCTCAGCGTAGGCGGCGAAGGGCCATGCGCAGGACTTCGCCGCCGCGTCCGTTGCGCACGTGGCGGCGCAACGAGGTGACCACGTGCAGCGGCCCGCGCCGCTGTCGCGCTGCGGTTCTGCCGACGGCGGCGAGCCGCCCAGCGGTTTCGCGATCCAGCAAATCCGGCGCGCGACGCGGCGCGTCGCAGAACGCCACGAGCGGCGCGAGTGCGCGGCTCCACGCGAACTCGGGCGCGATCTTGCGTACGGCGGCGGCCGCGTCGGCGCGCGCCGCCTTGTCCGCCAGCAGTTCGCCGAGGGCGCGCGCCAGCGCCGCGACGTCGTCCGCGGGCACCGCGGCGCCGAGTCCGTGGTCGGTCACGAGCTCGCCCATGGCGTCACCGGCGGTGCACACGATCGGCAGGCCCGCCCACAGGTAGTCGAGGACGCGTGTGCGGAACGAGAACGCGGTCTCGACGTGATCGAGGTGCGTGCTCACGCCGATGTCGGCGTCGAGCAGCCAGTCGGCGCGCTGCTCGTACGGCACCCAGTCATGGTTGAAGAAGACGTGCGTCCCCGTGAGGCCAAGGCCGTCCGAGAGCGCCATGGCTTCGGTCGCCATGCGCATCTGCGGCACCTCGGGGTTCGGGTGCTTCATGCCGAGGAAGTACAGACGCAGCGCGGGCCGGCGCTCCTTCAACGCGTCGACGGCGCGGATCAGCGTCAGTGGGTCGAACCAGTTGTAGACGCCACCACCCCACAACAGGATCTCGTCGTCGCTGCCGATGCCGTCGACGACGCCACGAATCTCGTGGCGGTTCTGCGATGCCGGTTCGTCATCGACGCCGAACGGCACGACGTCGATCAACGACCGCAGCGACGGGTCGGCGTCGTAGGTCAGTGGGTTGATGCGGCCGAGCGCGCCGAGCGCGCCGAGCCAGAAGTCGCGCTGCTTCTCGCTGGCGCAGAGGAAGAAGTCGCCGCGGGCGATCTGTTCGTTGAGCACCGCCACGGTCGACGCGACGACTTCGACGCGCACGTCGTGCTCGCTGGTCTCGCGGGAGAGCTCAAGTTGTTCGAGGTGGAACGGGTCGTAAAGGTCAACGACCATGGTCTTGTCGGTGTGCGCCAACCACGGCTGGCCGTCGATCACGAAGCCCTGGAAGACGATCACGTCGCACCACGCTTCGGCCTGCTTCAGCTCGTCGGTCCAGCCGCGCCGAACCGTGAACGGCGCCGGCAGCGGGTCGCAGTTCCCCGTCGTGAACAGCGTGACGTCGTGGCCGCGCGCCGACAGCGCGGTCGCCATTTTCCAGGCGCGGATCGCAGGCCCCGCCATCCGCGCCCCCAGCGCGTCGTTCGTGATGACAAGAACTCTCACGCGCCGTCGATCGTCCACTTCGCGTCGAGCGCCAACAGGCCGTGCTGCTGGCGCGGCGCGCCCGCCTCGACGTCGAAACGCAGCGCGTGCAGGCAGTGATCGAACGGATGCGTCGCGCTGTAGTCGTACAGCCCCGTCGCGATGTCGTAGGTGCCGGGAAGCAGCATCACCCGATCGATCGTCAGCTCGACGACCCCGGTGCCGTTGATCTTCTCGGGGACGACGTCGACGTCGCGGGTGTTCGGTCCCGCGATCGACACCCCGCTGAGGGTTTCGATGCCGATGCCGAACACCGGACGTTCGATCGGCTCGCGCGTCGAATAGTGGAGGCGGATCGTGATGCGATCACCCGTGCGCACCGTCTGGGTCGCAACGCCGTTGGCGCCGATGATCTCGACGCGCTCGATACGGCCCTCGCCCGAACCCCAGCGCGAACCGCCGGTCCCGTCGTCGTGCCGTTCGACGTGGGCATCGAGCATGTAGTCGTCGATCACTTCGCCCGCAGGCCCGACCGCTTTGAGAACGCCGTGTTCGAGCAACGCGACGCGGTCACACAGGTTGCGCACCGTCGGCAACGCGTGACTGACGACGACGATGGTCTTGCCGGCGTTGTGCAAGTCGGCGAACTTCTCCGAGCACTTGCGCTGGAAGTTCTCGTCGCCCACCGCGAGGATCTCGTCGACGAGCAAGACGTCGGGGTCGACGTTGATGGCGACGGAGAAGCCGAGGCGCACGTACATGCCCGACGAGTAGTTCTTGACCGGGGTGTCGATGAACCGCTCGAGGCCGGCGAAGTCGACGATCGCGTCGAACTTGGAGTCGAGCTCCTTCTTCGACAGGCCGAGGATCGAACCGTTGAGGTACACGTTGTCGCGCCCGGACAGTTCCGGGTGAAACCCCGCGCCGACTTCGAGCAACGCGCTCGTCTTGCCGACCACCGCGGTGCGGCCTTTGTCGGGGCGCAGGATGCGCGCCATGCACTTGAGCAGCGTCGACTTGCCAGAGCCGTTCTCGCCGATGAGCCCGAACGTCGAACCGGTGGGCACTTCCAGCGACACGTCTTTCAGCGCCCAGAACTCCTCGTACTTCGCGCGGCCGCGCCGCATGAGCGCGACCTTCAACGAGTCATTGCGCTCGTGATACAGCCGGAATCGCTTCGAGACGTTTTCCGCGACGACGGCAGCGTCGGTCACAGTTCCTCGGCGAAGCGCGGCTCGAGTTTCAGGAAGATCCAGCGCCCGACCAGCACGCTCAGGATCGCGCAACCCAAGACGTAAGCGATGTCGTACATCGGCGGCCAGCGCAAGTCGTACATGAGGTCGCGATACATGCTGACGAACCGCACCATCGGGTTGAGCTTGTAGACGTTGTAGATCGAGCGATGGCCTTCGACGAGCGAGAGCGGATACACGACGGGTGTGGCGTAGAACCACAGCTGCGTGAACAAGCCCATGAAGTGCTGCACGTCGCGGAAGTACACGTTGAGCGCGCCGAGCGCGAGCGCGATCCCATAGGTGAAGAACATCTGGATCACGAGTACGAGCAAGACCCCCGGGATGAACGCGAAGGCGACGTTGCCCACGAACAACAGCGCGATCATCAACACCGCGAGTTCGATGAGGAACTGCACGGCCCACGCTGCGACCACCGACGCCGTGAGCACCTCGCGTGGGAAGTACACCTTCTTGATCAGACCGCCGTTGGCGAGCGGCGCGCCCATGCCGTTCATCAACCCGTTGAGCAGAAAGTTCCACGGGAGCAACCCGCACAGCAGGAAGAACGGGAAGCTTTTGAGGCCGGAA
Source organism: Actinomycetota bacterium (assembly GCA_041166405.1). GTDB lineage: Bacteria > Actinomycetota > Acidimicrobiia > Acidimicrobiales > JACCXE01 > JACCXE01. Next base: position 14,279 of record JBEEFV010000053.1, on the reverse strand, counting down.
GGGTGCCCACGGTCGGGCTCGACGTTGATGAGGAAGTGGAAGACGACGGTGAAAATGCCCATCGTGGCCAGGGGGTTGATCATCGACCACGCCCAGCCCAAAGCTGACCGCTTGTACTTGCCGCGCAGTTCCCGCAGCGTCAGATTGCGGAAGAGCTCGCGGGCTTGGGTCAGCTCCGACACCGTCGCCATTACGGGGTCATCGTACTGACCCCCTTAGGCTGAACACACAATGCGGATCGGGGTCGTCACTTCCCATTTCCCGCCGAACTTCACTTCGGGCGGCACGCTCGCGCCGCAACGACTCGCGCGCGGCTTCGCCGCGAAAGGCCACGACGTCGCCGTGTACGCGGGGCACCTCGACTACGGCCGTCAGGCCGGACAGAGCTGGGACGACGTCGACGAGACGGGGCTACCGGTTCACTGGATCGAGATTCATCCGTGGGTCGGGTGGGCTGACGCCAACAACTTCGACAACCCGACGGTCACGTCGGACTACGTCGATTGGCTCGTCGACACGCAACCCGACGTTGTGCACGTGCACTCGTGCCAAGCGCTCGGCGTCGGCGTGATCGAAGCGGCCAAGGCCGCGGGTGTCGCGGTGGTGTTGACGATGCACGACTTCTGGTGGAGTTGCGCGCGCCAGTTCCTCGCCGACCGCACGTACACGCCGTGCAGCCTCGTCGTCGACTGCGGCGTGTGTCAGTGCGAGGTCGACCATCGCTGGCTTGGGTTGCGCAACGAACGACTGCGCGCCGCGCTGCAACACGTCGACGTGGTGCTGTGCCCGTCAGCGTCTGCCGCCGGGGTCATGGCCGCCAACGGCGTCGACCCCGCGAAGCTGCGCGTCGACGAGAACGGGTTGCCGCGGTGACGCTCACGTTTCGGTACACCGGTGGGTGGAACGAGATGAAGGGCGTGCGCGTCGTGCTCGACGCGGTGCGCGCGCTCCCGTCGGGCGACTGGCGCGTCGTCGCCCACGACATCGACGACTTCTTGGTGGCGAACGACGTGTCGTTCGCGGGGTTGCCGATCGAGAGCGTGCCGAGCTTCGCGCCCGCCGACGCGGCCGACGTGTGGGCGAACACCGACGTGTTGCTCGTGCCGAGCATCATGCGCGAATCGCACTCGCTCGTGACGCGCGAAGCGTTGACCGCGGGCGTGCCCGTCATCTGCACCGATACCCTCGGACCCGAGGAGGTCGTCGAAGACGGCGTGAACGGTCTCGTCGTCCCCGCGGCCGACGCCGACGCGCTCGCCGACGCCATGCGCCGCTTCATCGACGACCCGTCGCTCGTCGCCACCATGCGCCGCGCCTGTCACGACATTCCCGTCCGCTCGATCGACGACCAAGTCGACGGCTTACTCGCCCTCTACTCCGAACTTGTGTCCTCACGCACACGAATCGTGAGCGACAGAACGCAGGTTCGCGGGGTGGGGCGGGTGTTGTTCATCGCGGGGATCGACGGGGCGCCGTTGCGGTACCGGGCGTTCCTCCCGGCGGAAGCGCTGGGGTTGCTCGGCGTGCACACCGACGTGCGGTACTACCGCGACACCTCGGTGCCCGAACTGGCGCGCGTCGCCGACGCCATCGTCGTCTACCGCGTGCCCGCCACCGCCGAGGTGCTCGACCTCATCAGCGCCGCGCGCACCCGCGGCGCCGTGGTGCTCTACGACGTCGACGACCTGATCTTCGATCCCGAGCTTGCCGCCGAGATCCCGGCGCTGTCGATCCTTCCTCCCGACGAGGCGGCGTTGTGGCTCGAAGGCGTGCGCCGCTACCGCACGACCATGGAAGCGTGCGACGGGTTCGTCGGCAGCACGCAACCGTTGCTCGACCACGCGGCGTCCGTCACCGGACTGCCGACGTACCGCTTCGCCAACGGCGTAGGCCTGCTCGTCGCCCAACAGAGCGACGCCGCGCTACGCAAGCCGCGCACGCCGGGCCCGCTGCGCATCGGCTACCTGTCGGGCACCAACACCCACGATCACGACTGGGCGATGGTCGAGCCCGCCGTCGCGGCGTTGCTGCGCGCGCACGCCGACGTCGAGTTGTGGCTCGTCGGCCTCGTCGAACCGTCCGAAGCGCTCGACGAGTTCGCGTCGCGCGTCAAGCGCGTCGGCTTCACCGACTGGACGGCGCTGCCCAAACTGCTGCGCGACCTCGACGTCAATCTGGCGCCGCTCACCGCGAACAGCCGCTTCAACGAGGCGAAGAGCGCCATCAAGTGGCTCGAAGCTGCGCTCGTGGCAACCCCGACGATCGCGTCGCCCACACAACCGTTCCGCGAGGCCATCGAGCACGGCCGCAACGGCCTCGTGGCCCACACGAGCGACGAGTGGCGCGCCGCGCTCGAGGCGTTGGTTACCGACGCGCCGCTGCGGCGCCGGCTCGGCACGCGTGCGCGGCGCGACGCCCTCTTGCGGTGGTCCCCGCATCTCCAGGCGCACGCGTACGCCGAGATCCTGACGACAGCGCGCCCCGTCGCCCGTACGCCGACGTGGAACGACGTGGTGGCGCCGAGCGAACCGTTCGTCGAGCGACCGCTCGAACGCTACGAACTCCCACGCCGCTGGAGCGTCGTGCTGCCGCCGCCCGTACGCATGCAATATCGACGGCTGCGGGCCTTTCTTTGGCGCTCATATCGCACGTTTCGGCGCCACGGACCGGTCGGGATTGCCAAGCGCGCGCCATCGCGCCTGCGCCGTCGGACAAGATAGGCATCGTGTCCCGACTGTTTGTTCGTCTGTTCGCCGCGGCTGCGCTGATCGCGTCGGTTCTCGGTGTTGCCTCCGTCCACGCGCCCGCCGCCAGCGCGGCGCCGTCTGTGTTCCACATCGAAGGAGGCGGCTTCGGCCACGGCGTCGGCATGAGCCAGTACGGCGCGCTCGGTTACGCCCAGCAAGGCTGGAATTACAAGGACATCATCAGCCACTACTTCACGAGCACGACGGTGGGCCCGGGCACCGTGAAGCCCGAGGTGCGGATCCAGATCGGCGACGACAACAGCGCGCCCGCCGACCTCACGGTCACCCCGACCGGGCACGTCAACATCGTGTTGCAGGGCAACACCGTGGCGGGCGCCGAGGCCAACCAAGCCATCGTCGTCACCGTCAACAACGGAAAGTTCGACGTGTCCGTCGCCGGCAATCAGGTGCTCAGCCAGGTCGGCGGCGGTACCGACAACCTCTACATCCAGTACAACGGCTCGCCCGTTGCGGTGGCCGACACCGGACACGATTACAAGTACGGGCAGCTCGAACTGAGCGCGCCGGCGCCGACGGAGCTGCGCACGACGATCGCCAGCATGGCGATGAACGAGTACCTGCGCGGGCTCGGGGAAGTGCCGTCGTCGTGGCCGGCTGACGCGCTCAAGGCGCAGGTCGTCGCCGCTCGGTCATACGCCGAGTACAAGCTCGATCACGGTTCCACGTTCTTGTACGGCGACGTCCGCGACCAGAACTACGTCGGCTACGACAAGGAGACCGGTTCGGGCGGCAGCAACTGGGTCGCGGCGGTCAACAACACCGGCGACGAGATGGGCCTGTACAACGGCTCGGTCATCCAGGCGTTCTACTCATCGTCGTCCGGTGGCTACACCGAGAACAGCGAGAACGTCTTCAGCGCCACGGTCCCGTACCTCAAGGGCGTGCCCGATCCCTACGACGCCGCGAACGGCCAGAACACGCTGCACTCGTGGAAGCGCGAGTGGACGCTCGCGCAAATGCAGAGCTTCGTGAACTCGAACTCCGCGACCGCCGTCGGCACGTTGCAGTCCATCGAGTTCCTGCTCCCCCTCGGCGTTTCGGGACGCGTCGTCAAGGTGATCGACGCCGCGCACGGCGGCGTGCGCATCACCGGCTCCGACGGAACCAAGCGCGTGAGCGGGACGGCTTTCCAGTCGATCATCAACGCTGCGCCCGGCTCGGGATCGAACGCACTGCCGAGCACGTTGATGAGCCTCGGCGGTGCCAGCCCGTACGGCGCCGGCTTCACCGGCGGTGTCTTCGTCGCCGCCGGTCACCTCAGCGGCGACGTCGACCGCATCGTCACCGGCGCCGACAAGGGCGGCGGCCCGCACGTGCGCGTGCTCGACACGAACGGCGACACCACCGGCGTCGAGTTCATGGCCTACGACCCGAAGTTCTCGGGCGGCGTGCGCGTCGCCGTGTGCCATTTCGGTGAGGACGCGACCGATTCGATCGTGACGTCACCCGGCGCCGGCGGCGGACCGCACGTGCGCACATTCGACGCTGACGGCACGCCGCACGGCGGTGGCTTCATGGCGTACGACCCGTCGTTCACCGGCGGCGTATACGTGGGTTGCGGCGACATCGATCCGACGAACCCCGGCGACGAGATCATCACCGGCGCCGGCGCCGGCGGCGGCCCGCACGTGAAGATCTTCGATCGCGAGGGCGGCTTGCGCGGCCAGTTCATGGCGTACGACCCGAAGTTCACCGGCGGCGTACGCGTCGCCGGGTCGGGGCCCAACGTCGTCACGGCGCCCGGCCCCGGCGGCGGACCGCACGTGAGGCTGTTCAGCCTCGTGGGCGTCGACATGGGCGGCTGGATGGCGTACGACCCGTCCTTTACGGGAGGCGTGTACGTCGGCGGTGGCAACGTGTCGGGCGACGCCGTCGAGGAAGTCATCACCGGTGCCGGCGATCCGGGCGGGCCGCACGTGCGGGTCTGGAACCAGCAGGGCAACGAGATCACCGGCTTCATGGCGTTCCAGACGTCGAGCGACCACGGCGCGCGCGTCGCCGCGGCGCACACGCCGAGTGGTGCAGTGGTCGCGGGCTCGGGCACGGGCGGGCCGTCGCTGATGCGCGTCATCACCTTGTGACGCGCGTCTGCGCGCTGGCAGGCGGGGTCGGCGCAGCGAAGATGCTGCGCGGCGTCATCCGCGCCGTCGACGCGCCCGACGTGACGGCGATCGTGAACACGGGCGACGACGTCACGTTGCACGGGCTGCACATCAGCCCCGACCTCGACACGATCACCTACACGCTCGCCGAGGCCATCAACCCCGAGACGGGATGGGGGCTGGCGGGCGAAACGTGGCAGGCGATGAGCGCGCTCGAATGCTACGACGGGCTCACGTGGTTTCGCCTGGGCGACAAGGACCTCGCGACGCACATGTACCGCACGCAACGGCTGCGCGACGGGCTTGGTCTCGCGGCGGTGACCGAGGAGATCGTGCGCGCGTGGGGCCTCGAGTTGCGCGTGCTCCCCGTCACCGAGGACCGCATGGAGACCCGGGTGACCGTGGAAGGCGAAGGCGAGATCGGATTCCAGGAGTACTTCGTCGGGCGACAGCACAACGTCACCGTCACCGCTGTGCGCTTCGCGGGCGCCGACGAGTCCTCGCCCGCGCCGGGCGTGCTCGACGCCATCGCAGACGCCGACGTCATGCTGATCTGCCCCTCGAACCCGATCGTGTCGATCGGTCCCGTGCTGGCCGTGCCGGGGGTACGCGCCGCGGTCGAGGCGCGCCGCGCGCAGGCCGTCGCGGTGTCGCCGATCGTTGCCGGGACGGCGTTGAAGGGTCCGGCGGACCGGATGCTCCGCGAACTCGGCCACGACGCCAGCGTCGTGGGCGTGGCGCGGCTCTACCGCGATCTCGCGGCGACGCTCGTCGTCGACGAGGCCGACCGCGACCTGGCGAGCGCGGTCGAAGACGCGGGCATGCGGTGCGTGGTCGCGCCCACGATCATGCGCAGCGCTGACGACGCGGCAGCGTTGGCCCGTGTGTGTCTCGACGCGGCAAACTCGCCTGCGTGATTTCCATCTTCGGCCTCGAAGGCATCGGCGAGGTCAACGACGGTGATCGCATCGCAACGCTCATCTCCACGGCCGCCGACGGCCAGTTGCAGGACGGTGACGTGCTCGTCGTCACACAGAAGATCGTGTCGAAGGCCGAGGGGCGGCTCGTCGCGGTCAACCCGGAAGATCCGCTGTCGGCCAAGGCACTGGTCGAAGAAGAGTCAGTGCGCATCGTGCGCCGCCGCGGCGACTTGATCATCAGCGAGACGAAGCACGGCTTCGTGTGCGCCAACGCCGGCATCGACTTGTCGAACGTGCCGTCGGGCTACGCCGCGTTGCTGCCCGTCGACTGCGACCGGTCGGCTCGACGCATCCGCGACGGCCTGCGCGCCGACCTCGGCCTCAACTTGGGCGTGATCATCTCCGACACGTTCGGCCGGCCGTGGCGCAAGGGGCTCACGGACGTCGCCATCGGCGTCGCCGGGATCGCAGCCGTCGTCGACCTGCGGGGCACAACCGACGCCCTCGGCCGCGAACTGCAGGTCACCGAGGTCGCCATCGCCGACGAGATCGCGTCCGCCGCCGAGCTCGTCATGGGCAAGTCGTCGGGCATCCCCGTCGCGGTCGTACGCGGCGTCGACGCAACCTGGTTGCGCGAAGCGTCGGTGGCGAGCGAAATCATTCGCCCACCCGCCGAAGACTTGTTCCGCTAGCCCGCGTCGCGAAACCGCGTTTCGAGCACCCGAAGCGGCGTTATCTTCAACCGCGATGCGGCTGTTCACCCCGCTAAAGGTGCTCGCGATCCTCGTCGCGGTCTGCGCGGCCACATCGTGCACGCCGAGCTCGAGTCCGTGGCATGGCTGGGAGCCGGCGGGCGATCTTCTCGGTGATACGGCGTTCGTAACGTCCGCTATCCGCGCGTGGGATCACCCGAGCTATGGGAATGGTTCAGGGGGCGGGGCGCGGACGAGGCCGCCGACGTTTCCTAGGGGAACCGGCCGCCACCGCGGCAAGGTCCACGTGCTCTACGCCGGGCGCGTCGCGTTCGGTCGGTTGGCCGTCCTGGCCGGCGATGACGTCTATGGACGCGCCCGGCTGGTCGTCGTGACCGACGACGGCAACCTGTCGCACTTCCCCCTCGCCGCTACGAACAACATCGCGGCGCCGGACATGCGGCACGTCAACGCGATCGCGATCGAACACGCCCAGGTTGTTTTGGCTGACGCGAACGTCGTGCAGCACTACTACGTGTTCGTGGTGGCACGCGTGGGGATGCGGTCGATCCGGCTCACGAGCAAGCGCATCGAGGACACGACCGGCCTGTCCGGGCCACAGCCCGGATCTATCCCACCTAGGGACCTCGACGTAACGGCGCGCACTGCCGCGACGGCGTTCCAAAGGTCACGGCCCCTCGAAGCAACAACCGTGCCCATCACCTCATTCGGCTACACGGGCGACGTCATCCCCCACGGATTAGAGGTGCACGCGACTCCTACAGCGCACGGCGACGTCAGTCCGCCGGTGCTGTCGTCGAGCACGTGCACGGTGTGTCAGTAGTCCGCTAGGTGGCTTCGCGTTGCTGGTGGAACCAGTCGACGGTTTGCGCGACGCCGTCGTCGAACGCGGTGAAGGGTCGCCAGCCGAGCTGCATCTGCGCGCGGCCGGGGTCGAGCGCGTTGCGTCGCAGTTCGCCCGGTCGTTCCGCGGCGAAGATCGGCTGCGCCTTCACACCGAGAGCGCGGGCGACGCTGTCGTGCACTTCGACCACGGTTGTCTCGACGCCCGTGCCGATATTGCACAGCAAGCCGCCGCCGCGCGCGGTGGCGCGCACGATCGAGTCGACGACGTCGTCGATGAAGACGTAGTCACGCGTCTGCGAGCCGTCGCCGAAGATCGTGCACTGACGACCGTCGAGCAGCAGCTGAGTGAAAATGGCGACGACGCCTGCCTCGCCGTGCGGATCCTGGCGGGGCCCGTAGATGTTGGCGAACGCCAGCGAGGTGAAGTCCAGCTCGTACAGGTCGCGGTAGGCGTGCAAGTAATCGGTCGACGCCTTCTTCGCGATGCCGTACGGCGACAGCGGTCGTTGCGGTTGGTTTTCGCGAATCGGGAGCGAATCGTCCGGCACGTCGCCGTAGATCGTGCCGCCGCTCGAAGCGAACACCACTTTGCTCGAGTCTGCGGCGCGTGCACCTTCCAACACGTTGAGCAGGCCGATGATGTTCACTTCAGCGTCGAACACCGGATCGTTCACTGACACGCGCACGTCGATCTGCGCCGCGAGGTGCACGACGATCTCCGGCGCGCGTCGTTCCATCAGCGTGACGGTGTCGCGCGAGCGGATGTCGAGGTGATGGATCTTCAACGCACCTTGCGCGCGCGCCCGGGCCTCGGCGAGGTTGGTCAACTTGCCGCGCGACAAGTCGTCGATGACGTCGACCTCGTGGTCCTCGGCGAGCAGTCGATCCACGAGGTTCGACCCCACGAAGCCGGCGCCGCCCGTGACCAGGTAGCGCATCTACTCCACGGTCCCGCCGCGAACTTCGACACCGTCGGCGACCGTCGCCGCGGGCCCCACGACGGCGTAGTCGCGCACTGACGCCCGCACACCCACGCTGGCGCACGAACCGATGATCGAGTGATCCACGACGGCGTTGGGGCCGATGCGCGCGTGATCAAGCACCACGGAGTCGGTGATCACCGCCGACGGGTCGACTTTCGCCGTCGGATCGATCACCGACATGCCAGCGACGTCGAGATTCGCCTGGATGTAGGCGACGGGATTCCCGATGTCGATCCAGTAGCCGTCGACGGCTGCGGCGAACAATGTGGCGTTCGCAACCATCGCAGGGAAGACCTCGCGCTCGACCGACACCCGCCTCCCGCGCTCAATGACGTCGAGCGCCTCAGGCTCCATGACGTAGATGCCGGCGTTGATCAGATTGGTGGGCGCCGTGCCCGCAGGCGGCTTCTCGATGAACGCCGTGACGCGCCCGTCGGCTTCGGTGACGACGACGCCGAAACGCGACGGGTCCTCGACCGGAGTCAACCCGATCGTCGTCAACGCGCCCCAGGCGTCGTGGTTGGCGACGAGCGCGCTGAAGTCCATGTCGGTGACGACGTCGGAGTTCACGACGAGGAAGCGACCGTCGATGCCGCCCTCGTCGGCGGCGTACGCGATCGCGCCCCCGGTGTCGAGGGGTTCGTCTTCCACGACGTAGCGCACGCGGACACCCGCGCACTCACCATCGGGATAGGCCGCGAGGAACGCGTCGGCCTTGTACCCCATCGACAAGATGACCTCGTCGACACCGTGCGCCGCGAGATGACCGACCGAGCGTTCCAGCATCGGCACGCCCGCGACGGGCAGCAGTTGCTTGGGGGTCGTATAGGTCAGCGGCCGAAGTCGCGTGCCCTCGCCACCGACGAGGACGATCGCCTTCACGGCGTCGATGTAGCGGTTTCGTCAGGCAGCGACGTCTCGGTCGGCTGTTGGGTCGCGGGCTGCAAGTCACCCGGGTTCGGCAGCGTGGCGGCGGACGGCGGCTGCGTCGCCTTGAAGCCCTTCGGGTTGAAGCTGATCGTGATCAGCTGCCCGTTCTTGATGCGCCAGTCCGAAGGATCACCCGACATCTTCGTGCCCTTCGTGTCCTTCAGGTTCTTGAACACGTACCAGGTCAGCTCGCCCGGCTTCTTGCCGCACTTGTCGCCGTCCTTGAACTTCTCGCCCTTGCGCTTCAAGTTGACGGAGCTGCTGGTCAGGGTGGCGCCGGTGTCGGTCATCAGCTTGCCGAACGTCGCGCTCTTGCCTGCAGTCGTGCTGTCGAACGGGTGGGTGTGCACGAGACCGTCGCCGTGGGTGTGGATGCCGTGCTGGTCACCCGCGGGGCCGTCAACCAACGGCTCGGCCCACTTGCCGCACAAGTTGAAGCCGTACGCCGCGTGCCAGTGGTCCTTGTTCGCCACCGGCGCGATCGTCGACGCGCTGGCCTCGTTCTCGCCGAGGTTTTTCGACGCGGTGAACACGCCGAGCACGCCGAGTACGACCACGACGAAAAGCGCGCTGTACCACAGGACCGGCGTCTTCTTGCCGGCGGTGCGGCCACCTCCGGTCGCCGCCGCGCGGTTGACTTTCTTTGCTTGCGATGCCTTACCCATAGCGGGGAGTGACCCTACTGCGTGGTCGTGGTGTCGCTGGTGTCAGCGCCCGGGGCCGGCGTCGGCAAGGGTTCGAACGGGATCCGCACGTCGGGGCGAGGAATTTCCTTGAATCCGCACACCTTCCAGCTGCCGGTCTTGTTCGTCATGCGAGCCTCGTACCAGCGGTAGGTGTTGTGGTACTGGATCGTGTAGCTGACCGTTTCGTCGCCGTCGGCGAGCTTCTTCCGCGATCCCATCCGGTGACGGATGACGCCGCCGAAGTTCTGTCGCTCCCGCGCAACCTGCGTGGCGAACTCCGACTTCGACGGTGACGACGAACTGGCGCACAGCCGCGCGTAGGCAGCTGCGGTGTCGCCGTCTTGTACGGCCGTCAGGTACGTGTCGAGCACGGCCTTGGGGCTGTTGTCGTCGCCTCCTTGCGAGCGGACGACGAGGCTCGCTGCGAGCGCCACGACAGCGACGACGACGAGGAGGGGAAGCAACCAGCGCCAGCGGCGGCGGGGCACGGCGTCCTGGCGCCCGAGTAACGGCGTGTCTGTGGCGTCGCTCATGAGTGCTGCAACATTCGCACGATCGCGGACACCACGAACCGCACCCCCAAGCCCGCGGCGACGAACGGCGCCAGCGCACGGACGGGCCAGCGGTGCGAGGTCCACCACCATCGCAGCACCGAGCGGTGGTGCTCGGCGAGCATGCGGTACGGGAGTTGCTTCGTCGACACGCCGCCGACGTGCACGACCTGCGCCGCCGGGTCATAGCCGACCGCCGCACCGGCGAGCCCGGCGCGGTGACACAGGTCGATGTCCTCGAGGTACATGAAGTAGTTCTCGTTGAACCCGTGCAGGCGTTGGAACAGCTCGCGCCGAATGGCGAAGCAGGCACCGGAAACCCAGTCGACGCGGCGCGCCGTCGCGTGATCCCAGTCGAGCATGCGGTATCGACGCGTGAAGCGGTTGTTCGGCATCGCCAGCCCGATGAACGCGTGACCAACGGCGTCGACCGTCCGCGGGACGACGCGCGCCGACGGGTAAAGCGTTCCGTCGACGTTGTCGATCCGCGGCCCGACGATGCCAAGTTCTGCGTCGGCGTCCAGCGCGGCCGCCAGCGCTTTGATCGACCCCGGTTCGACCGTGACGTCGGAGTTGCAGATCACGAGCACGTCGACGTCCTCCGATACTGCCGCCGCGCCCCGGTTGACGTTGGCGCCGTAGCCGAGGTTCCCGCCGGTTTCGACGACGATGACGTCAGCGTCGGCGCGCCGTAGCGCCTCGAGCGACCCGTCCGTGCTCGCGTTGTCGGCGACGACGATCTCGCCCACGTCGGCGCCGCGCAGCGAGCGCACGCAGTCGACGAGGTACGCGCCGGCGTTGTAGTTGACGATGACGGCGGCGACGCGGGTCACTTACGGCAGGATGCGGCGGAAGTAGTCGGCGGTCCGCTGAAGCCCCTCGCGCAAGTCGATGGTCGGTTCCCATCCGAGAATTTCGCGCGCCAGCGTGATGTCGGGACGGCGCTGCATCGGGTCGTCGACGGGCAACGGAACGTGCACGATCTTGGAGTCGCTGCCCGTCACCTCTTTCGTGATCTCCGCGAACTCGTTGACGGTGTACTCCGACGGATTACCGATGTTGACGGGTCCGACGTAGTTCGAGTCGAGCAGGGCAAGCAGACCGCGTACTTCGTCGTCGATGAAACAAAAGCTGCGCGTCTGCTTGCCGTCGCCGTAGATCGTCAACGGCTGGCCCGTGAGTGCCTGCACGACGAGGTTCGTGACGACGCGGCCGTCGTCGGGACGCATTCGATTGCCGTACGTATTGAAGATCCGCGCCACCCGGACGTCGACGCCGTGGGCGCGGTGGTAGGCAAACGTCATCGCCTCGGCGAAGCGCTTCGCCTCGTCGTACACGCCGCGAGGACCGATCGGGTTGACGTGGCCCCAGTACGTCTCGGGCTGCGGGTGCACCTGGGGGTCGCCGTACACCTCGCTCGTCGACGCCAGGAAGAAGCGCGCACCCTTGTCCTTGGCCAAACCGAGCATGTGGTGCGTGCCGAGGCTTCCCACTTTGAGGATCTGGATCGGAATGCGCTCGAAGTCGGCCGGGCTTGCGGGGCTGGCGAAGTGGAGGACGGCGTCGACCTTGCCCGGAACGTGCACGTAGGTGCTCACGTCGTGGCGCATGAACGTGAAGGCGGCGTCGGCGAACAGCTCTTCGATGTTGGCGATGTTGCCGGTGAGCAAGTTGTCGATGGCGATCACTTCATCGCCGCGCCCCAACAGCGCGCGACACAGATGTGACCCGATGAACCCGGCACCCCCAGTGACGACGACGCGCATCTACTTACAGCCGACCGATCGCGTCGTACGTGAACCCGTGCCGGCGCACGGCGGCGGGGTCGAGCAGGTTGCGAGCGTCGACCAAGTTCGCGCTCGCCATCACCGCGCGCACCTTGGCCAAGTCGAGGAAGCGGAACTCTTCCCACTCCGTGAGCACGGCGAGCGCGGACGCACCTTCCGCCGCGGCGTAGGCGTCGTCACACACGGTGATTCCGTCGAGTTGGCGTTTCACCATCGGATCGAACGCCTGAACCTTCGCGCCGCGCGCCAACAGTCGGTCGATGACGAACAACGACGGCGACTCGCGCGTGTCGTCGGTGCGCGCCTTGAACGTGAGACCCCACACGGCGATGGTCTTGCCTTCGAGCGACCCGCCCGCAGCAAACGCGATCTTCTCGGCGACCCGCTCGTACTGCTCATCGTTCACCGCCACGACGCTGTGCAGCAGATCGAAGTCGTACCCGCGGTCCTCGGCCATGTGAATCAGTGCCCGCGTATCTTTGGGAAAACAAGAACCACCCCAACCAGGACCGGGGCGGAGGAATTCGAAGCCGATGCGCTTGTCTTGGCCCATGCCGAGGGCGACGTCTTTGATGTCGGCACCTACGAGTTCGCAGAAGTGGGCGACGGCGTTGATGAACGAAACCTTCGTGGCGAGGAACGCGTTGGCGACGTACTTGATCGTTTCCGCAGACGCAGGGTCGGTCACGAGCACTTGCGCATGGAGCGACTCGTACAGCTCGGCGAGTCGCAGCGCGGCTTCCTGGTCGTTCGACCCGATGATGATGCGATCGGGGTTTAGCGAGTCTTGGAGGGCCTGGCCTTCACGCAGGAACTCGGGGTTCGACACGACGACGACGTCGTCGCGGCCGAGTAGCGAAGCGACGCGGAGATTCGAGCCGACGGGAACGGTCGACTTGTTGACGACGATGCTCTCGGGCCGCACGTGTGGCCCGATCTCGCGGGCGACACCCTCAACGTAGGAGAGATCGGCCGATCCGTCTTCGCCTTGGGGCGTCGGCAAGCACAGGAAGACGAAGTCGGCGTCGACCACGGCCGTCACCGCGCCGAGCACGAACCGCAAACGCCCCGCCTTCACGCCTTCGGCGACCATTTCGTCGAGCCCCGCTTCGTGGATCGGGATCTCGCCGCGGTTGAGCGCGTCGACCTTCTCCGGCAGCACGTCCGCGCACACGACGTTGTGTCCGAGGTGCGCCAGATAGGCACCGGTTGTGAGCCCGACGTAGCCGGTGCCGATTACTGCAATGTCAGCCATCGCCCCAAGGTTACGGGAGGCTCAGGTGATGGCCTTCACCATGCGCGCCAACGGGACGCGCCACTCGTCGAGCGGAGCGAAGCCGGCGGCGCGCCAGGCGAAGTTGTCGAGCACCGAGTTTGCGGGACGCGCCGCGGGCGTCGGGTACTCAGCAGTGGTGATCGGCGTGATCCGCGACGAGTCATGTCCCGCGGCTTCGAGAATGGCGCGCGCGAATCCGTACCACGTCGTCTCGTCCTGATTCGACAAGTGGAACACGCCAGGGAGACGGCCCACCGCGAGCTGTTTGATGGCGACAGCAAGGTCGGCGGTGAAGGAAGGGCAGCCGCGCTGATCGTCGACGACGCCCCAGGTGTCGCGCTCGTTGGCCAGCCGCAGCATCGTCTTGACGAAGTTGTTTCCGTGGACGCCGCACACCCAACTCGTGCGCACGATGGCGCTGCCGGGATCGATCTCACGCTCGCCCGCGAGCTTCGACGCGCCGTACACGGACGTCGGCTCCGTCGGATCCCACTCGCGGTATGGGCTGTCTTTGGCGCCGTCGAACACGTAGTCGGTCGACACGTAGACGACGTGCGCACCGACGCGACGCGCCGCTTCGGCGACGTTGCGCGTGCCGAACCCGTTGACGGCGAAGGCGCGGTCGGGATCGCCCTCGCACGCGTCGACGGCGGTCCACGCGCCGCCGTGAATGACGACGTCGGGTTCGAACCCGCAGATTGTCGCTAAGACGCTGTC
>JBEEFV010000052.1:0-6428 GCA_041166405.1 Actinomycetota bacterium | reverse complement strand
TATGCCCCGCGGCCCATAGCCGCCGATTCGTCGCCGTCGATCGAATCGTCGACGCCGCCGATCACCTCGGTGACCCAGTCCAGCCGGTCCTTGAGCATGCGGGCGACGCCCGCCTGCAGGGTGGTCGCGCTGATCGCGCAGGAACTGCACGATCCCTGCAATATCACCTCGACCACGCCGGTTTCCACGTCGGCGTTCACGAGCGCAAGGTCGCCGCCGTCAGACTGCACGGCGGGTCGCATGAGATCGATGAGGCCCATCAGGTCACGGAGGCGCGCGCCCCGTTCGTCTTCGGTCATCGTCATAGCCCCACCATTGTGCCCGCGATCGCGGACCGTTCCGTTACGGAAGGTCGGTGACCCGACCGACAAGCAGGGCCATGTCGTCGCGATGGTGGCCGCCGGTGAACTCGACCACGGCCCGTTCGACGGCCGCGGCCACCGTTTCGGCCGGTTCGCCGCCGTGGCGAGCCAACACCATCGGGAGCAACTCAGCCCCAAACTGCCCGTCGGCGGCGCGCGCCTCGGTGATCCCGTCGGTGTAGAGCACGAGCAATTCGCCGACGTGCAACTCGGTGACCGCGTCGACGACGTCGAGGTCGTCGAGGAGCCCGATGCCTGTTCCGGGCACGCCGACGAGCTCGATCTGCCCATCGAGGGTCACCTTCAACGGCGCCGGGTGTCCGCCCCGCGCCGCGCGGACGGTCACCCGCCCCTCATCGGGTTCGAGCACGAGATAGGCGACGGTGCAGTAGCGGTCGCTGGCGCCGTAGTCGAGCACGGCCTTGTTGAGGAGGTGCAACACCGCGGCGGGTGACGACTCGCGGAGCGCGGCGGCGCGGATGGTGTAGCGAACGAGGGCGGTAAGCGACGCGGCGCCCACACCCTTGCCCGAGACGTCGCCCATCACGGCACCCCACCGCCCGTCATCGAGGGGGAAGACGTCGTAGAAGTCGCCGCCGACGAGGCTGCCATCCTCGACCGGGCGGTAGCGGGCGGCGAGTTCCATACGCGGTACCGACGGCAGCGTCGGCGGCAGAAGGCTCGTCTGCAGCGTTCGGGCCGCCTCGCTGCGCGACTGGAACGTGCGGGCGTTGTCGATCGCGAGTGCAGCCCGGCGGGCAACGTCTTCGACGACGCGAAGGTCGCTGGGTCCGAACCGTCGGCCGGACCGTCCCATCGTGAGCGCGAGCACACCGAGGGTCTGCCCGTGCGCAACCAGCGGTACTGCGAGTCCTGAGCGAATGCCCAGGCGATCGAGGGACGCCCGTTCCTCGGCGTTGCGCGCGGTCGCGTGCGCGGTGGCTGCCGGCACGTCGGCGAGGAGGGAAGGCCGGCCACTCGTGGCGACGTCGAGCAGCGCCTGGTGGTGTTCGGGCGCCGCGGTTTGTGAGAGCCGGCGCAGGATCGACTCGAGGGCCGGGTCGGCGTGGGCGAGCCCGACGATCGGGAGCGCGCCGTGTTCGTAGAGGTGAATCGTGCAACTGTCAGCGAGCTCGGGCACCACGAGGCGCGCCACGCGCGACAAGGTCGCCTCGTAATCGAGCGACGATGCCAACACCACACCGGCACGGGCCAGGAAGCTCTGCCGCGCCGCGGCGTCCCGCTCCGCCTGGTGCAGGCGGTTCCGCTCGAGGGCTTGCGCGACATGGTCGCCAAGTGCGGCGAGGAGGCGACGATCGTCGTAATCGAAGTCGCGCGGTTGATCCCACGCGAGCGCGAGTGCACCGAGTCGGCGCCGTTCGAACACGAGCGGCACGCACGCATACGACGCGGCATGAATCGGAGTCCGGTCCGCGAGATGGGGATAGCGGTGGTCGCGCTCTCCGACGCTACCGAGCAACACCAGCTCGTCGTTGCGCAGCGCGTCGGCGACGGGCAACGGTGCATCGCGCGCGACATACCGGAACTCATTCGCGACGCCGTCGTCGAATCCGACCTCGGCAGCCATCTCGAGATCGCCGCGCTCGTCGCACACCAACAATGCAGTCTGTTCGGCATCGAGGGCGTCGCGCACATGCGTCACGATCAGCTCCGCCAGTTCGTCGTGATCCCACGGGTCGGACAGCGCCTCCGACAGCAGCTGGAGACGAGCGAGGCGGTCGGCTGCTCGTTCGGCGACGAGCCGGGCGTGTTCCGTTGCCTGGTACAGGCGAGCGTTTTCGAGGGCAATGGCCGCCTGCGCGGCGATGCCAGCGACAACCCGTTCGTCGCGTTCGTCGAACATGGCGCGCCGCGCGTGCCCAAAGGCAAGAGCCGCGATCACGTCACCGTGGCGCGACACCACCGGGACGGCGAGATAGCTGCGGATCGGTCCGTAGCCCCACAGTGCTTCGGATGGCAACGGGTCGTAGTGAGGTTCACGGCCGAGATCGTCGATGCGCAACACGTCGCCGTGGAAGATGGGCGACAGCAACGCACCGGCGGGAAGGTGTGCTCGCTCCTTCTCGGGCGCGGGCGCGACACCGGAACGCGCCCCGATCTCCACGTTGCCTTCGGTGCCGTGTCCGTGCGGCCAGACGAACACGCCAAAGCTGGCGTCGATCACGTCGGTCGCTTCGTCCGTGATGGTCTGCAGCAACTGGTCGATTTCGAGTTCGGCCAGCACTTCACCGCCGATGCGCCGCAACGCTTCATAGGCGCGCGCTTCTTCTGCCGCTTGGCGCTCGATGCGCTTGAGGTCGGTGAGGTCGCGGACTGAACCCGCGAACATGAGCTCGCCGGCGCGCCAGAACGATGTGATCAGGATCTCGACGGGAAACTCGTTGCCGTGGCGATCTTGCGCGGTCATTTCGACGCGCCGGCCCAGCAGCGGCGTCGCGCTACCGTCCCGGGCGCGCGCAAGGCCGCGGTGGTGAAGTTCGCGGAGCGCCGGTGGGATCACCAGTTCGGAGAGGTCGCGGCCAACCGCCTCGTCGCGGCGCCATCCGAACATGCGCTCGGCGACGGTATTGATGTCGTGTACGCGGCCGGCGCTGTCGATGGTGAACAGTGCGTCCTTCGACGTTGCTTCCAGCGCAGCGCTCGTCGTTTCGCTCGCGGCGAGCGCGTCACGGGACGCGGCGAGCTCGTCGGCGCGCATCGCAGCGTCGTCGACGGCGCGTCGCAGACGCGACGACTGATCGCGCATGATTGCCTCATGGGCGTCGAGCAGTTCGTGCAAGATCTGGTTCCGCGCCAACGCAACCTGATCGCCGTCGGTGCAAACGTCGAGCAGGGCGAGACCAGCACTGAGGGCGATGGGTTGCAGCATCGTTGCAACCGCTGGCGGTTCGGGCACTGTCGTGTACAGCACGAACGCGACGTCTCGTGCCGCGGGGAGGCGGACGGCGAAGCCGATGATCCCCTCGGTGCGCGGCGGAAATGCCGTGCTCGGCGGTACAGCAGTGCTCGGCGGTACAGCAGTGCTCGGCGGAACAGCAGTGCTCGAGGGAACAGCGTCGGAAACGTGCAGGACTGTCGCGCTCGTGGGTTCGTTCTGGAGCTGATCAAACAGCTGGCCGATGAGCGCGGTGTTCGCCGGTGAATCGTCGCCCGTAGTCGCGTGCTCACCGGACGCGGCGACTAGCCACACGTTCTCGGTGTCGCGATCCGACGCGTAACTTCGCACAGCCACGCACGCGGGGGTGCCCGAGCGCTTGTCGAGGAGTTGGTCGGCCAGGTAGTCGACGATGAAGCGGGCGACATCTTCGAACGAGGCGGCGCCACTGGCGATCTGACGGAGTGCGGATGCACACTCGACGACGTCGCTGAGGTTGAAGTCCCTGAGATCGTGCACGGAGTCCTCGCGCAGCCGCGACGGCGTGTCGGGTCTGGGGTCAGACGTCCCTACCCGGCGCGATGGCCAGGCAAACGCAGTTCAGCGGTCTACGCGGTGGCGACGGGAGCGTTCCAGGCCCGCCGCGACCGGCGGTGGCGCCTGGATGGGGCGAAGGCGAGCGCGGGCCGCCGGCCTGCAGACGTGCGGACGCCAGTGGCCATCGCCGTGATGGGGGCGTGCCGGCGACGCCGTGACCGCGATGGCACTGTGACGGGCGCGAGCCGGGCCGCGCTCCCGACGGCATCATCGAGCAGTACTGCACCACCGATGAGGAGCCCGAGCGCGAGGAGCGCGCAGACGATCCCGATGAAGTCTCCCGAGTGGATGCCATGGCCGTGCGCCTCGTCGATGACCGCGACCACGGGTCCGATGCGCAACGTGAAGATGATGCGCCACGCCTCGGCGATGTAGGCGACGGCGAGACCGAAACACGTGACGGCCCCCAATGCGCACCGAGCGCGGTGCTGCCGGTTCGCGGTCGGCTTGCGGTTCGCGGGCGCCGCTACAGCACGGCGCCGGCGAGGGCGGTCGGGACAGGTCCGGCCCAAATCGGGTACTCCCCAGGTCGGACGTTCGGGGGCGAACGTCGTTGCAGAACCTGTCGGCCGCGGCCATCCCGATCTTGAGGCCCGGCAACAAGGCAGAACTAGTGCCCCGACCGGCCAGGGCACTAGGAGTAGCGCGTGACGAAGCCGCGGCGCCGGAACGTGGCGAGCATGGCGGCCGTGAACATCAGGGCCAGTGCGGTCAGACCGACGGCGGAGACGGCCGCGATGCCCACTTCGCGCCAGGGCAACGACCGACCCGCGTAGATGGCGCGCGCCGCCGTGAACGCATGCGTCGTGGGAAGGGCACGGGCGATTGGTCGTAAGAGCCACGGCAATGCACGGATCGGGTAGAAGACGCCGGAAAGCGGCATCACGAGAAAGAGCAGTCCCCACGCGAGCGGTTCGGCGCTTGAGCCGAATCGCAACGTGAGCGCGATCACGATGAGCGCAATGTCCCATCCGACGGCCAGGAGGATGGCGACGATCGGAATGGCGGCGACACCGAGATCGGTGACGTGGAACGCGTAGAAGCCCAGCCCGGTGAGGGCCACGACGATCAAGCCGGTCGCAAGCTTCACCAACCCGAACAGCGCGACACCGCCGATGTAGTCGATCTCGGTCATCGGCGTCACGATCAGGTTGAGCAGGTTGCGCGACCACGTCTCTTCCATGAACCCCGTCGCCAACCCGATCGACGATTGGTACACCACATGCCAGAGCAACACCCCGGCCAGCATGTAACCGAAGGCAACCTGCGACGCGTGGGTCGGCGGACCGCCACCACGGGTGAAGTACACGCCGATCGAACCGAAGAGCAGCACGTCGATCAAGGGCCAGACCGTCACGTCGAAGAGGCGATGCGGACTCCGCAACAACACGTACCAATGCCGGCGCGCGATGGCGCGAATGCGCAACCAATGCAGGCTCATGTTCATGTGGTCTCGCTCCGACCGGTGCCGTGGGCGCGTTGGCGGTCGGCGAGATGCAAGAACAACGCCTCGAGATCGGTGGTGCCAAAGCTCGCCGTGATCTCGTCGGGCGTGCCGTTGGCAACAACCTTGCCGTGCGACAAGAAGATGACGCGCTCGCAGAGCCGTTCGACCTCCACCATGTTGTGACTTGTGACGAGCAGCGCGGTACCGCGTTCGGAACAGATCTCGAGCAGGTTCGTGCGCACCCGGCGCGCGACATCCGGGTCGAGCGACGCCGTCGGCTCGTCGAGCACGAGGAGTTGTGGTTCGTGGATCATCGCTTTGACGATCCCGACGAGCGTGCGCTGGCCGGACGACAACTCGGTGCCCATCGCATTGGCGAGATGCGTGATGCCGAATCGTTCGAGCGTGCGGGCGATGCGGTCCGACGGATTGGCGACGCCGTAGAGCTGTCCGTACATGCGGAGGTACTCGTGCACGCGCAGTCGTTCGGCGAGGGGGAGGTAGCCCGCCGCGAACCCGACTTGGCCAGCCGCAGCCGAACGCTCGTGCGGCAGCCGGTAGCCCGCCATTTCTATGGTGCCCTGGTCGGCAGTGATGGCGCCGAGCAGCATCAGCAGCGTCGTGGTCTTGCCCGCGCCGTTCGGTCCGAGCAGCGCGACGCGTTCACCCGCGCCAACGGTGATGTCGACGCCGTCGACGGCGCACACGCCGCCGAACGCTTTGACGAGTCCATTGGCCCGCAACACGTCGCCCACGACCGACGAGTGTGGCACGCAGGTGTCGTGGTCGTCGCGCGGTTTTGGTCGCCGGTTCGCTCCTACAGCGACTCGCTCAGGCGAATGGCGCGGTTGATGAGATCGAGGGCGCGGCGGGCGTTCGCATCGTCAGGCAGCACGGAGATCAGCGCAAGGCAACGCCCGTAGGCGCCTTCGAGTGCGGAATGGTCGCCTTCCGCCACCACGACGAGTTCCTTGGCGGCGTCAACATGGCTCGTGTCGTCGCTGGCCAACGTGGTCGCCAAGCCGAGGAGCCACGCCGACCGCTCAACGCTGGGCATGCGCACACGGTAGACGGCCTTGCGAGATTCGCGGCGTGTGCGGCGTAGGTCCGTCACTGATGAACGGCG